>JAYVJL010000216.1:0-19523 GCA_043769295.1 Polaromonas sp. | reverse complement strand
TGAAATTGGGCCCCGTTCCTGTCGGCGAGTAATAATCGCCTTTGCAATTGAGCTAGCAAACCGTTCTT
Source organism: Polaromonas sp. (assembly GCA_043769295.1). Classification (GTDB taxonomy): domain Bacteria; phylum Pseudomonadota; class Gammaproteobacteria; order Burkholderiales; family Burkholderiaceae_C; genus Aalborgiella. Next base: position 19,455 of record JAYVJL010000216.1, on the reverse strand, counting down.
CACCGTAGTCACGTATCACCTCCGTCAATTGGGTTACATCTGCCGTTTCCAGCCATTGCGCAACACTTTGTCCACGTGTTGTGTCCATGCGCATATCCAGCGGCGCATCAAACCGAAAGCTAAAACCTCGCGCAGGATTGTCAATTTGAGGGGAACTGATCCCCAAATCCAAAAGTACACCTGCGGCACTGGCAGCAGGAAGTGCACTTAAATTTTTAAAGCCTTCGTGCCGAGTAGACAAACGCCCATCATCGATAGCAATAGCCACTGCAATCGCATCTGGATCTTTATCAAAAACAACTACTTTTCCCAAGGAAGATAGTTTCGACAAAATCAAACGGGTATGCCCGCCTCTGCCGAACGTACCATCGACGTAGGTCTCGTCACTGCTGGTGATCAAAGCGTCCACGGCCTCTTCCAGCAAGACCGTGGTATGCGTCAGCACGCTGCTCACAACGGTGTTCAAAACGAAATATCCTCAAGTGCATCAGGCATCTTGTCCTGCATGAGCTTCATCTCGCGCATTTCATGCGCTTCATAAGTGGGTTTATCCCAAAGCTCAAAGTAGTTACCCATGCCGCGCAGCGTTGTTTCTCGGGTGATACCAGAAGCTTCACGCAATTCAGGAGAAATAAGAATGCGCCCCGTTGAGTCAAGCTCGACTGGCATGGCATTGCTCAAAAATATCCGCTTGATCCACAAAGACGACATGGGCAGTGCAGAAATTTTTGCACTGAAGCTTTCCCATTCCGGACGCGGAAGGATCATCAGGCAGCCATGCGGGTGCTTGGTGACCACCATGTGCCCACCTGCAGAAGTCATCAAGGCGTCATGATGCCGGGTCGGCACAGAGAGCCGTCCTTTCGCATCTAAACTTAATGATGAAGCCCCTAAAAACACTGTGATGCACCCGAGTAAGTTGATAAGCCTAAGATACTTATTGAATGCACTTTGACCCACAAAATTGCACTTTTTTCCACTATATCAGGAATTTCAAAGCACGCAATCTGTTTTAAGGCAAATATTTCAATTAAATCAAAGACTTAGGCGATCATTTTAAAAAATTAAAAGAAAAAATCATTGAGACATAACGACTTACAGCAATCAATGAAAGTAGCACCTCATCATTGCAATCAGGTTGTAAAAATTGTTACGGCTTAACTCAGGAATAGCGTGGATTAACTAAAGCAGCGACACGGCAAGCGCTTCATGGCTTCGCAAGTCAAAACCGAATGCGAATTTAGACGTCCTTCGTCAGATCCAGGCGGTCAGTTTTCCACCATTGCATCGACATTTGCGCTTCAATTTCGTCGATTTTTTTTAAAGTGGATACGCGCTCTTCACTTTTCAACAAAACGCTCGTCAAAAAGAACGGCGGTCTTTGAACGGCATCGGGATCTGCCTGTTGCAGACGCAAAACCCGCAATTTACTGAACTCGCGCCTTCGAACCAGCCAAGCACGCTTGGCATCGACACTCAGATCTTTGCCGGACGTCGCTGTCTCAGCCAGCGGTACGCCACCAAGATTCGGAGCTGTTGGCAATGAACTCCGAACTGGATTCCGAAAAATATGTGTAACTTGTTTGAACAGGCTCATGCTAAAACTGCATTAATCCGCGCTAATCAGCGTTAATGACTGTGTTGTCGCTTAATCACCAAACATCTTTTGTTTCAATTCGCGGCGCTGCTGTGCCTCTAAAGACAGCGTAGCCGTGGGTCGTGCCAGCAAGCGGCCAACGCCAATGGCTTCGCCCGTTTCATCGCAATAGCCATAGTCACCCGCATCAATACGCGAGATGGATTGCTCGATTTTTTTGAGCAGTTTGCGCTCACGGTCGCGGGTACGCAACTCCAGGGCATGCTCTTCCTCAATCGTGGCACGATCCGTAGGGTCGGGCACCACAGCAGACTCATCACGCAAATGCTCGGTCGTCGCACCAGCGCTCTCAAGAATGCCTTTTTTCAAGTGGATCAACTTCAAGCGGAAAAACATCATTTGTTTGATGTTCATGTATTCGGCATTGGGCATCGCCAGCACTTCTTCGTCCGTCAGCTCTTCAGCCGTCCTGGTTTTCCAGTTGTTGGCCAGTTTAGGGTTCTGTTTGGCGACGAACTGTGGTGGTGGCACCAATACCTGAGCCGCTGCGGCAGGGCCATAGCTTGATTTCGCAGCGGTAGACGCCACTGTTTGCGCCATGGAAGGAACGGTCAATTGCGCCAAACGGGAAGTTCTGGCTTTCGTCGCAGCGGGACTGGCTTGTACTGTACTGGATGCCGAAGGGGCAGCTGTTTTTAAAGTGATGGGCATGGGAGATGTTGAATTGGCAGGAGCTACTTTGGGCTTGGAATCAGCCTTGGTTCTGGTCTGGGCGACCTCTGGTGTAGCTTTTTTAGATAACTTCGTTGGAATGGCTTGATCCTTGATTTTAACGCTTGCGCTTTTAGCCACAGGCCTGGCTTTTACGTTGGAGACGGCTGGTGCCTCTGTTTTTACCGACTTGGGTATGACTTTGGTCACTGCTTTCTTCGCTACAGGCTTGCTTACAGCTTGAATGATGGGTTTGGCGACCGGTTTGCTGAGGGGTTTAACTGCCGGCTTGACGTTATTTATTGCCGTCTTGGGCGCACTTTTTACAGGCGCTTTGGCTTTTATCGGCGCTTTTATCGGCGCTTTTGCAGTCGAGGTTGCAGTCAACTTTTTAGTTGCGATTTTCATTTTTTTGTCTCCTAGCAAGGCCGGATCATGTATCAAAATAAATCACTCTGTCAGCGCAATGGTTGCCCAAGGTAAAACTTCGTTTACGGCTGTTTGCCAATATGTCACCGGCGCGCGATTGTAGCCGCTGCAGCAGCCATTTAAACCAGGCATTGCTCCATACCTTGCAAAAAGATGTCTTTTGGTAAATTAATCCCAATAAACACCATTTTGCTGTTGCGTTTTTCGTCCCGGGCCCACAAGGGTCCCAAATCGCTGCCCATCAGCTGGTGTACGCCCTGGAAAATCACCTTGCGGTCCGTTCCCTTCATATTCAGCACACCTTTGTAGCGCAACATGCGGGGGCCGTAAATATTCACGATAGCGCCCAAAAAGTCTTCCAGTTTGGCAGCGTCAAAAAATTTGTCTGACTTGAAGACAAAACTTTTGACATCGTCGTCATGCACATGGTGTTTATGTGACTTGTGCTCACCCAAAAACGGCCCGAGATTATCAGGGTCGGCAGGACTGGTGTCGTGTTGGTGGTCATCGGTTAAAAAATCAGGGTCGATGTCCAGCTTGGCGTTCAGATTAAAACCGCGCAGATCAAACACATCGGCAATCGCCACCTCACCAAAATGCACCGCTTTTTGCGGGGCGCGTGGATTCATGTGCTTGAGGCGGTGCATCAGGTCATCAACTTCGCCTTTGGTCACCAAATCGGTCTTGCTGATGAAGATTTGATCGGCAAACCCGATCTGCCGGCGTGCTTCCAGGCGCTCGTCCAGCTGGGTTTGGGCATGTTTGGCGTCAACCAGCGTCAAAATGCTGTCCAACAGGTATTGTTCGGCGATTTCTTCGTCCATGAAGAAGGTTTGCGCTACGGGGCCGGGGTCGGCCAGACCCGTGGTTTCGATGACCACTCGGTCAAACGTGAGTTCGCCTTTGCGCTTTTTTTCGGCCAAATCCTGCAAAGTCACCCGTAAATCGTCACGAATGGTGCAGCAGACGCAGCCGTTGCTCATTTGAATGATGTTTTCCGTGGTGTCTGAGACCAAAATGTCGCTGTCTATGTTTTCTTCACCGAATTCGTTTTCAATCACGGCGATTTTCTGGCCATGCGCTTCGGTCAAAATGCGCTTCAACAGCGTGGTTTTGCCTGAGCCTAGAAAGCCGGTGAGGATGGTGACGGGGATGAGACTCATAAATTTACCTGCACTGTTATCTGAAGATTTACTAAAAACGAAATATGTGGGGCAGTGTAGCCGTCAAATCAAGGTCGATTTGGCTTGACTTGCCTTTGACCACTGTTTATGTCACCAGTCACGATCTTTAGACCTCATTAAGGCTTGGTTTTGCCGATTTTGGCGCGCGGATGCGCGGCATCGTAAGCTTTGGCCAGATGCTGAAAATCCAGTCGCGTGTAAACCTGCGTGGTTGTGATGTTGGTGTGCCCCAGCAATTCCTGCACCGCGCGCAGATCGCTGCTGGACTGCAGCACATGGCTGGCAAACGAGTGACGCAGCATGTGCGGGTGCACCGGCATGGCCAAGCCGGCCAGCAAGCTGCGGCGCTTTAAACGCTGCCAGACAGACTGGGCGCTCAACCGCGTACCATGGCGTCCTAAAAACAAGGCAATTGCTACATTTTTTATAGCTAAATCGTTCATAAATACATCGGCTCTGAGCAAAAACCATGCCTCCAAAGCCTGCAGGGCCTTGCTACCGACTGGCACCGTGCGACGCTTGCCGCCTTTGCCCAAGACATGCACTTCAGCCGCCTGCATATCTACCCAGCCACGCGATTGCGCCGTGGCCACCGCGTCCAGACCCACCAGCTCCCCAACCCGCAAGCCGCTGCCGTAGAGCAGCTCCACCATGGCCGCATCACGCGCCTCCAGCCACGGGTTTTCAGCCTCGTTGTGGTAGCTGGCGAGTTGAACGGAATCATCCACACTGAGCGCTTTGGGCAGGGGTTTGGCGGCTTTGGGGGCGCGCACGTCTTGCACCGGGTTGCTGGTGACCAGCCCTTCGCGCCCCAGCCAGGTATAAAACCCGCGCCAGCCCGACAAAATCAGCGCAATCCCCCGGCTGGAGCGTCCCTGCGCATGCATCTGGGCGGCCCAGCGGCGGATGTGGTTGTTTTTAACCTGGCACAGGTCCAGGCCATCGGGTTTGACCAGTTCACTCAGCTTGTGCAAATCCAGCGAGTACAGCGTGACCGTGCGTTCGGCCAGGCGCTTTTCCACCCGCACATGCTCCAAATACCGCTCGACCAAGGGTTCCATCAAAGACACAACGAACAACTCCCAGTCTCAAACCTGCACGTAAACGAAACCGCTCAAACAGCCGCGCTCTGCAAACGCGACAGCGCAGCGCTGCCAATCTCGCCAATCCGCTCCAAAAAATCGGTGCCCATGCTGGCGTTGAAGCGCTGCGCATCCGGGGATGCCAACACCAGCAAGCCCAAAGCCTCCGTTTTGCCACTGGCGCGCAGCGGAATCAAGGCGACCGACACGGCCTGCACCGCATCACCCAGCCAAGCCGCCGCCTCAAAACCAGAATTCAAACCCACATAGGGCAGGCTCAAGGAGGTGGTGAAGGCCTTCACATCCTCGCTCGCACCCGTTGCAAAAGCCTCATCTGCGTAGCTCGCATCCAGCCCCCACACCTTGACGGCGACTTGCGGCACTGAAAACTCGTTTTTGATGTTGCTCACCAACAGCTCGGGCAGCTCCCGCGCCTGCGTGGCCAGCAGCAGTTGGCGCGTCCAGCGCTGCAGTTTGTCGGCGATCTGCATGTTTTCATTGCCGTAGCGGATCATGTCCATCAAACCGCGCTCCAGCACCTTGATTTTTTCACGCAGCATCTCCGCCTGGCGCTCCTGCAGACTCACCGCACGTTTACCGTGACCGCTGTTGAGTTGTACCGTGGACAGCAAATCGGCATGGCGCTCAAAAAAATCAGGGGTGTTGACCAAAAAGTCGGCGATATCTTGCTCGGTGATGGGATTCAAGGAAGGATTCAAAGAAGGTTTCATGGAAGATAGCGTCATGGTAAGTCAATGATTTACAAAGGAATTATTTTAAAACGGCCAAGGCCGGTGCTTAAACGGCGGGAACGTCAATCTCAGATTCAAACACCCGGGTCGCCGGCCCGGTCATCATCACCGGTGCCTCGCCACCCGCCCACACAATATGCAACAGGCCGCCACGGGTCGAGACCTCCACGCTGCCGTCCAGCAAACCCTGGCGAATGCCCGCCGCCACCGCTGCACAGGCACCCGTACCGCAAGCCAGCGTCTCGCCCGCGCCGCGCTCATAAACCCGCAGTCGGACTTGCGAACGGCTCACAATCTGCATAAACCCCGCATTCACACCGCGTGCAAAACGTGCGTGTTTGGCGACCAAGGGTCCGATCTGCTCGACATCCGCCGTGTCCACTTCGTCCACCAGCTGCACCGCATGTGGATTTCCCATGGAAACAATCGCGATATTTACTATATTTTTAATAGCAGTATAGTTATCATTTACGCCGGCTATAGGCATATTCGAGACATTTTTAGGCATATTTTCACGTAAATCGAGTGAAAACAGCTGCGCCAGACCTTTTTGCTGCGTTTCCAGCCCCGCAGGCTCAAACGGCAAGCTGCTGGCCTCAAACTGCGGCGCACCCATGTTGACGGTAACTTGCCCATCCGGCGTGGCGCGTAGCTCCAGGATCCGGTTCATGGTTTGCACCATGATCACATCTTTGGTTGTCAGCCCCTGGTCGCGCACAAAGCGCACAAAGCAGCGTGCGCCGTTGCCGCAATGCTCCACTTCAGAGCCGTCATTGTTGTGAATCGCATACGAAAAATCGATATCTTGTGAGCCTTCTGGCGCAGCGCGAACCGACAAAATCTGGTCTGCACCGACGCCAAAGTGGCGATTGGCTAAAAACTGGTACTGCGCCACGCTCAAATTCAAGCGCCCACGCGTCTCGTCCAGCACGACAAAGTCGTTGCCGGCGCCCTGCATTTTGGTGAATTTGACTTTCATGCCGTCATTATTGATGTAATTCGATCATTCATGAGAGCAATCGCTTCAAATAATGCCCCGTAAAGCTAGCCTCGTTCACTGCAATATCCTCCGGCGTACCCATACCCACGACTTGCCCGCCGCCCGCGCCGCCCTCAGGCCCCATGTCTATCAACCAATCGGCCGTTTTAATCACGTCCAGATTGTGCTCAATCACCACAATGGTGTTGCCAGCGTCGCGCAGCTGGTGCAGCACCTTGAGCAGCAGAGCGATGTCGGCAAAATGCAGGCCCGTCGTCGGCTCGTCCAAGATGTACAGCGTGCGGCCAGTGTCGCGTTTGCTCAGTTCCAACGCCAGTTTGACGCGCTGCGCCTCCCCGCCCGACAGTGTGGTGGCCGACTGCCCCAACTTGATGTAGGACAGCCCCACGTCCAGCAGCGTTTGCAGCTTGCGGGCGATGGTGGGCACGGTTTTGAAGAACTCAAACGCAGCCTCCACCGTCAGCTCCAAAATCTGGGCGATGTTTTTGCCTTTGAACATCACCTCCAGCGTTTCGCGGTTGTAACGCATGCCCACGCACACGTCGCAGGGCACGTAGACATCGGGCAAAAAGTGCATTTCGACTTTTTTGACGCCATCGCCCTGACAGGCTTCACAGCGGCCACCGGCCACGTTGAAGCTGAAACGTCCTGCGCCATAACCACGTTCTTTTGCCAAGTTCATCTCGGCCATCAGTTCACGGATCGGGGTGAACATGCCGGTGTAGGTGGCCGGGTTGCTGCGCGGCGTGCGGCCAATGGGGGACTGGTCGACATTGATGACCTTGTCGAAATGCTCGATGCCCTGAATCTCCTCATGCGCCGCTGGCTCTTCATGGGCGCGGTACAACTGGCGCGCCACGGCGGTGTAGAGCGTGTCGTTGACCAAGGTTGATTTTCCCGAACCCGAGACACCTGTCACGCAGGTCAGCAAGCCCACCGGAAACGCCACACTGACGCCCTTCAGATTATTGCCCGTCGCGTTGATGACCCGCAGCGCCTGCAAATCGCCCTGTGTCGCCAGATGGTGGGCATTGCGGTCAGCCCAGGCCAAGGCTGCTTTGCTAGGTGCTTTTGATGCTATTTTCGCTGGCTTTTTCAGCGCAGCCACTGTTTCCGCTTTCACTGTGGGCAACCATGGTGTGCGCTTTTTAGGCACTTCAATTTTCAGCGCACCCGACAAATACTTGCCTGTCAGCGACTCGGCATTGTTTTTAACTTCTTCAAACGTGCCCTGTGCAATCACCCGCCCGCCATGTACGCCCGCGCCCAAGCCCATATCGATCACATGGTCAGCCGCGTGCATCATGTCTTCGTCGTGTTCGACGACGAGAACACTGTTGCCGATGTCGCGCAGGTGCTTCAAGGTGCTGATGAGCCGGTCATTGTCCCGCTGGTGCAGGCCGATGCTGGGCTCGTCCAGCACGTACATCACGCCCGTCAGCCCCGAGCCGATTTGCGACGCCAGGCGGATGCGCTGCGACTCACCGCCGCTGAGCGTCTCGGCGCTGCGGTCCAAGCTGAGGTAGTTCAATCCCACATCGTTCAGAAACTTGAGCCGCAAACCAATCTCGCGCACCACTTTGCCGGCAATTTCGCCTTTGGAGCCATGCATCTGCAAGCTATTGAAGTAGGCAAAACTCTCGCGCAGCGTCCAGTGGCTGATTTCGAAAATTGATTTTTTATCCGTTTGCAATTCTCCCCCGCCCGTTCGGGCTGGGCTTGTCGAAGCCTCCCCTTCGATCAGCTCAGGATGAACGGAATCATTGACCAAATAGACGTGCCGTGCCTCGATGCGCAGGCGTGAACCCTTGCAAGCCGTGCAGGACTGCGAGCCCCGGTAACGCGACAATTCCTCTCGCACGGTGCTTGATTCCGTCTCGCGGTAGCGCCGCTGCATGTTGGGGATGATGCCTTCAAACGGGTGTTTTTTACTGAGCTTTTTGCCTTCAAAAGAACCTGAATCCATCACGTAGCTGAACTTGATTTCTTCTTCACCTGAACCTTGCAAGACCGCGTGCTGCACACTCTCAGGCAGGTTTTCAAACGGTTGTTCAATGTCAAATTTGTAGTGCTTGGCCAAGCTTTCCAGCAGCGCAAAGTAGTAGCCATTGCGTCTGTCCCAGCTTTTGATCGCACCGCTGGCCAAGCTCAGGCTCGGAAACGCCACCACCCTCGTCGGGTCAAAAAACTCCATGTGTCCCAAACCGTCACACGTTTGGCAAGCGCCCACGGGGGAGTTGAACGAAAACAGACGCGGCTCCAGCTCACTGATGGAGTAGGTGCAGACGGGGCAGGAGAATTTAGCGTTGAACAGGTGCTCAGCGCCAGTGTCCATCTCTTGCGCAATCGCGCGGCCATCGGCCAGTTTCAGCGCCGCTTCAAAACTCTCGGCCAGGCGCTGTTTCAGGTCTTCACGGACCTTTAGGCGGTCAATCACCACGTCGATGTCGTGCTTTTCGGTTTTTTTGAGCTTTGGCAGATCGTCAAACTCGTAAGCCTGGCCTTCCACCCGAAAGCGCACGTAGCCCTGCGCCTGCATGGCGGCGAAGACGTCTAAAAACTCGCCCTTTTTCTCACGCGCCAGCGGGGCGAGAATCATCAATTTGGTGTCCACCGGCAGCGCCAGCACGGCATCGACCATCTGGCTCACGGTTTGCGATTGCAGGGCTAAATTGTGTTCCGGGCAATACGGCGTCCCCGCGCGTGCAAACAGCAGCCGCAGGTAGTCGTGAATCTCCGTCACCGTGCCCACGGTGGAACGCGGGTTGTGGCTGGTGGCTTTTTGTTCGATGGAGATGGCGGGACTGAGGCCCTCGATCACATCCACATCCGGCTTGTCCATCAGCTGCAAAAACTGCCGCGCGTAGGTGGACAAGCTCTCCACATAGCGGCGCTGCCCTTCGGCGTAGAGCGTGTCAAACGCTAAACTTGACTTGCCAGAACCGCTCAAACCGGTGATGACGACCAGCTGGTTCCGTGGAATATCAATGTCGATATTCTTCAGATTGTGGGTTCGCGCCCCCCGAATGCTGATTTTTTGAGCCGCCAAAGCCTGCGCCAGGTAGCGGCCATCGGATTCGTTTACCGAGAGTGCGGCGGCTCGTTCTTGATCGAAAGCAGCTTCAAAACTGGCTACAGATGCGGCAACAGCGGGAGTTTCAGTGGAAGAATTCAAAATATTCGCCAAAAGGCTCTAAAAAGACAACCCTCTATGATAAACCCGCAGTCGAAGCGATGCAAAAGCGAAATTTCACGCCTTTCCTTTGCCTCCTTCGCTTTTTTCCTGCCAATTGATATTTAAGTTCTAAGAAATCAATGCAGCGTCAGACAATCGAACAGATACCACCGTCCCACGACCTCTGCACGATTTCATCGTCAGCTTATGCCCCAGCAAATCACATAACTGTGCCACGATCGCCAAACCAAGACCAAAACCATCGGTTGTTCCAGAGTTTTCAGGATTTTTGTAAAACTCAGAAAAAACGGCTTGTTGCTTGTCGGGGGAGATTCCCAGACCCGTGTCCCATACCTCAATACAAAAACCACGATTTTCACCATATCTGCAAACAAACAAGATGGCGCCCTGGTCTGTGTACTTGATGGCATTGGACAACAAGTTGCCAAAGATTCGTTTTAATAAAATGGGATCATCTTTGACGCCCCAATACTTGGGATAATTGCGCACACGTAACTCCAAGCCCTTGGCTTTTGCCACCGGCTGGTATTGCATGCCCAACTCAACCATCATCTCATGGATATTAAAGTACGACTTTTCTGGCGTCAGCTGATTCATGGATATGCGGGCCAAATCAAATAACGCGTCAAACATAACGATGACCGACTTGGTTGCTCCCGCGATTTTGGGCAACATAGTTGGCAATGCTTCGGGATCATCAACAAGCATGTCCGTATATAAATCCAAAGCCAAAACGGGTTGACGCATATCGTGAGCTGCACTGGCCATGAACCGATTTTTAACTTCAATAGCGTCTACTGCAACTTGTTTTTCTATTTTCAGAGATTCAATCAAATGATTATTTCGATATTGCAATTCAAATGTATTATTGTGTGATGCATTGAGTCGTTTGCCAAATTTATAGAGTATGAATAAAAATAAAATAGCGACTATCAACGACATGACATCTACACCTGACAATATTCCTTTATAGTGAAAAATAATATTTCCAAATAGCGCACCGACTATTCCAACACCATATCCAATCAAAAATGCTTGGACAGAACGCAAGTGTTGTGACAGATTAATGGTTGACACCATTCCATAAATGATGATTACGCACAAGGCAATTGCCTCTATTCTTGATTGATCTTCATTAAAAAGAAGATATACAGTTGACCCCCAGACAAGACCAGCAGACATTACCAACAAGCTGTAATACCTATTTAAAGTAATATTTTTATTGTCGCGAGAAAAATATATAAATCGCGCTGGAAAAACAAATGCATGAAGTGCCGTCCATGTCCATAATAAATAATTATTTGTATATGGATACAATAACGCCAATAAAACAACCACTCCAACAAAAGATGAAAAAGTCGTTTTTATTACAGATTGTTTGATTTGCTTTACAGACTCAGATTCCATCCAGTCAAGTACAGGCACATTAATTGGCGTCGTTTTATTATTCATTTTCATTGATAACTTCATCATATGAATGCCATTATTTTAGAAAATAATGTAGTAATAATCAAATCTATTTACCACAGAACATCCATTACCATGCAGTTTAATCCACTACCCGACCCAACAATTCGCAGCATTTTTCCTTGAGTTAAGCGTTCAGCGACTTCTAGTTTTGACACAATGAATGGTACCGATACTGGTCCCATATTGCCGTATTCTTGAATGATTGACATTACTTTATTCGATTCAACATTGAATTGTTTTTCAAATACCTGTAAATGTGTTTTACTTATTTGATGAATCGCGAATTCATTAATATCTTTGAATTTCCAATCCAAATGTTTTTCAGCTTCTTGAAGTGTGTTTTCAGTCAATATTATTCCATTTTTAAGTATTTTAGGTGCATCAGTCTTCATCGCATCTGCCCATGCACAGCACAAGCGACTATGCTCAGTCGCTGCCAGTACGACCAAGCCCTGGATAGGATGCCCCTTAGGTGCCAAATCGCGGCGTGAAATAACCATTGCAGCGGCCCCTGAACCCAAAGTCAAAGACGCCAATTGGTTGCGGACTTCTTGCGGTGTGGCATCATCCTTCTCTAAACGATCAATGGTCGCCAATACGCCTACGCCAACATTCTCTGCAGCCACAACAAGCGCGTGATTCACTTGCCCGCCTTCAACCATGGTAGCAGCCACATGAACGCCATTCAAAAATCCCAGACATGCATTTCCCACGTCGAAATTGATGCAGTTTGCCGATAATTTAAGATTGCCATGAACAATAGCGGCAATGGAAGGCTCAATAAAATCCTTGGTAATCGAGGTATTGATAATGACACCAATATCATTTTTTGATAACCTTGATTTTTGAATCACGGTCTCGGCAATATGCGTCGCTGCATCACTAGGTTGTGTATTTTCATGCCAGAAGCGGCGTTCTTCAATACCCGTTGTTCGTTCCAGGTAGTTCAAAGGTAGTCGCAATCGCTTCAGAGTTTTGGCGAGTCTGGCTGAGATGTCTGCCGATGTCACCCGGTTAGGGGCCTCTAAATGAGCGACGGAGTGGATTGAAACGTTGTTAAACAGCATAGATGCGAAAAAATAAGTAATAATTTGACTAGCATGTATTATCCTCGAAGAAAATAGACGAAGATCGCCCCGAAAACGGTGGCAAGAGAGCCCAATTCTTTGTAGGATAATGGGTTGAGATAAATACAACATTTGGAGATACCCCACATGGCATCCGTCAACAAAGTCATCCTCGTCGGCAATTGTGGCCGTGACCCTGAGATTCGTTATTTGCCTTCTGGCCAAGCAGTGGCCAATATCAGCATCGCCACGACCAGCCGCCGTAAAGACAAAAACACCGGTGAAAACATCGAGACAACCGAATGGCACCGGGTTACCTTTTTTGACAAACTGGCTGAAATCGTGGGCGAATACGTGAAAAAGGGCAATCCTTTGTACGTGGAAGGCCGCTTGAAATACGGCAAGTTCACCAACAAAGACGGTCATGAACAAAACACCTGCGACATCGTAGCGACCGAAATGCAACTGCTGGGCAGCCGCCAAGGCGCTGGCGCACCGAGTGGAGACGAAGGCGGCGGCGGCAGCAGCTACAGCCGCCCGGCAGCGGCACCGCGAGCAGCCGCACAAGCCCCTGCGCAGCGTCCTGCTCCAACAGCATCCAAAGCTTCCAGCGGTTTTGACGACATGGATGACGACATTCCGTTTTAAGTTTTAAATCCCCCACAATCCCCCTTTTTCTAACGGGGAAGCCAATGCGGAGATCTTGTCGTCAATACCGCCTTAAAATCGTTGGATGCTTTCTTTAAAACACGATTTGCTCGCGGCTTTGGCCAGCGAACTGGATAACTTGCTCCCCGGAGCTGCCGGCAAGGCAGCTTTTGAATCCCCAAAAGTCGCCTCGCATGGCGACTTTGCTTCGACTGCAGCCATGCAACTGGCCAAACCGCTGGGCAAAAATCCGCGCCAGGTAGCAGAAACACTGCGTGAAGCGCTACAAAAAACAAAACCGTTTGCTCATTGGGTCGAGTCTATCGATATTGCTGGTCCCGGTTTTTTGAACATTCGCCTCAAACCCGAAGCCAAGCAGCAGGTCATTCGTGAAGTGTTGACTGGCGCTACCCACTTTGGCGACCAGGCTCGTTTGGGTAAAAAAATGATGGTGGAGTTTGTCTCCGCCAATCCCACCGGCCCCTTGCACGTCGGTCACGGCCGACAAGCGGCACTCGGTGACACGATCTGCAACTTGTACCAAACCCAGGGTTGGGATGTTTATCGCGAGTTTTATTACAACGACGCGGGTGTGCAAATCGGCACGTTGACCAACAGCACCCAGCTGCGTGGCAAAGGCTTCAAGCCGGGCGATGCGCAGTGGCCAGAAGCGGCTTATAACGGTGATTACATTGCCGATATAGCTACTGATTTCATAGCAAAAAAGACCGTTGCAGCGGATGACCGCAGCACCACGTCATCGGGTGATTTGAATGATCTGGCGTCGATCCGAGAATTTGCCGTGGCCTACTTGCGCCGCGAACAGGATCTGGATTTGCAGGCTTTTTCAGTCAAGTTTGACAACTACTACCTTGAATCGAGTTTGTACTCCGACGGTTTGGTCGACAAAGCCGTGCAGATGCTGCAAGCCGCTGGTAAAACCTATGAAAAGGATGGCGCTCTGTGGCTGAAATCGACCGATTACGGCGATGACAAAGACCGTGTGATGCGCAAGTCTGCGCCTGTGGATGAGACAAATCAAGCGCCGTCTGCTCCTCCCAGTTACACCTACTTCGTCCCCGATGTGGCCTACCATATCACCAAATGGCAGCGTGGCTTTGCCAAAGCGGTGAATATCCAAGGCACCGACCACCACGGCACCATCGCCCGCGTGCGCGCTGGCCTGCAAGCCGCCAACGTGGGCATTCCGCAAGGTTATCCCGACTACGTATTGCACACCATGGTGCGGGTGATGCGCGGGGGTGAGGAGGTCAAAATCTCCAAGCGCGCTGGCTCCTACGTCACGCTGCGTGATTTGATCGAATGGACCAGCAAGGACGCGGTGCGCTTTTTCCTGCTCAGCCGCAAGCCGGATACCGAATACGTGTTCGACGTGGACCTGGCCTTGGCCAAGAACAACGACAACCCGGTGTACTACGTGCAATACGCCCATGCGCGGATTTGCTCGGTGCTGGCGACCTGGGGAGGTGATGTTGAGACCCTCAAAACCGCGGATTTAAGCCCGTTGACCAGTCCGCAAGCTTTGGCTTTGATGCTGCAACTGGCCAAATACCCTGAGATGCTGACCAGTGCCGCGCTCGACTTTGCACCGCATGATGTGACCTTTTATTTACGCGACCTGGCCGCCTGCTATCACAGCTACTACGATGCCGAACGCATTTTGGTGGATGATGTGCAGGTGAAAATGGCGAGATTGGCACTGGTGGCCGCAACGACACAAGTCTTGCGCAACGGCTTGGCGGTCTTGGGCGTCAGCGCGCCAGCCAAGATGTAAGTTACTTTTTGAAGTGATTTTGAGGTCATTTCATGGATTTCTGGTTCAATTGAAGTATTCCGAACGCTTACGATAAGCGTTATGAATCAAACGCGTTGAAAAGCGTTAGTGCAACTAAAAGGCAAGCGATATGAAAAAGCAATTGGGTGGGACCGTTTTGGGACTGATGATAGGCGTGGTGCTGGGCTTGGCTGCAGCCTTGGCCGTGGCGGTGTACGTCACCAAAACGCCACCCACCTTTGCCAACAAAGGGCAATCACACAATGCAGAATCTGACGCGACAGAGTCCAAAAAGAACAAGGATTGGGATCCAAACGCAGCTTTGTATGGCAAAAATCCAGCCCGCCCAGCCGCTCCGGTGGTGCTTGGCCCTCCCGTTTTGCCTGAAATGGGTCCGGATGGCAAACCAATCGCCAAACCGGCCGTAACGGGACCAGCAGCGGCAACGGGAACAACAATCAAACCTTCAACCACAGCAGCCAGCCCCACCACTACAGCAAAAACGGACGCTAAAACGGATACCAAAGCAGATGCCAAAGCCACGCAAGCCGATCCTTTGGGTGATCTGCTAAAAACAAAAGCGGCGACCAAGTCATCGAATCCAACGGTCGAACCGTTCATGTATTTCGTACAAGCAGGCGCATTTCGCACACCGGAAGACGCGGAGGCCCAACGCGCGCGTTTGTCACTCATGGGTGTGGATGCCAAAGTAACAGAGCGTGAGCAGTCTGGCCGCACTGTTTTCAGGGTTCGCAGTGGTCCGTTCAACAAGGAAGATGATGCCGACAGAATGAAAGAAAAACTCAGCAGTGCGGGCATGGATGCTGCTTTGGTTCGCGTACAACGCTGACCGCAACATACTGATTTATTGAACTTTTCTGCCGTCTCACTCTCACATCTTTTTTTCTCGTCAAGGAGCTTTTTCAATGCAACGTCGTCAATTCACGCTAGCAGCCGCCGCATCCACTGTGACTTTGGGTTTGGGTGTCAGCGCACTCGGCAGCACCTCCAGTTTGGCCCAAATGACCAAGCCGCAACAAGGCATTGACTACCTGATTCTGGACAAACCTGTCGCTGTGGACGCCGCCGCAGGCAAAGTCGAAGTGATCGAGTTCTTCGGCTATTGGTGCCCACATTGCAACGCTTTTGAGCCAGAGCTGGAAACCTGGTTGAAACGCCTGCCTGCCAACATCAGCTTTAAGCGCGTACCTGTTGCCTTCAACGATGCTGCCATTCCTTTGCAAAAAATGTACTACACGCTGGAGGCCCTGGGTCGTGTGAACGACATGCAGCGCAAGGTGTTCACCGCCATCCACGCTGAAAAAATCAACCTGAACACGCAAGAAGGCATCGTGGCCTGGGCCGTGAAGCAAGGCATTGATCAAAAGAAATTTGTCGACACCTACAACTCCTTTGCCGTCAATACGAAAGTTACCAAAGCCAAGCAGTTGACCAATGCGTTCAAAATCGACGGCGTACCATCCTTGGGGGTGGCGGGTCGCTTTTATACCGACGCTACCTTGGCCAAAGGTATGACACGCGCCCTGCAAGTGGTGGAACAATTGGCCAGTGAAGTCAAAGGCGCTTGATTTTTATGCGCAAAAAAAGAGTGATTAACAACTTGCACTTTTTGACGTTTGATTTAAAACGCTTAAAAGCTTTTTAAAAACCTCTAAAAGCCCGCGATGCAAATCAGCGGGCTTTTTCATGGGGACGATGTTGCTACAATCAAATCTAAGCTTGATTTGCAAACATTTAGCAAGAATCATGCCTTGAATGATTTACCATTGGCCAGCCCGTTCAGCCCCCCTTTATAACCAGCTACAACCAGCACCCTTAAAGCAATTCGAGCCAAACATGAGCACCTTCATGACCACATCCCCAAAATTCTTGTTCAGCATCACCGCTTTCGTCACCCTGGGTTTGTTTACACATTCGGCCATGGCCGAAAAAGCTGACCGCGACAAACCACTCAACGCCCAAGCCGATGCCCTGAAATACGACGATTTGAAACAAACCAGCGTCTTTACTGGCAACGTCATCATCACCAAAGGCACCATCCTGATGCGCGGTACGCGTATTGATGTGCGACAGGACCCTGAAGGCTACCAATTTGCCACCGTGGCCTCGGAGCCGGGCAAACTGGCTTTTTTCAAACAAAAGCGCGAAAACGGGGTGGATGAGTACATCGAAGGCGAAGCTATCACCATTGAATACGATGGCCGGGCTGACAAGGTCAAGCTCATCAAAAACTCGATCTTGAAACGCCTGCGTGGTGATGTGCTGAACGATGAAATCACTGGCAGCCTGATTGTGTATGACAACACCACCGATGTGTACACCGTGGACGGCGGCGCCAGTAAAAACGCCGATGGTAGTGGCGGTGGCCGCGTGCGTGCGATTTTGAGTCCCAAACCGAATGCAGCGAACGGCGCGGCGCTTGCCACCCCGGCGGCAACAGTCACCTTGCGCCCCACAACCAGCATAGGCGGCGGGAGCAAGTAAACATGTTCAACTCGCAAGAACTGGGCACTGCGCCTGTGGAACTTGCCGCGACTGAGCACCAGGCTGCTGGCAGGTCCGTATCACAGGACGGTCTGCTGGCGGTGACGGGTCTCAAAAAATCATTTGGCAGCCGACAAGTCGTTAAAGACGTGTCCTTGTTCGTCCGAAGCGGGGAAGTCGTGGGTCTGTTGGGCCCCAATGGGGCCGGCAAAACCACCTCTTTTTACATGATTGTGGGCTTGATACGCACCGACGCCGGCGAGATTTTGATCGACGGCCAATCGGTCGAACATTTGCCGATCCACCGCCGCTCGCGTCTGGGTTTGAGCTATCTGCCACAAGAGACTTCGATTTTTCGCAAGCTCAACGTGGAAGAAAACGTACGTGCTGTACTGGAGCTTCAAAAACATCAACACGGCAAGCTCGCAGGCAAATCACTGAGCAGTGCTGAGATTGAAACCCGTCTGACCGCCTTGCTGAAAGACTTGCATGTAGAGCATCTGCGCGACTCGTCCGCCCTGTCTCTGTCGGGTGGTGAGCGCCGCCGGGTTGAGATCGCGCGCGCACTGGCCACGCAGCCTCGCTTCATCCTGCTGGACGAGCCGTTTGCGGGTATCGACCCGATTGCCGTCATCGAAATCCAGCGCATCATCACCTTTTTAAAGTCGCGCGGCATCGGCGTTTTGATCACCGACCACAATGTGCGCGAAACGCTGGGCATTTGCGACCACGCCTACATCATCAGCGATGGTCATGTGCTGGCGCAGGGCACGCCCGAGGATATTGTTGCCAACGCCGAGGTTCGCCGCGTGTACCTGGGCGAGAACTTCTCCATGTAGGCTCGCGCGGTGCGCTTGAGCCTGATGTACCTGCTATGAAGCAAGGGTTATCTCTCCGTGTCTCGCAGCATTTGGCGCTGACACCCCAGCTACAACAGTCGATCCGGCTGCTGCAGTTGTCCACGCTTGAGCTCAGCCAGGAAGTTGAGCAAGCGCTGATGGATAACCCTTTTTTAGAGATGGAGGCCATCGAAGCGCCGCGTGAAGAATACGGCCTGGATCAAGCGGATGCGCGGCTATCAGCGGCCACCACGGCCACCGAGGCCGAATCCAGCGAGCCGATCAATTCCGACGATGCCCAAGACACTACATATTCCATAGCAGACTATGCAGATTTCACGCCGGCTGATGCTGAAAATAGGGGTCAAATCAGGTCTGAATCCAGCCATGAGACGCGGTTGGAGTCGCAAGCCGTAGACAGCGACGACAAAGCCACGTTCGAGCCCGACGACTGGGGCGGCGATGGCAGCGTGGACATATCCCCCGACGACAGCGAATGGGGGGGCGACGCCCCCGCCAGTGAGAGCACCCAGCAGCGCAACGCCGACGCGACCCTGGATGCCACCGAGCTGGGCCGTCAGCAGGAATCGCTCACCGCCCACCTGCATCGCCAGGCCCTGGCCCTGCGTTTGAGCGAGGTGGACAGCGCCGCACTGCGCTATTTGATCGAATCCCTCAACGATGAAGGCTACCTCGAAGACAGTTTGCAGCAGTTGACGCAAAGTCTGGGCGACCCCAGTGATGTGGAACAGCAGGACGAGCTGGTACACCGCTTTACCGTGGCCCTGCGTTTGCTGCAAAGCCTGGAACCTGTGGGGGTCGGTGCGCGGGATTTGAGCGAATGCTTAACGCTGCAACTGCGCGCCCGTATGGCAGATCTAGGCCATCTAAAAGAGGCGGATGCCGAATCCGCCACCGTGTTGATCTGCCAGGCCGCCCTGAAAATTCTCAAACAACCCATCGACCTGCTGGCACGGCGCGACCTGAAGCGTCTGGTACAAGTCTGCCACGAGTCAGAAGGCCAGATCAAAGCCGCGATTGCGCTGATAACCCGCCTGGAACCCAAACCGGGCCGCATATTTGCCGATGTGCAGCGCAACATCATCGTGCCCGATGTGTTTGTGGTCAAAGTCAGCGCCGGTGGCCGTGGCAAAGAACCCCAGTTCCGCGCCCAGCTCAA
>JAYVJL010000215.1:0-3881 GCA_043769295.1 Polaromonas sp. | reverse complement strand
TTGATGCGGGTGGATGGCGTGGGCAAGTACGAAATTTTGGGCGAAAGCGTGGACGACGCGGCGGGGGAGGCGTTTGACAAGTCGGCCAAGTTGATGGGGCTGCCGTACCCGGGCGGGCCGGGGCTGGCGAAGCTGGCGGTGGGGGGCAATGAAAAAGCCTTCAAACTGCCGCGCCCGCTGTTGCACAGTGGCGATTTGAACTTCTCGTTTGCTGGGCTGAAAACAGCGGTGCTGGTGCAGATCAAGAAACTGGTGGATATCGAGGGCATGCCGGTCGAGCAGTTCTCAGCGCAGTTGCGGGCTGATATGGCAGCGTCGACCCAGGCGGCGATTGTGGATGTGCTGGTGCGTAAATCGACAACGGCGCTGCTGCAAACGGGGCTGAAACGGCTGGTGGTGGCGGGCGGTGTGGGTGCCAACCAGCGGCTACGGCAGCAACTCAACGCGGTGTGCGCGCTGAACGGGGTGCGGGTGCATTACCCCGAGCTGGCGCTGTGTACCGACAACGGCGCAATGATCGCCATGGCGGCGGCGATGCGGCTGCAAAGCGGACAGCAAAAAGCCAACACGGATTACGCTTTTGACGTCAAACCGCGTTGGCCTTTGGATTCGCTGGTCACGCAAGCGTGATACTTGCGCAACTTTGAATCAAGCTACTTTTCAATAGCTTAGTGAATAGGCAACTGCGTGACCTTGTTCACCGGCACCAGCTTGGCCAGTTTGATGGTGAGCACGCCGTTTTCCAGCTTGGCTTCACTGGCCGAGACATCAATGTCTTGCGGCAGCTCGTAGGCGGCTTTGTACTGGCGTTTGGCTTCGGCGACGGACTCCAGACGCACCACATTGCCTTCAATGCCGATGGTGAGCTGCTCTTTGGCAATGCCGGGCACGTCAAAGCTGAAGGTGTAGCTGGTGTCGTCCTGAGCCAGGTCGAAGGTGGGTGTGCCTGTCGCGGGTGTGGCAGCGCCACTCAAGGCGTTGTTTAACGTATTGTTGAGAGCGTGGTTAAATGCAGCTCGGCGAACCATAGCGGGTGAGTAAAACATCATTAAAACTCCTGATATGCAAATATAAAAAGCAACATAAGGACGGGTGTCGCATACGTTACACTTCGCGGCAGTTGTAGTAAAAGAACTGTCGCATGGAACCACATCTAGGTTCTGCAGAATAAATTTCAAGAGAGAAAATCAATGAATAAATTTACGGCTAAGGCCTTGAAAAATAAGGCTTTGTCACAGGTTTCAGTGGTGCTGAAGCGGGTGCTGGCGACAGCGGGAATGACAGCGGGTATTACTTTGGCTGCGGCCACCGGCGTCTTCACAGGCAGCGCTGCGGCACAGACCACACCGGTCAAAATTGCCATGATCGAGGGACTCAGCGGTCCGTTTGGCAACACCGGCGAGTCTGTTTTCCGCAACCTGTTGTGGGCGACCGAGCGTGTCAATGCCCGCAGCTCCGCGACCAGCGGGGTCAAGCTGGAGTTGAAACGCTATGACAGCAAAGGCCAGGCCGAGGAGGCGCTGTCCATGCTGCGCGCGGCCATCGACGATGGGGCGCAGGTCATCATGCAAGGCAATTCGTCGGCGACGGCGGCTGCGCTGATCGACGCGATCAACAAACACAACGAACGTGAACCCGCCAAACGGGTGCTGTTTTTGAACTATTCGGCGGTCGATCCCATCTTGACGAACGAGAAATGCAGCTTCTGGCACTTCCGCTTCGACGCCCATGCAGACATGCGCATGACGGCGCTGATGGAGGTGCTCAAAGACGACAAGGCGGTGAAGAGCGTCTACATCATTGGCCAGGACTACAGCTTTGGCCATGCGGTCGCCAAGGAAGCCAAGCGCCAGCTGGGTGTGCTGCGCCCCGACGTGACGATTGTGGGCGAGGAGTTGCACCCCATGGGCCGCGTGAAAGACTTCCTGCCTTATGCCGCCAAGATCAAAGCCAGTGGTGCGCAGGCGGTGTTGACGGGCAACTTTGGCAACGATTTGACGCTCTTGGTCAAAGCCGCCAAAGAGGTGGGTTTTGAGGGCAAGTTCTACACCTTCTACGGCAACGCGCTGGGCGCACCGGCGGCGATTGGTGAGGCGGGTATCGGCAAGGTGGTCGCCGTGGCCGACTGGTTGCCCAATGTGCCGAACGCTGCCAGCGAAGCATTTTACAAATCCTTCAAAGTACGCTTCCCCAACCCGGCGGACGACTACGTGCACATGCGCATGCAGCTGATGGTGGAGGCGCTGGCCCAGTCGGTTGAAAAAGCCGCCGCGTCGAACAAAGCAGGCACTGTTGATTTGATCGCTGTCGCGAACCATTTGGCGGCGGCTAAAGTCACATTTGCTGGGCAAACCGGGACGATGCGCGTCGCTGACCACCAGTTCCAGCAGCCGCTGGTGGTGGGCTTGATGGACAAGCTGGGCACGCCGGACGTGAAGTTTGACGTGGAAGGCTCAGGCTATGGTTTCCGTGTGATCAAGCAGATTACGGCCAAGGCGGCGGAGCAGCCGACAAGCTGCAAGATGGTGATGCCGCAGTAAAAATCTCCCCTAACCCCTCTTTGCCAAAGAGGGGAATGAAGACAAGCAGCTTCAAGATACAAGAGAGATATGAAGGCCAGCAGGACTTGCTTCCCCCTTTGAAAAAGGGGGATTGAGGGGGATTTATCCCCTTGTAAAGCCTTCGCAAGCGCCAGCGTTGACGCGACCCCGGCATTCGCGCAGCAGGCGGCGTTCGCGGTCTTTGGTGCTTTCAGCCGAGCCGCCGTCTTGTTTGGCTTTGGCGACGCGGTGTGACTTGGCCTTCTTTTTGGCAAAGGCGGGTGTTGTCGCGGCCAGCGGAACGCCAAAACACAAACTGACAAGCAGGATACGAACGATTTTTGACATGCTGTGCGCGCTTTCGGGAGTTGATGTGCTTGGTATTGTGCACGAAATCAAGCGCTTGCTTTATCAATTTCTCGCTATGGCTTTTATCGCTTCACCCTGAACCAGGCCGCATACATCGCTGGCAGCGCTAACAGCGTCAGCACCGTCGCCACAATCAGCCCACCCATAATGGCCACCGCCATCGGGCCCCAGAAGACGCTGCGTGACAGCGGAATCATGGCCAGCACCGCTGCCAAAGCGGTCAGCACGATGGGTCGCAAACGGCGCACGGCAGATTCGACAATCGCATCCCAGGCCGGAATGCCGGCAGCGCGGTCTTGCTCGATCTGGTCGATCAAAATCACCGAGTTGCGCTGGATCATGCCCATCAGGGCGATCACGCCCAGCAGTGCCACAAAACCAAACGGACGACCCAGCAAAATCAAGGCACCCGCCACACCGGCAATCCCCAGCGGGCCGGTCAAAAACACCAGCAGGGCGCGGCTGAAGCTGTGCAACTGCAGCATCAGGAGCGTGAAGGTCAAAAACAGCATGATCGGAATGCCCGCTGCGATGGACGCCGAGCCTTTGGAGCTTTCTTCCACCGCGCCAGCCACCTCGATCCGGTAGCCTGCAGACCCGTTGGTCGCCCATTTGGCTTCGAGTTCTTTGAGTTGGGGCAGCAACTCGTTGCTCACGGTCGCGCCTTGCAGGCCTTCGGTGATGTCGGCGTTCACGGTGATGGCGTAGTCGCGGTTTTCACGCCACATCACGCCCGGCTCCCAGGTGAACACGGGTTTGGCGATCTGCGTCAGTGGGATCGACTTGCCCGATGCGGTCGGCAGGTAAGCATTGCCAATGTCGCTGATGGCGTTGCGCTCATCCAGCGGCTGGCGCAGCACAATGTCGATCAGCTTGTCGCCATCGCGGTACTGGCCCACGGTGCTGCCCGAGAGCAGCGTTTTGGACGCCTGCGCGATGGACTGGCTGGTGACGCCCAGGGTGCGCGCCTTG
>JAYVJL010000214.1:0-26073 GCA_043769295.1 Polaromonas sp. | reverse complement strand
TGATATCGTCGCCCGTGAAATTTTGGATTCCCGTGGCAACCCCACGGTGGAATGTGATGTGTTGCTGGAGTCCGGCACCATGGGCCGTGCGGCTGTGCCTAGCGGCGCATCCACGGGTTCACGCGAAGCGATTGAGCTGCGCGATGGCGACAAAAGCCGTTATCTCGGCAAAGGCGTGTTGAAAGCGGTTGAGCACATCAACACCGAAATCTCGGAAGCGATTTTGGGCCTGGACGCCAGCGAGCAGGCCTTTCTAGACCGTACGCTGATTGATCTGGACGGCACCGACAACAAATCTCGTTTGGGCGCAAACGCCACGTTGGCGGTCAGCATGGCTGTGGCCCGCGCAGCGGCTGAAGAAGCTGGTTTACCGCTGTACCGCTACTTTGGTGGCAGCGGCGCCATGCAAATGCCGGTGCCGATGATGAACGTGGTCAACGGTGGCGCACACGCCAACAACAACCTCGACTTGCAGGAGTTGATGATTATCCCGGTCGGCGCGCCGACCTTCCGCGAAGCGGTGCGTTACGGCGCTGAAGTGTTCCATGCGCTGAAGAAAATTTTGCACGACAAAGGCATGAGCGTGGCCGTCGGCGACGAAGGTGGCTTTGCCCCCAACGTGGCCAACCACGAAGCGGCGATTTTGATGATTTTGGAAGCGATTGAAAAAGCCGGCTTTGTGGCTGGCGAGCAAATCGTGCTGGGTCTGGACTGCGCTGCCAGCGAGTTTTACAAAAACGGCAAGTACGAATTAAAAGCCGAAGGCTTGTCTCTCACCGCCGAGCAGTGGACCGACATGCTGGCGACCTGGGTCGACAAATACCCCATCATCAGCATTGAAGATGCGATGGCCGAAGGTGACTGGGACGGCTGGAAGCACCTGACCGAAAAGCTCGGCAGCAAAGTGCAACTGGTGGGCGACGATTTGTTTGTCACCAACACCAAGATTTTCAAAGAAGGCATCGACAAGAAGATCGCCAACTCCATCTTGATCAAAATCAACCAGATTGGTACGTTGACCGAGACGTTTGCAGCCATCGAAATGGCGAAACGCGCGGGCTACACCGCCGTCATCAGCCACCGCTCGGGCGAAACGGAAGATTCGACGATTGCCGACATCGCAGTGGGCACCAACGCCGGCCAGATCAAAACGGGTTCTCTGAGCCGCTCTGACCGCGTCGCCAAGTACAACCAATTGCTGCGTATTGAAGAGGACTTGGGTGATGTGGCCACCTACCCTGGCCGCTCGGCGTTTTACAGCATCCGCTGATAGTGTTTGAACCCCGCGTTTAAACCCCGCGTTTGACAAACCGCCGCAAAACAAGCCCAAAGCAAGCAGCACCCCTACTCATTATTGACACCATGCCTAAACGTATCGTGACGGTGATTTTGCTTGGCTTGCTGCTGGTGTTCCAGTCGCAGCTGTGGTTTGGGCGCGGCAGCTTGAGTAACAACGCCCATATGAACAGGAAACTGGTCGACATAAAAACCAACAGCGCCCGCCTGCATCTTGAAAACAGTCAGCTAAAAGCCGAAGTGGAAGATTTGAAAGATCCCACCGGCAGCATGGAAATGGTTGAAGAAAAAGCGCGGGCGGAGCTGGGCATGATCAAACCCGGCGAAATCTACGTTCAATACGCCAAATAAAACGCAAAGTAGTTATGACTGCCCTTCTCGACTTTTCTGGCTCGTTCGTCGCCTTCCTCAACAGCCCTGTCTTCAGTCTTTTTGGCAGCCCTGCCAGTTGGGCCGAGGTGATTGGCGCGCTGCTGGGTCTCATCATGGTGGTATGCAATATCCGGCAAATCCACTGGGGTTGGCCGCTGGCGTTTGTCAGCTCGGCGCTGTACTTTCTGGTGTTTTGGGAGAGCAAACTGTTTGGCGATGCCTCGCTGCAGATTTTTTTCGCTGTCATGGCGGCCTGGGGCTGGTGGCAATGGCTGCGTACCGTGCCCAGTGCATCTGGTCAGTCTGATGATGGGTTGACGACTCTGCGTGTTCAAACACTGTCCCGGCAAGGTCTGTTCAAACTCATCGCCTCATGCCTGGTTCTGTGGGGGCTGACGGGCCTGTTTCTCTTGAAGTTCACGAGCACCGACGTGCCCTGGTGGGACGCCTTCCCCACCGCGCTCAGCATCGTGGCGACTTTATTGCTGGGCCGCAAATACATCGAAAACTGGCCGATGTGGATACTTGTCAACACCGTCGGCATGGCGCTGTTTGCGTATAAAGGGCTGTGGCTGACCGTGGGTTTGTACGGCGTGTTTGCCGTGATGGCGCTGATCGGGTGGCGTGCCTGGCGCTTCAGCTTGAAACCAAGCCCTTGAAAATCGCCCTTCTGGGTGCGGAAAGCACTGGAAAAACCGGGTTGACGCGGCAATTGGCTGCGCACTTTGCGGCTGATGTTCAGACTGAAGGCCGCCCTGTTCACCTCGTCCCTGAGTTTCTGCGCGAATGGTGCAGCACACAAGCACGCACCCCGCGTCCTGACGAGCAACTCGGCATCGCCACCGAACAAGCCCGCCGCGTGGATGAATCGCCTCAGCACGATATATTGATTGCCGACACCACGCCTTTGATGATCGCCATCTACAGCGACATGCTGTTTGACGACCCAAGCCTGTACGACATGGCGTTGGCGCACCAGCGCAGCTATGACCTGACCTTGGTGACCGGCCTGGACCTGCCCTGGGTGGCCGACGGCCTGCAGCGCGACGGCCCGCATGTGCGCGAGCCGGTGGATGCGCTGATACGTACGGCGTTGGCGCGGGGCAAGATCGACTACCAGGTGGTGTATGGTGCGGGCAAATTGCGGCTTGCGAATGCCTTGAGGTGCATTGAAACTTTCACACAAGCGCGTCAAGACGCAACAAGCTCCACAGGTTCAAGCACGGCGACGGCTGAGGACGCGAGGCAAATACGGCAAGCTTGGGTCTGCGAGCGCTGCTCAGACCCGGAATGCGAACACCGGCTTTTTACGTCTTTGCTGCCCAAAAGCGCAAAGACCCCAAACACCTGAAACTCACTGGAAATTATTGAATGAGGGGCGTGTCCGTTGGTGGCTGCGCTTGCGCGGGCATGAAGATGCGCGCAGCATCCACCGGGTCAAAACGCTGTTGCTGACCGCAAAACTCGCAACTCACCTCGATATCGCCACGCTCGGCCAAAATGCTGGCTGCTTCTTCCTGACCCAGACTCAAAATCATGCTGCTCACGCGCTCACGGCTGCAGGTACACGCAAATGCGGGCTCGTGCGGCGTGTTGGCGGGGTAGCGGACGATGGATTCCTCCCAAAACAGGCGGTGCAATATCTCGTTCGCATCCAAACCCAGCAATTCCTCGCGCTTTAAGCTCTTGGCAAACAACGACAAGCGGTTGTAATGCTCGTTCAAACCGATTTCGTCTTCATTGGCGCGGCTGACCAAGCTGCCGGCCAGATTGCCATCGCCCTGAATCGGCAAGCGCTGGATCAGCAAACCCGCCGCCACGGTGTCGTTCGCGGCCAGCACCATGGTGGTGTCCAGCTGTTCACTTTGCAACATGTAATGCTCGATCACGCTGCTGATCTGCTCCAGCGGGCGGCGCTGGTCGTCAAACAGCGGCACCACACCCTGGTAGGCTTGCTGACCGGGAAACTTGTCCTGCGGGTCCAGCGTCACGGCGCAGCGACCCTGGTTGTTCACATTCACCATCTGGGATAAAGTGCTGTCTACCGGCACTTCGCCCATCACCGTCGCCGTGGCGCGCAGACGCAGGTCTGACTGCACCTCGGCCACCGCCAGCTTGACCGGGCCGTGGCCTGCAATTTGCAGCACCAGCGTACCATTGAACTTGATGCTGGACTGCATCAGCACCGCTGCCGCCGTCAGCTCGCCCAGCAGTTCCGTCACAGGCACGGGGTAGGCACCCGTGGTCGAGTTGGCTTGGCGGCGCTGCAAAATGGCTTGCCAAGCGTCGGTCAAACGCACCAAGGTGCCACGAACCGGCAGACCGTCAAACAGGAATTTGTGAATTTCAGACATGAATAATGGAAGCGAAAGTAGTGAAATACGCTAAAAATCAGCGGCTAAAAATGAGCGTTTAGGCATCCCTATATGGGCACTCAGCCGATCTTTTTCAAGCCGGCCTTGAAACGGACGGCGTTGTCAACATAGTGCTGCGCTATCGACTTGAGGCCTTCTATTTGCTCAGGACTGAGCTGGCGCACCGCCTTGGCCGGGCTGCCCAAGATCATGCAGCCGTCGGGGAAGACCTTGCCCTCGGTCACCAGCGAACCCGCCCCCACGAGGCAGTTTTTACCGATCACCGCACCGTTCAGCACGATGGCACCAATGCCGATCAGCGTCTCATCGCCCACGGTGCAGCCATGCAGCATCACCTGGTGGCCCACGCTCACCCGCTCGCCGATGATGAGCGGCTTGCCGGGGTCGGCGTGCAGTACGCTGGCGTCCTGGATATTGCTGCCCCGCCCGATGGTGATGGTTTCTGAATCACCCCGCACCACCGTGCCAAACCACACACTGACGTCGTCACCCAGCACCACATCGCCCATCACCTGCGCGCTATCGGCCACCCAGACGGTGGCGGCTATTTGGGGGGTCAGGTCGTCTAATTGATAAATAGCCATGTCTCTATCCTTATGTTGATGTATTCGCTTATGTAGAGGCTGCATATTTGCACCCTGCTTTTGCTTCAAATTTGCCCAGTTCTAACTAGAATTGTACGGATGGAACTCCGACAAGCCGCCTTCAAGGCCTTCAAAAGCACTGATTTAGAGTCAAAAATGACTCTAGCCGGCGAATTACTTGCTTATATTGCTACATTAACAATAGCAAATGACGCCATCATCGCGCCCCACACCCAGCCCGGTGCGCCATCCAGTCCGCTGGTGATCAACCCGCTGCAGGTTGACAAGCGCTCCCCCTTCACCGTTGACGGCCACGCCGCACTGGTCCACGCCATCTGCCACATCGAGTTCAACGCCATCAACCTGGCCTTGGACGCGATCTGGCGTTTTCCCGGCATGCCCGACACCTATTACCGCGACTGGGCCAAAGTCGCGCAGGAAGAAGCGTATCACTTTCGCCTGCTGCGGACGCATCTGCAGACCTTGCAAGACCAGGATAGTGGTCAAAAGTCCACTGAAACCTACGATTACGGCAGCTTTCCCGCCCATGGCGGCCTGTGGGCCATGTGCGAAAAAACCAAAGACGACATCGTCGCCCGCATGGCACTGGTGCCCCGCACACTGGAGGCGCGTGGTTTGGACGCAACACCGCAAATACAGGTCAAACTGCGCAAAGCCAACACCCAGCGCGCCCGCGACGCGGTGGCGATTTTGGACATTATTTTGAACGATGAGATCGGCCACGTCGCCATCGGCAACCACTGGTACCGCTGGCTGTGCAGGCGCGACGGGCTGGACCCGCTGGCGCATTACGCCGTGCTGCACACCAAGCACGCCGCGCCCCGGCTCAAGCCACCCTTCAACCACGCGGCACGGCTGCAAGCAGGTTTTACCGCCGAAGAGCTGCAATTCCTGCAAGAACTGGTCTAACCGCGGATGGCCAAAATAGGCCACAATGGCTAAAAGTGGCCAAATTTAGCTAAAGCTAATGTCAAACCCAATTTAGACTAGGCTAAAAGTAGTACGCATGGCACAATGAAAAAATGACCGACCCAACGAACACTAAGTTCCAGAACCCCGATATAAGTTCAACTATTCTCAGCCCCGGGGCGACGGGCGGCTTGTTGCCACCGCCGCCGCTTGAAGAATCTGAACTAGACACCCTCATCGGCATGGGCGTGCAACGCAGCTACCGCCGTGGCGCGGTGATTTTGAACGAAGGCGAATCGGGTGATTCCATGTATTTTTTGCTCAAAGGCCGCGTGCGCGCTTATGGCTCTTCCGCGGCCGGCAAAGAAATCACCTACGGCACGATTGAAGCGGGTGAGTATTTTGGTGAAATGGCGCTGGACGGCGGCAGCCGCTCCGCCTCGGTCGAAGCGCTGGAGTCCTGCATCTGCTCCGTTGTGTCCAACGCCCATGTACTCGCGTTCATGCAGGACCACAGCAACTTTGCCATCCAGCTGCTGCACACCCTGACCGAGCGCGCCCGCTCCGCCACCGCTGCTGCGCGCGACATGGCGCTCTTGGACGTTTACGCTCGCCTGTCCCAAACCTTGAGTCGGCTCGCCGTACCAGACACCGCCCACGCCGAGCAACGCATCATCCAGTCCCCCGTCACCCACGCCGAACTGGCCGCCATTGTAGGCGCGTCCCGCGAAATGGTCAGCAAACTGATGAAAGACCTGGAGCGCGGCGGCTACATCCAGGTCGACAACCGCCGCATCACGCTGCTTAAAAAGCTGCCTGCGCGCTGGTGAGCTAAACGCCGCCGTACGCTCCCTGCTCGCCTTCCCCCCTTAGAAAAAGGGGGGACCGAGGGAGATTTAAGCCTTCAGCCTTTAAACATCCAGTCGCCCACTGCCAATACGACGGCTGTCCGCTTTGGGTTTGTTCTTATCGTCCATCGCCGCCTGCGCCTGCAGTGCCTGTTTGATCTGTGCGTTCGTCAGCGGCTGCTGCAGCGTGATGTGCTTGAACATATAGTCCGCCAGCCAGCGCGTCACCGCCGGTGCGGCCAGACTGGTGCCGCCCATCCTGAACGTGTCCGTCCCCAGCGCCTCGCGCACCTCCAGCCCGCTCCACGGCCCCTCGCCTTCGTCACCGGGCGCGGCCACTGTCAAGGGGTTTTTGCGCTGTTTGTCTATCAGGCACTCGCCGGAATAATCGCTGGGTTTGCCGGTTGACTGCGTATATGAACCGACGGAAATCGTGTGTTCACCATTGGCAATGCTGTTCAGCGTACCCAGCTCCTGCAGTTCCGCCGCCTGCTGCCAAGCCGTGTTGATATACGACAGCGTGCTTTGCTGGCCACCGCCGTCAAAGCCCAGCACTGCATCGTCACGTTCCACCCAGGCCTGCGCGGTGATTTTGTGGGGCGTGATGTTTTTGACCTCGATCTTGAAAACACCCGCCGAAATCAAGGCCCGTGGCACGCTGGGCGAGAAGCGCGTGGGTGCCAAAGCGATCAGGGTTTGCTGATGCAGGTTTGAATTGGTGGATGCGCCCATATTGATCAGCGCGCCCACTGTATCTGCAGCACTTCCTGTGCCTGCCTGCCACAGTTTCATGGCATTCGGCGCCACCCAGCCGCTGGGCGCAGCGCCGTAGGGCGGCGTGACCTGCACCTCAATACGCGCCTCGTTGTCCACCCATATTTCTAGAAAACTGTCGGTCGCGTCAGACGGCGGCATGGTCCAGTTGAAGGCAAAAACCTCGTTGGGAACCATGTCGCCGCTTAAATGCGTCCGGGTTTCGCGGGCATTGCCTGCGGGCAGAACGATGGCGGTATTGTGGACGCGCAGGGTCAGCAGTTCGTCCATGGCGGCTTCTAAAATCGACGTGCCATCGTGCGCCCCGGCTATCGCGCCGTAACTCAGGTTGACCACCACGGGCCGCTTGAAGGTGCCCGCCACCGGTGTGTGCAGCGCCGCGATGTTGAAGATATAGTGCATCGCGTCCAGCGCATGCGCCCCCAAGGACGCACCCGAGGTGTCCACCACCGTGGTGGCCGGCAGCTGTACGGCGACAATATTAGGCTCAAATTCGACTCTAGCCGGCGTATTTATTGACTCATCAGCTATATTTTTAATAGCAATTGAGGCGACAGACACACCATGCGACCTCAGTTTGATGGGGTAATCAAGCGCCGCGTAGGACGCAAACGACCTGCCGTAGGCCTTGATGTGTTTGTCAATACCCGCCTGCAGCCACACCTTGCCCGCCTGCAGGACGGTGGGGTCTGACTGATCCCACACCGCCAGAAAGCGTGTGGCGATACTCCCCGCGTCTTTGGCGTAATAACTGTTTAAAAAATCAAACTGGTCGTCAATGATGCCAATGATCGCTGGCAGTTTGGTTTGCAGGGCTGACGCATCTGCGGAAATATCGATGGGTGATCTTGCTTCTTTGCGGTTCACACTGTTGGCGATGCTTGAAGACGTCGATCCCGGCAATACAAAATCTTCCGCGGAATGCGGCAAACTCAATTCCAGCCGTTTGACCCATTTGGGCGGGGCATCAATGAACTGCTTTGTCACCATGGCAGAGCAATAATGCGCGCCTTTGAGCGCTGGCTCTAGCGGGTTGAAGTAATCCAGCTTGATGTCTGCACCGTCTTTTTTGCAGCTTTGCTGGCTCAGAGTACCCAGCGCTTGGGCCGTTTGCAACATCACGGGGATGTTGAAAGTGGCGGGTTTGGCGGCGTCCCACACCCCGCCCGCCTGGCTGCCGTTGTAGCTGGCCCACAGCAGATACGGGTCACGGCAGGCGGTGGCCACCGGTATGTCGCCGGGTTGGGTGGGGGCTGGCGGCTTTAAAAACGGATTAACCCACGCCATGGCCCCGTTTGACGGTTCTGCGGCTGTTTTCATGCTAAGCCCACTCAGCCACAGCCCAAGCCCACATTTGCGGCATCAAATAGCCGCCCGGCAAGGATTGGCCCTCTTGGCAGGCTTGCAGATAGGCTTGCTTGGTGAAAAGCACTTCTTCGGCGCTGAAGTCTCTCGGGCCACCTGGCAGTACAAACTTGTCGCATTCAAACGTGCGACTTTCCCAGCCGCCTTTGCCGGTGCAGCGTTGCACAAAGTAGTCTGCCGTGCTGGTGCCCAGCGCACAGCCCACCGCGCTATCCACGGGGAAATGCAGGCCAGCGACCGTCCTGTTTTGGGCGACCTGCTGGGCCATGGCGATCAAATGGGCGTTGATCGCCGGGTTTTTAACCTTGGCGGCGTCAAACAGCGCGCGCAGGGTATGGGCGATGGCAAACGCCTCTGCAGAGTGGCCGCTCGGCAGCGTGCAATGCTCAGGCGTAGGGATGATGGGCATCACATCGGGCGAATACTCCACAGGCCGTGGGCATTGGAAGGCTTCTTTAAACCGCATGCAGTTGCTTGAAGCAAAAGCAATCGTCAACTCCAGCAACTCAAAGGTCCATTTATGTTGATTGGGCTGCATACCTGCCAAGGCCGCGAAATAGGGCAAAGCGGGCGTGAGTTGCGACAAGATTTCATTCATGCAATCCTGGCGTTTGGCTTTGACGGCCTGCAGTTTGACCAGTTCAAGCTGTTCAATAAACAACTGGTTGCTGCTAGGCCGCGTTATCGTGGCAATATTAAAACTGGCAAATTTGCCGGTGTTGTTGGCCGAATCCAGTTGAATATGGTTGATAAAGGCGGTATTTGCCCCTTGCGTACCAAATTGAATAGTTGATTGCAGTTCTGCAAGACATGTCTGCATGCGATGCAGTTTTTCAACCGTTTTGATATCTGCCGGAACGTTTATTTTTTTGGGATATTTAGGCGCATATGTTGGAGTATCGGACTTTATATGCATTCGTGCTCTGGCGCTATTGATACCCTCCGATATCGTTAGATCGGTCAGCGCCCCAGATACCCCAGCGCCATTAAAGCCAGAAAAACCTGAGAAACCTGAGAAACCAGAAAAGCCAGACATACGATCTCCTAAATGAAATTATGCGGGAACGCCCGCAATACGAAGTGCCTCAGCAAATTTTTGAATCAATCTATATTGAGAACCAGGAATACGTAATAAGTAATTTGACACACTCAAGCTGGGGTCAAGTTGCATCAACTGCTTTGCACTTGCTTGCGCATCTTCGACTTGTCCTGCAAAGACTTGTGCAATGGTCAGAACGCGCCGAGTAGAAACATGCATGGCATTTACTTTCAACGAAAGCTTTGCCATGCCAATACATTTTTCGTAATTTTCGGCAGCCAAGTATGCAGAGGCAGTTAGCGATTGATAATAATGTAAATGCGGGTCCATTGGAGATAATTCACATGCTCTCATAGTATGCTGCACTGCAAGCTCTCCTTCTCCTTTGAATGCATGTAGTACTCCTTTATATAACCAAGCCAAAGCTTCATTTGAATTCAAATTAATGGCATTTTGGTAAAGTATTTCCGCCTTTTCAAAATCATTTTCCATATAACAACTAACCAAGCCACCCACAAAAGATGTAAATGATGAATTAGCATGCAAACTTGATGCTTTATTTGAAAGCTGCAATGCAGATTTTGAAATATCGCTGGCATGCTCTCCTGCCCAGCCTTGATTTATTTGCAGCACTTTTCCTAATGCAAGCCATGCGGGCACCACCGCATCGTTTTGATGCCGTTCCATCAAACCTGTAAATAAGATCTGCGATTTGAGAAAATCATTCCGTGATGTCCTGTACATCATCGAAATTCCCCCCAACAACAGCGAATAACTCTCCAGCGTGGGCAGCGGTTTGGTCAGCGCGGCCTGCACTTCTGTATCCAAAATCGCCCTATGTGTGGCGTTGGCGATGCTGTGGCACAGCTCGCTTTGCAGTTGCAGCAGGTCGCCAATGTCGCCTTGCAGGCGGTCCATCCAGATGATCTGGTTGTTTTTGGTCTCTGACAGCTCGGCGGTGACGATGAGGGTTTTGTCCAGCGCGATGTAGCTGCCCGACAGCACGTAGTTGGCCCCGAGGTGCGACTCAATGTCTGCCACGCCGTTCAGACCGCCGGTGTTGATGCGGTTGCGAAACACGCTGGTGGACAGGCGGGAGATGACTTTGAGGTCGCGGGTACGGCTGAGTTGGCCGATGACGCCGTCGGCGATGATCTCGCCCACCGCCAGCTGGTTGTCTTGCGCCAAACTGCGCGCGGCAAAGGGGATGACGGCGACGATGGCTTGCAGCGGGGCGGCGTAGTCGCGTTGGGGGATCAAGATCGGGTGCTGGCCGGCGGGGCCGGCGCGGTAGACGCGTACAGGGGCGTCTATGTGTTTGAGGAAGCACTCGCCCATGTCCTGCAGGTCGGCGTCGAGCTGGTCGGTGAGCTGGTCGCGCATTTCGGCGGTGATCATCACCTCGCCCGGCCCGGCCAGGCTGGCCACGCGGGCGCACAGGTTGACGCCGATGCCGTAGATGTCGTCGTCCCCCACCGTCACGCTGGTGTGGTGCAGCCCCATGCGCAGGCTGAAGTTGCCGTCTATACACAGTCTGGCGGCGATGGCCTGCATGGCAAACGCCGCACCCAAGGCGGCGCGCGGCGCATGCGGGGGCGCGGTGGGGTGGATGGCGATGCTGGGAGCGATGGCGGCGTCGGCAAACTCCAGCATCAGCCCGTCGCCCAGGCTTTTAACCATGCGGCCACCAAACTGGGGCATGACCTTGGACTTGACAGCTTCCACAAACGACCGCCATTGCTGCACGGCGCCGGCCTCGTCGGCCTGCATCCAGCGCACAGACTCCACAACGTCGCACACCAATACGGTGCGCAGCGTGCTGGATGATCCGAGTGATGCAGACACTGTAGCAAGTGCTAATTGATACGACATGTTACGAATTATGCGTCAACACAAGCTGAAAACAAAATTATTCATGTGGTATCGCTACCTGATGTGCGCGCAATCTTCACATTTATAGATGTGAATATTTACCGCGAAATGTCATCGTTTGTAATTAAACTTTTTTAGAGATTTCATAAAGTAACTACAAAGCATGTACAGCGATAAAAAATCAGTACTAAAAAATGCTTATGAAATTTCAAGTTTGGTTGAACAGCATCTTATTCAACTTGTAAATCAACACAGACAGAGGAGGTTTTATGGAACACCTGATGCAAAACAACACGGCAACGTTGGTGAAGAAGATTGTCAACCAAAGCCAGTCGGGGCAGTTTTCATACATCGCCAACCCGGATGTGCTGTGGCCTGATTTTTTGATGGGCCAGGCCGCCAGCCCGCTGCGGGTGATTTTGGTGGATGCCGACACGCGTATGTGCAACGTGGTGTCGCAGGAGCTGAACCTGGACACCCGCATCAACCTGGTGGGCACGGCCAACAATATGCGCGACGGCAAGCAGCTCATCACCAAGCAGATGTTTGACGTGATGCTGGTGGACACCCACCTGCGCGATGGTCTGGGGCTGGAACTGATCAAACACATGAAATCGCTGCGCCCCAGCGCCGAGGCGGTGGTGATCTCCGTGCGGGACGATGCGCAAAACGCGCTGGATGCGTTTCAGCAAGGCGCGTCGGGTTACCTGGTCAAAAATTCTTGGTTTGGCAACTTTACCCAGGCGGTGCTGCAAGTAGCCAACGGCGGCGCGTTCATCAGCCCGAACCTGGCGCGACGTTTGTTACAAAAACTGACAGAGGTACACAACACCGAGCTGACCCGTTATCAAAGCCGTGCGCCGGTGGATCACAACAACAAAAAGCTTTCGCAGCGTGAAGTGGAGATTCTGAGCCTGGTGGCAGTCGGCTACAGCAGTGCCGAGGTGGCCATCAAAATCACCATCAGCGAGCAAACCGTGACCACCCACATGAAAAATATCTACCGTAAACTGAACGTCCACACCCGCATGCAGGCGGTGACGAGTGCGAAGAATCAGGGGTTGTTGAATTAAACCCAGAGAGTTTTAGGTACGAAAAAAGGGGAGCCAAGCTCCCCTTTTTGTTGAATGCACTCCTGCATCAACCGTTTAACCCATGTGCAGGCCACCATTGACCGAGAAGTCTGCACCCGTGGTGTAGCCACCTTCTTCTGACGCCAACCACGCGATGATGGAGGCGATCTCGGACGGTTTGCCCAAACGCTTGACCGGAATGGTCGCCACGATTTTGGCCAACACGTCTTCACGGATGGCGTTGACCATGTCAGTGCCGATGTAGCCCGGGCTGACGGTGTTGACCGTCACGCCTTTGGTGGCCATTTCTTGCGCCAAGGCCATGGAGAAACCGTGCATGCCGGCTTTGGCAGCCGAGTAGTTGGTTTGACCGGCCTGGCCTTTTTCACCATTGACGGAGCTGATGTTGATGATGCGGCCCCAGCCTTTTTCAACCATGTCGGCAACCACTTGTTTGGTCACGTTGAACATGCTGTTGAGGTTGGTTTCAATGACGCCGTCCCAGTCTTCGCGGGTCATCTTCAAAAACATGCGGTCTTTGGTGATGCCGGCGTTGTTCACCAACACGTCAACCACGCCGTGCTCGGCTTTGGTTTTGGTGAACGCTTCTACCGTAGAGTTCCAGTCACCCACATTGCCTGCAGAGGCATAGAAGGTGTAGCCCAGAGCGGCTTGCTCGGCGATCCACTTGACGTGGTCGCGGGTGGGGCCGCAGCCGGCGATGACTTTGAAGCCTTCTTTGTGCAAGCGCTGGCAAATGGCGGTCCCGATGCCGCCCATACCGCCGGTGACGTAAGCTACTTTTCCATTCATGTTGATGCTCCTGTTGTGGTTATTGATCTGAAAATTACAAAAAAACGATTAAATACAATTAAACACTATAAATTTAATAGCAGTCTAGGCAATAAATACGCCGGCTAGAGGCTGATTTAACACCTAAAATGCTGTTTTTACTCAAAATTGGCCAGATTTGGCTCTAAATCAGCGCTCAATCGACGTCGACTCAGCGCTCGATGGTCAAGGCCACACCCATGCCGCCGCCGATGCACAGCGAGGCAATGCCTTTTTTGGCATCGCGTTTTTGCATTTCGTGCAGCAAGGTGACCAAGATACGGCAGCCAGACGCGCCAATCGGGTGGCCGATGGCAATCGCGCCGCCGTTGACGTTGATTTTGCTGGTGTCCCAACCCATTTCCTGGTTGACGGCGCAGGCTTGTGCGGCAAAAGCTTCGTTGATTTCCAGCAAATCAAGGTCAGCCGCCTTCCAGCCGGCGCGTTTCAGCGCAATTTGTGAGGCAGAGACCGGGCCCATGCCCATCAAGGCTGGATCCAGACCCGAAGTGGCGAAGCTGGCGATGCGGCCCATGGGCTTCAAACCCAGTGCAGCGGCTTTGGCAGCGGTCATCACCATCACTGCGGCTGCGCCATCGTTGATGCCGGAGGCATTGCCCGCGGTCACGCCGCCAGCTTTGTCAAACGCGGGGCGCAGACCGGCCAGGCCTTCGGCGCTGGATTTGCGGTTGATGAACTCGTCGTTCGCAAAAACAATAGCGTCGCCCTTCTTCTGCGCGATGCTGAAAGGCATGATTTCGTCTTTAAACCGACCGGAATCCTGCGCGGCAGCGGCTTTGGTTTGGCTGGCCAAGGCCAAAGCGTCCTGCATGTCACGGGTGATGCCGAATTTTTTGGCCACATTTTCAGCGGTGATGCCCATGTGGTATTGGTTGTAGACGTCCCACAGGCCGTCCACGATCATGGAGTCGATCATCTTCCAGTCGCCCATGCGCTGGCCGTCGCGGCTGCCCAAGAGCACGTGCGGGGAGGCGCTCATGTTTTCCTGGCCGCCGGCGATCACGATCTCGCTGTCGCCATAGGCCACGGCTTGGGCGGCCAGCATCACGGCTTTGAGGCCGGAGCCGCAGACGGCGTTGATGGTCAAACCGGGGGTGGCCTGGTTCAAACCGCTTTTGATGACGGCTTGACGCGCCGGATTTTGTCCCGCGCCAGCTGCCAAAACTTGGCCCATGATGACTTCGCCTACTTGATCGGCAGACAAACCGCTGCGCTTGAGCACTTCTGCAATCACGGCGGCGCCCAGCTCGGTGGCAGGCGTTTTGGCCAATGCTCCGCCGAATTTTCCTACGGCGGTACGGGTGGCGGCTACGATAACGATATCTTTAGCGATGTCTTGCATGATGTCTCCTTAAAAATGGGCAAGATGGGGGTTGAACTTGTAAATTGGATTCGTAAAAAACGGCTGAAAGAAACAGCCCAAATGACGCAACTCAGACCGCTTTGGCCTTCACATAACGGCCGGGCGCAGGTTCAATGGCTTTGTAAGCCGCCTTGCCATAGGTTTTGGGTGCTGCAATTTGCTTGCCAGCTTGCGCGGCGAGCCAGGCGGACCAGTCTGTCCACCAGCTGCCCGGGTGCTCGGTGCTGCTGGCCATCCAGGTGGAATGCTTCGCTGGCAGCTTGTCTTTAACCTTGGCATTGGTCTCAAACGTGTCGTTTGTCCAATAGCTGCGTTTGTTTTTAACCGGTGCATTGATCACACCGGCAATGTGGCCAGACGCACCCATGACGAAGCGTTTTTTACCCGGCAGCACCTGGGTGGAGGCGTACGCGCCGTCAATCGGCACGATGTGGTCTTCACGCGAGCCGTAGATGTAGACGGGCATGTCCAGCTTGTTGAAATCGACTGTTTGCCCACACACCACGGCTTTGCCGGGTTTGATGAGGTTGTTCTCATGGTAGGTGTTGCGCAGGTACCAGGTGTACATGGGACCGGGCAGGTTGGTGGCGTCGGAGTTCCAGTACAACAGGTCAAACGCGGGCGGTGTTTCACCTTTGAGGTAGTTGCCGACCACGTAGTTCCACACCAGGTCGTTGGGGCGCAGGAAGCTGAAGGTGCTGGCGAGTTCCTGACCTTTGAGCAAGGCTGGCGAACCTGCGGTGGATAGCTCTTTTTCGCGCTTTTGGACAAAAGCTTCGTCGATGAAGATGTCCAGAATGCCGGTGTCGGTGAAATCGAGCAGCGTGGTGAGCAAGGTCATTGAGGCAACGGGCTTTTGCTTGCGAGTGGCCAAGACGGACAGCGCGGTCGACAAAATCGTGCCACCCACGCAAAAACCCAGGGCATTGATGGTTTTGGCACCGGTGATCTCTTGCACGGTGGTGATGGCTTTGATGGCCGCGTGCTCGATGTAGTCGTCCCAGGTTTTGTCGACCATGGACAGGTCCGGGTTGCGCCAGCTGAGCACAAAGGTGTGATGCCCTTGGGCGA
Source organism: Polaromonas sp. (assembly GCA_043769295.1). GTDB lineage: Bacteria > Pseudomonadota > Gammaproteobacteria > Burkholderiales > Burkholderiaceae_C > Aalborgiella. Next base: position 10,259 of record JAYVJL010000214.1, on the reverse strand, counting down.
CGGCGTAGCGCACCAGCGAGTTTTCAGGCTGCAGATCGAGGATGTAAAACTTGTTGATGCACGGCGGCACGAGCAAAAACGGGCGCTCGTAGACCTTGGCGGTGAGCGGTTTGTACTCGATGAGCTGGAAGAAGTCGTTTTCAAAAACTACCGCGCCTTCAGTGGTGGCGACGTTCTCCCCCACGGTGAAGAGCGACTCATCGGTCATGCTGATGTGACCCTGCTTCATGTCATGCAGCAGGTTTTGCATGCCTTTGGCGATGCTCTCGCCTTTGGTGTCGATGGCTTTTTGCAGCGCATCGGCGTTGGAGACCAAAAAGTTGCTGGGCGCAGCTGCTGCGCTCATCTGCTCAACGGCGAAGCGGATACGGGCTTTGGTTTTATCATCGGCCTGCACGGCATCAGCCAAGCCTTGCAGGGTGCGGGAATTGAGCAAAAACGTCGCAGCGGCCATGGAGGCGGTGGGATTGTGCGTCCACGCTTGGGCTGAAAAGCGTTTGTCGGGGAGCTGGGTGGCGGTCTGGGTGGTTTGCTGCCAGAGTTTGGCGGCGTCTTCAAGGTATTGCTTTTGCAATTCCATGAGTTTGGCGGAGTCAAACTTGATGTTCGGCATGGCTGGCGTAGCCCCTGCCCCCCCTGAACCCAACCCATGATGGCGTCCATACCCGGGTTTTGAAACATTTGGCTCAGTTGTGCCAAAATTTGACTATTGTCAGCTTGAAAATTCATACATATTTCCTATTGATCAGAAACTCAACTAACGCGTTCGTGTATTTTCAAGCAAATTACTGTCTGTGCTCTGACATTCCATCCTCGTCACTCCTGGCAAGCCCATCCAACAACCTACCTCAAACCCAACCATGTATCTGATCGCCATTGCCTGGATGTATGTTGTTCTCATGATGTCTGTGGCCGAAGCCACCAATGCCAATGGCACTGTCTTGGGTGCTATTGTGACCTTCTTTTTGTATGGTTTGCTACCGTTGGCACTAGTGGTTTACCTTATGCAAGCACCTGCGAGACGAAAAGCCATCAAAGCGCGTGAAGCGGCTGAGATACAGGCAGCCGCTGCAGAATCACACCCGCCAGACACAGGCAGCCATGCGCCCACTGCTGCCCAGGACGCCAGCGTCGCGCCGGTGCGAAAAGAAACGTGAGGACTGCGTGACCGTACACCACGGCACGCTGCCGTCGTTGCCGTAAATGTTTGTAACGCCCAGCTGCTGCAGCTGCAAGCGCGCCAAACCGGACAGATTGGCCAGCCACTTGCCTGCGCCGTGGGCCTGGAACTGAGTAACAGCCAAAGGTGATTCATCCACAAAGTCCGCCCGCACCTCGTCGCCCACTTCAAACGCCGTCGGGCCAATGCAAGGGCCCATCCATGCTATTATTTTAGTAGCATCATAGGCAACATTTACGCCGGCTAGAGGCATAAAATGGCCATAAAACTGCTTTTTTACCTCGTTTAATGTGTTTTTGAGCACCCCGTTCACCAAACCACGCCAACCCGCGTGGGCAGCGGCGACAAAGCGGCCGTTCATATCGGTAAACAACACCGGCAGGCAGTCTGCCACCATGATGGTGCAGGCAACGCCTGTTTGCACCGTCATGCAGGCGTCTGCCACCGTGCCGTTGGGCGTTTTCAGCGTCAGATCAAGGACTGAGGTGCCGTGGACTTGCTGCAAAAACACGGGATGTGCGTCTATGTTGGACAACAGAATTTGCCGATTCGCTGCGACATCAGTGGGCTTGTCGCCCACGTGGTCGCCCAGATTGAGGCTGTCAAACGGGGCGGTGCTGACGCCGCCTGCCCGCGTGGTGAACAGCGCCTTCACATGCGGCGGTGCAGGCCAGTCGGGTATTAGCACATCAGGGAAAACTTGTATCAAAGCTTGTATTTGAAGCCTTCAAGCTTCAAAGTCTGGGCAGTTGGACGGCTTGGCTTGCTGGAAGGCGTCCAGCTTCATGCAGGCGTCAAACGCGGCCATGGTGAGTGGCAAACCGGTCAAATCCACCTCAAACCGCTGGGCGTTGAATATCTGCGGCACCAGGCAGCAGTCGGCCAGGGTCGGGGTGCGGCCGTAGCAGTAAATGGAAGCCGCCAAATTCTGCGCCTGGCGCGCTTTGGCCAGCGTGGCGAGCTGGCGTTCAAACGCCACCAGACCCTCGCGGCACCAGTGTTTGTACCAGGCGTTTTTGGTCGCTTCGTCGGTTTTGAGCTCTTTGACGAGGTATTTGAGCACCCGCAGGTTGTTCAGCGGGTGGATTTCACAGGCGATGCTCTGTGCCAGGGCGCGGACTTTGGCGCGACCCAGCGGGTCGGACGGCATCAGCGGCGTGGCGGTGTGCGTTTCATCCAGGTACTCAATGATGGCCATGGACTGCGACAGGGACTCGCCATCCGTCTGCAACAAAGGCACCAGTTGGTCGTCGGCAATGGCGGCGTAGACTGGCAGTTTTTGTTCGCCTTTGGCCAAATGGACAGACAAGTATTCGTAGGGCAGACCCTTCAGGTTCAGCGCGATGCGGACACGGAAGGACGCGGAGGAGCGGAAATAGTTGTAAAGTTTCATAGAATGAAGCATAAGTAAAAACTGACAAAATTTATTTATTTATTTAATTTAGTATCAAAAATTTTCAAAAAACCGCCCACATGATTTTAGAACTCGCCGACATCCGCATCCACCCCGGCCAGCAGGCTGCTTTTGACGAAGCCATCCACCGCGGCTTGACCACGGTGATCGCACGCGCCACCGGTTTTCAGGGTTTCAAGGTCAACAAAGGCATTGAAAGCCCCGAGCGCTACATCCTGCAAATCTTTTGGGCCACACTGGAAGACCACACGGTGGGTTTTCGCGAATCCTCCTTGTTTGCTGAATGGCGGGCCATTGTGGGGCCGTTTTTTGCAGGTCCGCCAAATGTGGAGCATTACAGCCTGGTGACCCAATCGGCCTCATGACCGGTAATCAATTTAGACAACAAACGGGCCAGCTCTTGGGCTTCGGCACCCGACAGTGGCGCTGTGATCCGGTTTTGCACTTGCGCCACAGCTGTTTTCATGGCGACAACCATCTGCTCGCCGGCGGGTGTCAAACTCAACAATTTGCGGCGCTTGTCCTGCGGGTCTGCATCGCGGCGCAGCAAGCCCTTGTTCTCCAGCCGCGCAATCACCGCGCCCGAAGTGGCGGCATCAAAAGCCACTTTGCTGGCCAGCGTGATCTGGTCCTCACCCGGCTCGTCCATCAGCGCATTGAGCATCGCAAACTGCACGGGCGTCAGGTCAAAACTGGCGGTTTCGGCGGCAAATATCGCCACCGCCAGCTGGTGTGCGCGGCGCATCAGGTAACCTGGGGCGGCATGGTAATCGTAGGCTGCACTCATAGACGCAAAGTTTAGCCGCACGGCGGCCACATCAAAGTCAAAACGCGACAAAATAATACAAACCTAGGGTAAACACTATGTATGCATATGATATGTACACATAATATAATTCCTGCATGCACGATTATGACGTGCCAAGCGGTTTGCACACTCAATCAGATCCACCCAAATTCGCCCAGACCATGACCAGCCAACTTGAACCCCGCCAACAACTGTATGACGATATGTCGCCGTACCACCTCACCCCGCTGTGGCGTGAACTGCATGCCTTGGTGCCCAACCAGCCGGCGTCACCCTGTGTTGCATCATTATGGAAATATGAACAGATTCGACCGTTTTTAATGCGCGCAGGTGAAGTTATCACCGCTGAAGAAGCCGTGCGCCGCGTGCTGATCCTGGAAAACCCGGCGCTGCGCGGCCAGTCCAGCATCACCCAGTCTTTGTACGCCGGCCTGCAACTCATCCTGCCGGGCGAGGTGGCCCCCAGCCACCGCCACACCCAAAGCGCGCTGCGTTTTATTGTGGAAGGCTCGGGCGCTTTCACGGCTGTCAACGGCGAGCGCAGCACCATGCACCCGGGTGATTTCATCATCACACCGAGCTGGACCTGGCATGACCACGGTCACGTGGGCAATCCAAATTCTCACGGTCACGTGGGCAATCCTGATTCTCATGGCAGCGACACCACACAGCCTGTGGTGTGGCTGGATGGGCTGGATATCCCGCTGATCCGCTTCCTGGACGCCGGTTTTGCCGAAAATGCGCCCACAAAATCACAAACCGTGACCCGCGCCGAAGGCACCAGCTTCGCCCAGTACGGCCACAACATGGCCCCGGTACGCGTCAGCAGCCAGAGTGGTTCGCCCTTTGGTCAAACCTCGCCCATCTTCAGCTACCCCTATGAACGCAGCCGCGAGGCGCTGCACACACTGGAGCAATCCGCTCCAGTCGATGCCTGGGATGGCGTGAAACTACGCTACATCAACCCGCTGACAGGCGGCTCGCCCATGCCGACCATGTCCACCTTCATGCAGCGCCTGCCCGCCGGCTTTACCGGCTTGCCCTACCGCCAAACCGATGGCGCGGTGTTCAGCGTGGTGGAAGGGACAGGCAGCGTTCGCATCGAGCGCAAAGGCATGGTCCAACACTTTGAATTTTCACCGCGCGACCATTTTGTGATTCCTTCGTGGCACACTGCTAGTTTTTCAAGCTTGCAAGGCTGTGTGCTGTTCAGTTACTCCGACCGACCGGTGCATCAAGCACTGGGTATCCACCAAGAAGAAAGGCTCTCCCATGTCCAATAACACCACGATTGATTACGTCATTCCCGCCCCAGCGCAAGTGTCTGTGCCCGTTCTGGGCACGACCGCGCGCTTTCCGGTGCAACGCATCTACTGCGTAGGCCGCAATTACGTCGAGCATGCGCAAGAAATGGGCTTCACTGGCCGCGAGCCGCCGTTTTTCTTTATCAAACCGGCCAACACGATTGTGGTGGTCGATGCCGGCACGACCGGAACCATCCCCTACCCGTCCCAGACCAGCAATTTCCACCACGAGATCGAGCTGGTGGCCTGCATTGGCACCGGCGGTAAAAACATCAAGGCAGCCGACGCCAAAAAGCACATCTACGGCTATGCCGTGGGCTTGGACATGACCCGCCGCGACCTGCAAAACGAGCAAAAGAAACTGGGCCGCCCCTGGTGCATTGGCAAATCGTTCGACCACGCCTCCCCCATCGGCCCCATCACCCCCGCCGCACAAGCGGGTGATGTTGAAAACGCCGAGATCTATATGCAAGTCAACGGCACCGACCGCCAGCGCAGCAATGTCTCGAAACTCATCTGGAACTTGGGCGAGATCATTGAGTACGTCTCCGCAGCCTGGGAGCTGCAAGCCGGTGACTTGATCTACACCGGTACGCCTGAAGGCGTGGCGGCGGTGGTGTCTGGCGACACGATGGTGGGTAATGTGGCGGGCTTGACCGAACTGCGCGTTAAAGTAAGCTGATTCTGCCGGGCCAATGGGCTCCGTTTTGCGCGATGACCGCACGTTGCATCCATTCATCGCGAAAACCAGTTAATGCATTAACTTGCCAATCTACAATGCTAGATTGGCATTTTTTATTCGACAATGATAAACTCGTTCGCTTAGAGTGAATTTTGATTGCGCACAATCCAAGAACAATAACCGAGGAGACAAGCGTGCCGTTACTTGAAAAACTAGCCAAACTTTGCGCCATTATGGCCGGGGTGTTGCTGACCTTCATCACGCTGATGACCTGCGTGAGCATTGCAGGACGTGAGTTGATGGGCCAAACCATTTCCGGCGACTTTGAACTCTCAGGCGCCGCCGCCGGCGCTGCGGTGGCTTTGTTCATGCCCTGGTGCCAGTTTAAACGCGGCAACATCATGGTGGACTTTTTCACGGCCAAAGCCTCGGAAAGCACGCAGGTTTTGTTGGAACGTTTTGGCGCATTGCTATTGGCCTGTGTGATGGGCACCGTCACCTGGCGCAGCACGCTGGGCGGGCTGAATGCCTACACCACCCACAGCGGCAGCATGCTCTTGGGCTTCCCTGAATGGATGGTCTACGCCGCCATGGTGCCGCCCCTGGCCCTGACGACCCTGATCGCCTTGCACCAAGGTTTGTTTGGTTTTGCACCAGACACTAAAGAAGACAACCCGGAATTTGCCGTATGAGCCCGATCCAACTTGCACTGGCCATTTTTGGCATCATGCTGGTGCTGATGGCGGTGCGCGTGCCCATTGCGATCTGCATGTTTGTGGCTGGCAGCGTGGGCTACATCGCGCAGGCGGGCTGGGACCCGCTGCTGAGTTTTTTAAACACCCAGGCCTACGCCCGGTTTGCCAGCTATGACCTGTCGGTCATTCCGCTGTTCATCTTGATGGGGCATTTTGCAACCCAGGGCGGCATCAGCAAGGCGCTGTTTGAGTTTGCCGCCAGCGTAATGGGCCGCTTCAAAGGCGGTTTGGCCATGGGTGCGGTGCTGGCGTGTGCGGCTTTTGGGGCGATCTGTGGCTCCTCGGTCGCCACGGCAGCCACCATCACCAATGTGGCCTACGACGAGATGCGCAAACACGGCTACTCCGGCCGGCTCACCACCGGTACGCTGGCCGCAGGCGGGACCTTAGGGATTTTGATTCCACCCTCCGTTCCGCTGGTGATCTACGCTATTTTGACCGAGCAAAACATTGCCAAGCTGTTTGCGGCGGCCATGGTGCCCGGCATCATTGCCATGCTGGGTTACATGATCGCCATTGCCATCTACGTGCGGCTGGTGCCAGGCCATGCGCCAGAGCATGACAAAGTCGTCCGCACCAACATCATGAACTCGCTCAAAGGTATCGGCCCGATTGCAGCCATCTTCATCATCGTTTTTGGCGGCATCTACGGTGGCTTTTTCACACCGACCGAAGGCGCGGCCGTGGGGGCGTTTTCGACCTTCATCGCGGCCCTCCTGAAACGCGAGATGAATTGGCAAAAATTCAAAAACTGTTTTTACGCCACGGCAGAAAGCTCGGCCATGATCTTCCTGATCTTCCTGGGTGCGGATTTGATGAACTCGTCGCTGGCGCTGACACAGGTGCCGTCCCAACTGGCGCAGGTGGTCGGTTCCTGGGGTCTGTCCCCTGTCATGGTGGTGGCAGCCATCATGCTGTTTTACGTGGTGCTGGGCGCGGTGATGGACGAGCTGTCGATGATCTTGCTCACTATTCCCATCTTTTTCCCCATGATCATGGGCCTGGACTTTGGCATGAGCAAGGAATACACCGCCATCTGGTTCGGCATCATGGTGCTGATGACCGTGGGCTTTGGCATGCTGGCACCGCCCGTCGGGCTGAATGTATATGTCGTCAACGGCATGACCAAGGGCAAAGGCGATGCGGTTCCGATTGCCGAAAGCTACCGTGGCGTGATGCCTTTTCTGATCAGCGACACCCTGCGCACCCTGCTCTTGCTGTTTTTCCCAAGTATTTCGCTGTATGTGCTGCGCTTTATTCAGTAGATCGCCATAAAGAAGCCGCGTTTAGGGTTATCCCATTCAACCCTTTGGCGTCTTGCACGTTAAACTTTTATTCATTCATTCTTTTCATTCGCACTTTCCGTCAGTTTTTCCGTCAAAGTTACCGTTCACATTATTGGAGTTAGTTTCATGATTCAACGTAGAACCCTTCTGAAATCCGGTGCCGCCGCCGCCCTGGCCGCCCCTGCGCTGACCACCTTGGCGCAGCAACCCGTGGTGACCTTGAAATTTCACACCTTCATGTCCCCGCAGTCCAATGTGTGGATCAACATGCACAAAGCCTGGATGACCAAGGTTGAAACAGAATCGGGCGGTCGCATCAAGTTTGAAGGTTACCCCGCCATGCAATTGGGCGGCACACCGGTGCAGCTCTATGATCAGGTCAAAGACGGCGTGGTCGATGTGATCTGGACCCTGCCGGGCAACACCGCCGGCCGTTTCCCCCGCGTGGAAGTGTTTGAGCTGCCTTTCATGATGAGCAATGCCGAAGCGACGTCCAAAGCCTACTGGGAATATGTGCAGACCTTCGCGGCTGATGAGTTCAAAGACGTGCAAGTGTTGGCGCTACAAGTGCATGGCCCGGGTGTGATCCACACCGTAGACAAGCCGGTCAAGTCGATCGCAGACCTCAAAGGCCTGAAGATGCGCGCACCGACACGCCAGGTCAACAAACTGATGGGCGCTCTGGGTGCCACCCCGGTGGGCATGCCCTTGCCCGGCATCCCGGACGCGCTGTCCAAAGGCACGATCGTGGGCGCAGTGATCCCGTGGGAAGTGGTGCCTTCCGTCAAGGTGCATGAGCTGACCAAGTTCCACGCCGAGTTCGACCCTGCCGGTGGCGCGCTCTACACCACCACGTTTGTGTTGGCCATGAACAAAGCCAAATACAACGCCCTGCCTGCTGATTTGAAGAAAATCATCGACAACAACTCCGGCATGGCCACCTCGGCTTGGTTGGGCAAAGTGCAGCAAGGCGGCGACGTCGCTGGTCGCAAGTCTGCCGCCGACCGCGGCAACACCATTTTCACCGTCAGCGCGGCTGAGGCGCAGGAATTCCGCCGCAAATCCCGCTCGATTGAAGTGGAATGGGTGGAAGACATGAACAAACGCGGTTTTGATGGCCGCAAACTGCTGGACGGTGCCCGTGCCTTGATTGAAAAGCACACCAAAACGACCAAAGGTTGAGTTCAACTCACCTTGGGCTCGGTTCAAAAAAGGCTACTTCGAAAGCCTTTTTTGTTCCTGATTGGTTTCTTTTGTGTTTTAACCCGACGCAAAGGCTTGTCTGGCGTTTCCCCTTAAACTCGGACAATGATCCACAGAACCCCCATCAAATTCTGCAAAAACTGCGGCAACGCCGTGGTCTATCGCCTGCCAGACGATGGCGACACCAAAGAGCGCGCCATCTGCACCGTCTGTAACACGGTTCATTATGAAAACCCCTTGATGGTGGTCGGTACTTTGCCTGTTTGGGGTGATCAGGTGCTGCTGTGCAAACGCAACATCGAACCGCGTCTGGGCAAATGGACGCTGCCCGCCGGTTTTATGGAGCTGAACGAAACCGTCGCCGAAGGCGCAGCACGCGAAACCGTGGAGGAAGCCGGTGCCCAGTTTGAGATGCAAGAGCTGTTCACCGTGCTCAGCGTGCCCAGAATCGGCCAAGTCCACCTGTTTTACCGCGCCAAACTGCTGAGCGACCAGTTCAACCCCGGCTTTGAAACCATGGAAGCGCGCCTGTTTGACGAGCAGGACATCCCCTGGGACGACCTCGCCTTCCGAACCGTCAAACTCACCCTGGAACGCTTTTTTGCAGAACGGCACCACGGCCAGTACTCGGTGCACCAGCTGGATCTTGTTTAAGATGGCTCAGACTGATCAACAGACTGATGTGCGTGTTAATCGTAAAAAACTTGAATTTTCAAGAAGAATAGGCCTCTAGCCGGCGTATTTATTGCCCAATCTGCTATTTTATTTGTAGCAATCTTGAGCGCCCATCCTTCAAACGCTGTCCCGTATGGAGCTTGGATCAAGAGGCAGCTGACGTCTATTCGCATTCACCCTGAATCCAAACAACGGATCCTTGCGTAATTCAAGCATGCCATTCGAAAAACCGTCTTTGTGCCAAAAAAATACTAATTAGTCACAAAACAACCAATTAGTCATACAATGCCATCATGAATACTGCACCGCTAAAAATCGCCATTGTCGGCTCGGGCATCTCGGGCCTGGCTGCCGCCCACGCGCTGCGGGGCCGTGCCAACATCACGTTGTATGAAGCGGGTGGCTATTTTGGCGGCCATACCCATACAGTTGATGTGACCTTGCCGAGCGCCGCCGGCCCGGACTCCAGTTCCATAACCCACGGCATCGACACCGGTTTTTTGGTCTTCAACGAGCGCACCTACCCCAACCTGATCAAGCTGCTGGCCGAGCTGGATGTCAAAACAGCGCAGTCTGACATGTCGTTTTCAGTCCAGGTACCGCGCCCCGGTAGTTTCAAAGGCGCGCTGGAATGGAGCGGCTCCAACCTGAACACCGTGTTTGCCCAGCGCAGCAACCTGCTCAGCCTCAAGTTTTGGCGCATGTTGCGTGACTTGGTGCGCTTCAACACCCTGGCGACGCAGCTGGCTGAAACAGGCGCCGAGGCGGCGTTAATGCAGCCTTTGCAGGACTTTTTGTATGAACACCGCTTCAGCACCGAGTTTCGCGACTGGTACTTGCTGCCGATGCTGGGTTGCATCTGGAGCTGCCCAACCGGCCAGATGCTGAAATTCCCCGTGGCGACCATGATCCGTTTTTGCCACAACCACGGCTTGATCCAAGTCAGCAACCG
>JAYVJL010000213.1:0-11313 GCA_043769295.1 Polaromonas sp. | reverse complement strand
GAGAACAGCGTGTCGTTCCAGTGGTGGACGGAGAGCACTTTTTCAGTTTCGAAGGCAGCCATGGGGGAATGTGTCCAAGAGAGATGAAAATAGGGATTAACCCGCCATTTTATCCTTTAGCCTGCACCGAGTGCGGTCTGGCTTGGACTTTGTACGCATAAGCTTAGATGCGTAATACACTCAAGATGTTATGACCGACCCTATCAAACCACCCGTCACCCCGCCGTCCGCCGTCCCTGCTGCGCCTGCATCAGTTCCTGCTGCACCCGTATTCAGGCGTGCTTTGTCACCCGGCGCGGCCAAAGCCGTCGCGGGTGGCAAAAAGCCTGACCCGAACGCGCCCCCGCCTAAAGCCACCACCCGCCTGAACAAGCGCATGGCCGAGATGGGCATCTGCTCGCGCCGCGAGGCGGATGAGTGGGTGGCCAACGGTTGGGTGAAGGTCAATGGCGTGCTCGCCGAGATGGGGCTGCAGGTACAGCAACACGACAAAATCGAGATCGACCGTGCCGCCAAAGGCCAGCAGGCCAACCAGGTCACGATTTTGATCAACAAACCCATGGGTTTTGTGAGCAGCCAGGCCGAAGACGGCCACGAGCCGGCGGTGACCCTGTTCACCCCGCAAAACCGCTGGCAGGACGACAACGCCCGCTTTTTCTGGAACCACTCGCAATTGCCCGGTTTAGCACCTTGCGGACGGCTGGATATCGACTCGATTGGCTTGCTGGTGATGACGCAGGATGGCCGCATCGCACGCCAGCTGATCGGCGAAGACTCGGTGATGGAGAAAGAATATTTGGTGCGGGTGGAATACTACGCCGATGGCAACCTGGCCAATCTGTCGACGTCCAAACCCGTCACGCTGGACGTGCAAAGCGCCTTCCCACCCGCCCTGCTGACCAAGCTGCGCTTCGGTCTGAGCCTGGACGGCCAGCCCCTTAAACGCGCCAAAGTGGACTGGCAAAACCCCGAGCAGTTGCGTTTTGTGCTGCTAGAGGGCAAAAAACGCCAGATCCGCCGCATGTGCGAGCAGGTGGGCCTCAAGGTCGTCGGCCTGAAACGGGTGCGGATAGGCAACATCGTGCTGGGCAACCTGCCGCTGGGGCAGTGGCGCTATCTGGCACCGCATGAAAAGTTTTAAGACAGTTTCGATATAAAAAAGCAGGAGACAACCACCATGTACCGCGTAGCCATCAGCAGCACGGGGCTTTTCACGCCGCCGCACGTCATCACCAACGACGAGTTGGTTGTCGCGTTTGACCAATATGTCGACCTGCAAAATGCCGAGCATGCCGCTGAGATTGCGGCCGGTGCGCGCGTAGCCTTGACGCATTCCAGCACCGAGTTCATCGAAAAAGCGTCCGGCATCAAACGCCGTTACGTGATGGAAAAAGCCGGCGTACTGGACCCCACGCGCATGCGCCCGCATTTCACCCAGCGCGCGGACGACGAGATCAGCCTGATGGCCGAGATCGGCGTGGCCGCCGCCAAAGACGCGCTGGCACGCGCCGGCAAAACCGCGCAGGATGTGAGCGCCGTGATCTGCGCCAGCGCCAACATGCAGCGCGCCTACCCGGCGATGGCGATTGAGATGCAAACGGCTTTGGGCATCACCGGCTTTGGTTTTGACATGAACGTGGCCTGCTCCTCCGCCACCTTTGGCCTGGAGATGGCGTACAACGCGGTGGCATCGGGCGCGAGCAAGGCGGTTCTGGTCGTCAACCCTGAAATCACCTCGGCCCACTTGGCCTGGAAAGACCGCGATTGCCATTTCATTTTTGGCGATGTGTGCACCGCCATTTTGGTGGAACGGCTGGACAACGCGCCTAAGGGCGCGTTCGAGATTTTGGGTACCAAGTGCTTTACCAGCTTTTCCAACAACATCCGCAACAACTTCGGCTTCATGTCGCACGCCGAAGACCGCCATCCGGATGAGCGTGACCAGTTGTTCTACCAGGAAGGCCGCAAAGTTTTCAAAGAAGTCTGCCCACTGGCGGCCGAACACATCAGCAGCCACCTGGCCAGCTTTGGCTACACACCCGCCGACACGCGGCGCTTTTGGCTGCATCAGGCCAACATCAACATGAACCAGTTCGTCACACGCAAGCTGCTGGGGCGTGACCCCACAGCAGACGAAGCGCCCATCATTTTGGATGAGTTCGCCAACACCGCATCGGCCGGCTCCATCATCGCTTTTCACCGCCACCATGAGGACATCAAAGCGGGCGAAGTCGGCGTGATCTGCTCCTTTGGCGCGGGTTATTCCATCGGCAGCGTGGTGGTGAAGCGGACCTGACCCTGGAACGCTCCTGACCCACATTTGACCCACATTTGATCCGCGTGCGGCCCAAACCTGCGGCACACGGCACGAAAACCGGCCAACCACAAAAGCAACCCACATTTCGTCGAACTGCTGAAAGCGGTCGACAAGTCGGTGGCTGACTTGCAGGCCGCCTTGTTTGCACAAAACGCCGTGGCGGTGAAAGAGGCAATGGGCAAGGTCAAAGGGCCGTACAGGAAGCTGTTTTTGAAATTTGGCTGATCAAGAGTTTAGAAGAATAAAGGAGCACCATGAGCACGTTTAACCACACCGAACTGATCCACAACATCAACGAGAACTTGATGCCGCTGCGCAAAGCGCAACCCGATGCGATGGCCGCGTTCGGGCAACTGGCGCGCAGCGCCATGACGGAAGGCGTGGTCAGCGCCAAACACAAAGAGTTGATGGCTTTGGCCATCGGCATCACCCAGCATTGCTCGGGCTGCATCGGCTTTCACGTCAAAGCCCTGCACAAGCTGGGTTGCACGCGGGCCGAGCTGGATGAGATGCTCAGCGTCTGCGTCTACATGGGCGGCGGGCCGGCGCTGATGTACACGGCGGAGGCCATCAAGGCCTGGGTCGACTTGACGCCCGCTTGATCCGCCAATCTCAAGCGGCGACCATCACGGTTTAGGCTGGTCGCTGTGCGACACCTCAAACCCGTCGGCCACGTAGGCGGGGCCTTTCATCAGCCAGACGATGATGCAGCCAATCGTCACCGTCAGGGCAGCCGTCCAGATGAAAATCACCAGACCAATCAACATGTAATCAAACAGCTGGATGTTTCGCGCCAGCGCGGCTGCGGTATGGCCCGTGATGATAAATCGCCCCGCCAGCGCCGCCAGCGCAGGCAAGAGCGTACCCGCCAGCAGAAAGGTCGGCATCAGGCGCAGCAAGCGCCACTCAACGCCATACGGTGTGCGTTGAAAACCGGGAAGTTTGGTAAGCCAGTCCATCACCCCATTCTAGGCCGCCTTGGGAATGGACGCCAGACTCTAACCCTGCCAGGATTTGTCAACCACAATGCGGTGTTCGCCGTGACTTTTGATCCGGCGTGCCCTGCAGCATGAGCCCAAAAACGTCCACGCCACCGCCCAAACCCCCCTCTGCCACTCCTGCGCTGAAGCACCTGCGCGCCTCTGACGCGCGTGCGGTGGTGCAGCTTGCCGCGCAAGCCACTCAGGGCGTGGCACGCATTGCCGAGGGGGTACACCAATCGGTCTGGGCCACGCTGGGCGCACCCGCTGGCAAGGCGGTCGATCAAACCCGGGGCATCACCGGTCTGGTCTACAAAAGCATCCACGGCGTGACGCAACTGCTGGGGGCGGGTGCTGATAAAGCGCTGACTCGGTTGGAGCCGCTGCTGACATCGGCCGACGCCGCCCCTGCCGAGTCCCCCCAACGCGAAGCCGTGCTGGCCGCGTTGAACGGCGTGATGGGTGACCGCCTGCTTGCCAGCCGCAACCCACTGGCTATCCCCATGACGCTGCGGTTTCAGGGCGCGGCTGTCACCGGCAAAGTCCTCGTCCTCATTCACGGCCTGTGCATGAATGACCTACAGTGGACCACCCAGCACAGCGACGCGCTGGCCGTCGACCTCGGCTACACGCCCGTCTATGTACGCTACAACACGGGTTTGCACACCTCGCAAAACGGCGCTGAGTTTTCAAGCCAGCTCGAAGCCCTGCTCCAGCACTGGTCGGTCAAAGTCACCGACCTCACCGTTTTAGCCCACAGCATGGGCGGTTTGGTGACGCGCAGTGCGCTGCAGCAGGCGCAGCAAAACGAGGCGACTTGGCCCAAGTCCTTGAAAAATATCGTCTTTTTAGGCACCCCCCACCATGGCGCGCCGCTGGAACGGGCTGGCAACTGGGTCGATGTCCTGTTAGGCGCCACCCCCTTCAGCGCGCCCTTCAAAAAACTCACCCAGCTGCGCAGCGCCGGCATCACCGACCTGCGCTACGGCTTTGTGGTCGATGCCGATTGGCAAGGGCAAGACCGCTTTCGCCGCCAGCCGGACCGCAGAACACCGGTTCCCCTGCCTGACATGACAAATGGCGTGGCTTGCTACACCGTCGCCGCAACCACCGCAGCCAAACGCAGTCCCGTCGCCGACCGCCTGCTAGGCGACGGCCTCGTCCCCCTGCCCAGCGCACTCGGCCAGCACGCCAACCCGCAACGCACCCTGAACTTCCCCCAAACCCACCAATTCATCGCCTACAACACGAACCACCTGGCACTGCTGCGCAGCCCGCAGGTGACGCGGCAGTTGTTGAGCTGGTTAGGTATGGAGCATTGATTTTTGACAAATTGCTATATTATCAATAGCAATCTAGGCAACAAATACGCCGGCTAAATGCCAATTTGACCACTTAAAACCGTCCGCAGCACAAAAACCGCTGGTGGGACCAAAATCAAGGCGGTCAGCACGGCTGCGCGTTTGCGACCATAGCCCATGACCTTGATGAGCAGCACGGACGACAAGCTTGCCGCAAAAAGACTGATGGCAACGATGGCCAGGGCCCAATAACCTGTCATGTGACTCACACCGCCTCTTTTGCCGCTGATGGACACACCACCCGCGAGCAGGATGCTCCAGGCAAAACCGACGAAAAACAGCACCATCAACCAGGCTACAAAACGCTCCGCAGCGCGGCTGGATGGGGGTTTGGGGGGTGTGCTCTTGTTCATGGCTTATGTTTTAAATCAATGATCGTGGATGATAGCCGCCCGCCACTCTTTTTCATCCCTTTTCATGCCTTGCAAGTGCCGCAAATGGCTTAAAGTAGGCGCCATGGTTCAACAACGAAAAAGTCTGCGTCAATGGTTTCGCCTGTTGGAGCCGCGTGTGCTCGGCATGATGCAAAGCCCCTTGTTTGTGCGTATCAGGCCGTGGATAGACAAACATGATCTTTTCAGCTTCATGCGGGAACCGTTGGCCCGGGGCTTGGCTTTCGGTGTGTGTTGCAGCTTGCTGCCCGGGCCTATCCAGATGCTGGGTACGCTGGCGGCTTGCGCGGCATGGCGCGGCAACATCATCGCCGGTTTTGCGGCCACCTTGTTCAGCAACCCCATTACCATCGTGCCACTGTATGTGGTGGCTTTTCAAATCGGCTCGCTGGTTTTGCCGGGCGAGCAGGTTTTGGTGCCCTTTGGTGAGATTGACTTCAGCAGCCCCGGCTGGATGCTGGCCTTGTCACAGTGGGTACAAAGCCTGGGCTGGCCGCTGGTGGTGGGTTTGCCGATACTGGGCATTGCTCTGGGTGCGCTGGCTTATGTCATGGTCCAGGCCCTGTGGCTCTGGCCCGTGTGGCTGCGTTTTAGCAGGATGAAAGCCAGGCGCGACAATAAAAACCACTGACACTTGACCTCTGACCCTAAGCGGCGTCCCCGCCCCGCAGGCGGTCGATCAGGCCGTTCAACTCCTCCATCGAGCCGAACTGGATCGACAACTCCCCCATCTCCTCAAACTTGCCGTGGCGTTTCACGCGTTTTTTGACGCGGATCTCGACCTGCGCAGTCAGCAGGTCGGACAACTCTTCTTCCACCCGTTTCAGGTCGCGGGACTTCTCTTTTTTCGGCTTGGTCGCCACCAGGTTGAACTCGGCGCTGAGTTTTTTGACCAGACTTTCCGCCTCACGGACCGACATTTTCTTGGCGCTGATTTGGTTGGCGGCGGTGATTTGGGTCGCACGGTCCAGTGCCAACAGCGCGCGGGCGTGGCCCATGTCCAGGTCGCCGGCCATCAGCATGGTCTGCACCGGATCGGCCAAATTCAAAAGACGCATCAGGTTGCTGGCCGCCGCACGGGAGCGACCCACAGCCTGCGCCGCCTGTTCGTGAGTGAGCGCAAACTCTCGCACCAGGCGTTGTAAACCCTGGGCTTCTTCAAGCGGGTTGAGGTCTTCACGCTGGATATTTTCAATCAAGGACATGGCCGCAGCCGCCTCGTCGGGCACGTCGCGCACCAAGACGGGCACGCTGTCCAGACCCGCCAGTTTGGCGGCGCGGAAGCGGCGTTCGCCGGCGATGATCTCGTACTTGCCGTCGTTCGCACCGCTGGACAAGCGGCGCACCAGGATCGGCTGCATGATGCCTTGGGCTTTGATGGACTCGGCCAGCTCGTACAAAGCGCCCTCGTCCATGCGGGTGCGCGGCTGGTACTGGCCGGCGACCAGGTCGGTCAGCATCAAGGTGGATGGTGTGCCCGAGTTGGCCACCATGCCACTGTTGGTGGCCGCATTTTCGTCAAAAGTGGGGCCGAGCAGTGCTTCGAGGCCGCGGCCCAGGCCTTTGGGGCGTTTGGTGACCATGTTGTTTTGCCTTGTTTTTAGAGTGTGAAAAGATGAATAAATAATAAAACGTGTCGCGTTTGGGTGCTGCTGTTCAGGCGGTTTGGGCCAACTCCATCAACATCGCCCGCCCTGTCGACCAGTCTTTCAGGCCAGAATCGGCGTTGATATGCCCTATCGGGCCCGCGCTGACCATGCGGGAGCCCCAGCTGGCGGCCAGGCTTTCGGCGGCGGTGAAGCTGCAAAACGGGTCGCGCGTCGATGCCACCAAGGTTGTTTTGAAGGGCAACCTATTCAGCACCGGCTTTTTCCAGCTGTGCAGCTGGGGCGGTAAATCGAGTATGGACGGGTCTGGCGGCGCGACCAAGAGTGCGCCGGTGACGCGGTGCACGTTGGGCGACAAGGCCGCCCAAGCCGCGACCAGGTGGCAACCCAGGCTGTGCGCCGCAAAGGCAATGCGTGCTTCAGGGTTTTGAGCGTGCTTGGCCAGGTGGTTTTGCACGGTGTCTTCCAGCCGCGTGATCCAGTCACCGCGCAACGGTGTGTCCCAGTCATGCTGCTGGACGCGCACGTCACCAAACGTGGTTTCCCACAGACTTTGCCAGTGCGCGGGTGGACTGTTAAGCCAGCCGGGAAGCGTAAAAATGGTCGTTGCTTGCATGGGAGCAGTAAAGGTCGGTGAGACTATAAAGTCAAAGTAAATTCAAACTGCTATAGTTTTAATAGCAGTATAGGCAATAAATACGCCGGCTATAGCCATATTTGAGCATTAAAATCATGGTTTTCGTGTTTTCAAGCGTTTTAAGCGTTTTAAGCGCATGTCACATCGTTTTGATGCGTTCCACCATCTCCGCCGCAAACTCCACAAAGGCCACACTGCCGCGCGCGGACGGGTCAAACACCACGCCGGGCAATCCGTAGCTGGGCGCTTCGGCCAAGCGCACATTGCGCGGGATGACGGTATTGAAGACTTTGTTGCCGAAGTGGTTTTTGAGCTGCTCGCTCACCTGCTGCTGCAGCGTGATGCGCGGATCAAACATGACGCGCAGCAGGCCGATGATCTGCAAATCAGGGTTCAAATTGGCATGCACCTGCTTGATGGTGTTGACCAGGTCGGTCAGCCCTTCCAGCGCAAAATACTCGCACTGCATGGGCACAATCACGCCGTTGGCGCAGCACAGACCGTTCAGCGTCAGCATGGACAGGCTGGGCGGGCAGTCAATCAACACGAAGTCGTATTCGTCCGCCACGGCCGCCACGGCCGCCTTGATGCGGCGCTCACGGCGCTCGACATCGACCAGCTCCACCTCCGCACCGGCCAGATCACGGTTTGCGCCCAGCACGTCGTAGCTGCACCCAGCGGCGATCAGTTTGTCGCTTTTAACGCGGGCTTCAGCAATCGAGGCATTCTCCAACAGCACGTCATAAATCGTCAGTTCCAGCGTACGTTTGTCGATGCCCGAACCCATGGTGGCGTTGCCCTGCGGGTCGAGGTCGATCATCAGCACCCGCTGGCCGATTTTGGCCAGTCCCGCCGCCAGGTTGACGGTGGTGGTGGTCTTGCCCACCCCGCCCTTTTGATTCGCTACGCAAAAAATCTTAGCCATATTGTTTTTATAAATTATTGTTAAGAGGTGTTTTGAAGCTTACTTGCTCAGCGCCAACTTGACACCAAAGCCAATCAAAAAGACACCCGCCAGTTTTTGCAAAACGCTGGTAATGCGGGGGTTGGCGCGAATACGCTCAGCCATGAAGTGCGTCAACAGCACCGCAACCAGACCGTAGATGAAGGTCAAGGTCACAATAGTGGCGGACAGAACACCGTAAGTCACCCAGCCTTGGTGCTTGGCAGGATCAATGAACAAGGGGAAAAAGGCCATGTAGAACACGATGGCTTTGGGGTTGAACAGCGTGATCATCATCGCTTGGTGGAAGTAATGGCTGGGGCGGATGTTCAAAATCGGCTGATCACCCACCCTGGCCAGCAGCAGCTTGGCGCCCAGCCACACCAGATAACCCGCGCCCAGCCACTGCACCGCCTGAAAAGCGCTAGGGTAAGCACTCAGCAAAGCCGCCACACCTGCAATCGCCATCCACATCAAGACTTGGTCACCCGCAATCACCCCCAGCGTGGCAGCCAAACCGCCCTTGATGCCACCCTTGCTGGTAGACGTGATCAAGGCCAGATTACCCGGCCCAGGCAACAGCAAAAGCAGAATGAAGGCGATGACGAAAGCGCTGTAATTGGTGATGCCGAACATGATGTGAACTTGGGGCGAATCGTAAATTTAGTTTCAGTGGAGCACCTGAGTTTACGCGAGATTCAGCGTCGCAAAAGCTGTCTCAAACCAACCTACTCCGCATCCAAACAATACACCGCTCCGCATTCAGCCCAGGAACCGTCAATTGTTCCACGTGAAACACCTCAACATCACCAGGCAGAGCAGCCACCTCAGCCGACGTGTCCTTGGCCTTCATCGCCAGCCAAACACCCGTACCCGGTTTGAGCGCTGCCCGAGAACCCGTCACAAAATCCAGCAATGTCGCAAACGCCCGTGACGAAATGATGTCGTATTTATCCGTCAAAGATTCCACGCGAGCATGCAAAGCCTTCAAGTTTGGCAACTTCAACTCGGTCGCCACCTGCTGTACAAACGCCATTTTCTTGGCCACCGCATCCACACACGTCACCGACACCTGCGGACAGCAAATCGCCACCACCACACCCGGCAGCCCTGCCCCCGCGCCTACATCCAGCATGTTGACAGACGCGCCAGAAGTTTGCTGAACGATATGTCGATTTAGAGGGGCAACGATTGCCATGCTGTCCAGCAAATGATGCGTCAACATCTCGCCAGGTTCACGTATCGCCGTCAAGTTGTAGACCTTGTTCCACTTTTGAATCAAGGCGTGGTAACCCAACAATTGGGAAATTTGGGTGTCGCTCAACGTCAGACCAAGCGCTGCTACACCCTGCCGCAACGGCAGTTCGAATACATTCGCCGTCATTCTGCGATCAACTCCGTTGCCACTGCCGCAGTCGTAGCTTCAATAGAATCACTGCGTTTTTTATCTGAAAACCCTTTGTAGCCATTCTTTTTCAGATACACCAACAACAAAGAAACAGTTGCCGGCGTGACGCCAGAAATGCGTGAAGCCAAACCCAAGGTCTCAGGCTTGTGCTTGGTCAGCGTCTGGCGCGCCTCAATGCTCAAAGCGGTTACTTGCGAATAGTCCATCTCTGGCGGCAGTTTGAACTGCTCAAAATGCAGGGCTTTTTCCACCTCAGCATGCTGGCGGTCGATATAGCCCGAGTATTTCGCCACGATTTCGATTTGCTCGATGACAGCTTTGGCCTGCTCGGCTTCAAACAAATTCACAGACTCGGATGATGTTTCACGTGAAACATCGGCAACATCTGTCGGAATAATGGGGTTGGCAAACTTCGCAGACTCCAAACTCATCAACGCCGCGTAGTCCACATCGGGTCGGCGCAACAGTTCGAGAAGGTTGTACTCGTGCTCCAAGGCCTTGCCAAAGACCCGCTCGGCTTCCGGTGCAGTCACGTTTTTCGGGCTGATCCAGATGGATTTGAGCCGCTCTGTTTCACGTGAAACAGCATCGCGTTTGCGGTTAAAAACACCCCAACGCGCATCGTCCACCAAACCGAGCTGCCGCCCGACTTCGGTCAAACGCATGTCGGCATTGTCTTCGCGCAACTGCAGGCGGTACTCGGCGCGGCTGGTGAACATGCGGTAGGGTTCGGTCACGCCCTTGGCGATCAAGTCGTCCACCAGCACACCCAAATAGGCTTCGTCGCGACGTGGCAACCATGTATCACCCACATAGGTACTTACACCTGCCGCACTGGCTGATGCATCGCCAAAGCCCATCTCGCGGCACTGCAGCGCGGCGTTGATGCCCGCAAACATGCCCTGTGCGGCGGCCTCTTCGTAGCCCGTCGTGCCATTGATCTGGCCGGCAAAGAACAAGCCGCCAATCGCACGGGTCTCGAAGTTGGTTTTCAGGGCGCGCGGGTCAAAGTAATCGTACTCAATCGCATAGCCGGGGCGCAGGATATGGGCGTTTTCCAGCCCCACCATCGAGCGCACCAGCTCGTACTGGATGTCAAACGGCAGACTGGTGCTGATGCCGTTGGGGTAGTACTCGTTGGTGGTCAGGCCTTCGGGCTCCAGGAAAATCTGGTGGCTTTCCTTGTCGGCAAAGCGGTTGATTTTGTCTTCCACGCTGGGGCAGTAGCGCGGACCCACGCCCTCGATTTTGCCGGTGAACATGGGGCTGCGGTCGAAGCCGGAGCGGATGATCTCGTGCGTGCGCTCGTTGGTGTGGGTGATCCAGCACGGCACCTGCTGCGGGTGCATGGCGGCGTTGCCCATGAAGCTGAAGACGGGCATGGGTGTCAGACTGCCATCGGTCTGGCGCACGCCATCCCCCGGTTGCTCCAGACACTTGCTGAAGTCAATCGTGCGGCCATCCAGCCGTGGTGGCGTGCCAGTTTTCAGGCGACCCTGCGGGAGTTTCAATTCTTTGAGCCGGGCGCTCAGCGACACCGCCGGCGGATCCCCCGCCCTGCCCGCCGCGTAGTTGTTCAGGCCGACGTGGATTTTGCCATCCAAAAACGTCCCCGCCGTCAGCACCACCGTCTTGCTACGAAAGCGCACGCCGACTTGGGTCACCGCA
>JAYVJL010000212.1:0-3307 GCA_043769295.1 Polaromonas sp. | reverse complement strand
CCGGCCAGCTCATCACGGCTGAAGAAGCGGTGCGGCGGGTATTGATTCTTGAAAACCCCGCCTTGAAAGGTCAGTCCTGCATTACCCAATCGCTGTATGCCGGGTTGCAGGTTATCATGCCGGGTGAGATTGCACCCAGCCACCGCCACACGCAAAGCGCGCTGCGTTTTGTGGTTGCAGGGCACGGCGCTTACACAGCCGTCGACGGTGAACGTACACGCATGTCGCCGGGTGACTTCATCATCACGCCAAGCTGGACATGGCACGATCATGGTCATACCGGCAAGGTTGAAATTGATGAGCCCGTCATTTGGCTTGACGGTCTGGACATCCCCATGCTGAAATTTTTTGATGCCGGTTTTGCTGAAAACAGCAGCGTAGCCAGTCAGAAAGTGACAAAACCCGAAGGCATCAACATCCACAAGTACGGCGCCAACATGCTGCCGGTTCGACACACTGCACCGTTTGGGCAAACATCACCCATCGTTAGCTACCCTTACGCTAGGACCCGTGAAGCGCTACACAATCTGGAGCTGCATGAAGAGGTGGACGCCTGGGATGGCGTCAAGCTGCGCTACATCAATCCTGCAACAGGCGGCTCGCCGATGCCGACCATGGCAACCTTCATGCAGCGCTTGCCTGCAGGTTTTGTGGGCAAACCTTATCGGCAAACCGATGGTGCGGTGTTCAGCGTGGTCGAAGGCCACGGCACCGTCAGCATTGAACACAATGGCACAGCCGTTGTGTATCAGTTTGGTCCGCGCGACCATTTCGTGATTCCGTCGTGGCACACTGCACAATTGCGTTCGCAGTCAGGTTGTGTGCTGTTCAGTTTTTCAGACCGCCCGGTGCATCAGGCACTGGGCATCCACAGAGAAGAGAAAATGTCATGACCAGCTCGTCAAATTATGTTTTTACCCCGCCTGCCGTTGTCTCAGTGCCCGTTGTCGGCAGCACCGACCGTTACGCTGTTCACCGCATCTACTGCGTAGGTCGCAACTATGAAGAGCATGCCAAGGAAATGGGTTTTACAGGCCGCGAGCCACCGTTTTTCTTTTTGAAACCGGCGGATGCCATCGTCGCCGTCGAGGCGGGCAGCACGGGCAGCATCCCCTACCCCAGCCTGACCAAGAACCTGCACCATGAAATTGAGCTCGTCGTGGCGATTGGCACAGGCGGTAAAAACATTTTGGCAGCCAATGCCCACAAACACATTTACGGTTATGCCGTAGGCCTGGACATGACGCGCCGCGACTTGCAAGGCGAGATGAAAAAAGCCGGCCGGCCCTGGTGTATCGGCAAAGGCTATGACCACTCGGCACCGATTGGCCCCATCACACCTGTGGCACTGGCCGGCGATGTAAACAACGCCGAGCTGTACGTGCAAGTTGATGGCAAAGACCGCCAGCGCAGCAACGTGGCCAAGTTGATATGGAATGTGGCCGAGACGATTGAGCACCTGTCAGCCGCGTGGGAGCTGATGCCAGGCGATTTGATTTACACCGGAACGCCTGAGGGTGTTGCCGCAGTTGTGTCTGGCGACACCATGGTTGGTGGCGTAGCGGGCCTCGGAACATTGACAGTTAAAGTTGTTTGATTTTAAAAGCTGGTTAGTCGGAGAAACACTTGAAAACGCTTGAGAACCTGGCAAAATTCTGCGCCATTTTGGCGGGATTGCTGCTCACAGTCATCACGCTGATGACCTGTGCCAGCCTGATCGGCCGCAACACCCTTGGCATCACCATCACTGGGGATTTTGAACTCACGGGCGTGGCTGCTGGCGCGGCGATTGCCCTGTTCATGCCGTTTTGCCAGGTGCAGCGTGGCAACATCATTGTTGATTTTTTCTCAGCCAAATTCAGTGACGCAACCAATGCGGGTTTGGATCGTTTCGGCGCCCTTCTGCTGGCGCTGTTGTTTGCCTTGCTGGCATGGCGCACCACGCTGGGTGGGCTCAATTCCTGGCGCACCAATTCTGAAACACAAATCATTGGTTTTCCGGAATGGATCGCTTACGCCAGCATGGTGCCGCCGTTTTTGCTGGCCATGTTGATTGGCATGCATCAGGCTATTTTTGGCTTTACGACTTCATCACAAGGCAAGGCATGAGCGCACTGACTTTAACGGCTGGCATTTTCGGCATCATGCTGGTCTTTATGGCGGTTCGCGTACCCATCGCTGTTGCCATGTTTGTGGCCGGGAGCATCGGCTATGTGATGCAAACCGGGTGGGGGCCGTTTTCAAACTTCCTCAACACACAAGCTTTTGCCCGCTTTGCCAGTTATGACTTGTCGGTGATCCCGCTGTTTATTCTCATGGGTCACTTTGCAACGCAGGGCGGCATCAGCAAGGCGCTGTTTCGTTTTGCCGCTGCCGTGATGGCACGCTTTAAAGGCGGACTGGCAATGGCATCGGTTCTGGCCTGCGCTGCCTTTGGTGCGATTTGCGGCTCATCGGTTGCCACAGCGGCCACCATCACCAGTGTGGCCTTGCCTGAAATGAAGCGCCACGGCTATTCAGGCCGCCTGTCCACTGGCACTCTTGCTGCAGGCGGGACGCTGGGTATTTTGATTCCACCGTCGGTTCCACTGGTCATTTACGCAATTTTGACGGAGCAAAACATCGCCAAGCTGTTTGCAGCAGCCATGATTCCGGGGCTTATTGCGATGGTCGGCTACATCATTGCCATTGCCATTTATGTACGGGTCGTGCCCGGTCAGGCACCTGACGTGGACAGCGCTGACGAAAAACTGTCCCCTGCCCTGGCTTTGGGCGTGTTACCCATTGCGCTAATCTTTACGCTGGTTTTTGGCGGTATTTATGGCGGCTTTTTTACACCCACTGAAGGCGCTGCTGTGGGTGCAGCGGCCACCTTGCTGGCGGCGTTGCTCAAGCGCGAACTGACCTGGGCAAAATTCAAACAATGCTTTTATGCCACGGCTGAAAGTTCGGCCATGATTTTCCTGATCTTTATTGGTGCGGACCTGATGAACTCAGCATTGGCTTTGACGCAAGTGCCCAACCAGCTTGCAGCAGTGGTCGGCAGCTGGGGCTTGTCACCGCTGATGGTTGTTACTGCCATTCTGCTGTTTTATGTGGTGCTGGGCGCGGTGATGGACGAGCTGTCAATGCTGCTGCTGACGATTCCCATCTTTTTCCCGATGGTCATGGGACTTGACTTTGGCATGCCCAAAGAGTCTGTTGCCCTGTGGTTTGGCATCATGGTGCTGATGACGGTAGGTTTTGGTTTGCTGGCACCGCCTGTCGGGCTGAATGTCTATGTCGTCAACGCCATGGCCAAAGATGT
>JAYVJL010000211.1:0-26318 GCA_043769295.1 Polaromonas sp. | reverse complement strand
TTCTACATCACTTTAAACCATGATGCGGGTGGCGGCAAAGGTTTGTCACCCAAAGGGACGCAAGGCACCACTTTGCACTATTCAGTGCCCATGGGCTATTGGAATTTATCGACCACCGCCAGTAATACCAGCTACAAGCAAACCGTTGAAGGGGCGAATGAAAATTACCTCTACAGCGGTAAAAGCACCAATGCTGAGGTCAAATTGTCGCGCATCGTCTATCGTGATGCCACCAACAAAACCACATTAGCGACAAGACTTTATCGTCGTGGTTCCCAGAATTTCATCGAAGATACCGAGGTAGAAGTTCAACGTCGCATCACGTCAGGGATCGAATTGTCTGCCGCACATCGTGTGTTCTGGGGGAATTCGACCATTGAGGGCCAGCTGACCTATAAGCAAGGACTCAAACTCTTTGGCGCTTTGCCTGCGCCAGAAGAAGAATTTGATGAAGGCACCAGCCAATTCAAAATCATCAGCGTAGATGCCAGCATCAGTACGCCCTTCAAAGTGGGCGATCAAAAATTCAAATTTGACAGCTCGATCAAAGTGCAAAGCAACAAAACGCCGTTGGTTGCACAAGACAGATTCTCGATTGGTAGTCGCTATTCGGTTCGTGGGTTTGATGGCAAAGCATCCCTCGCTGCTGAAAAAGGCGTCTTGCTGCAAAACACCTTGAGTTGGACGATTCCAAATGTTGGTGCTGAAGCCTATCTAGGTGTGGATTACGGTCGCGTTTCAGGCATATCGACAGAAAATTTAGTAGGAACGACCTTAATGGGAGCGGTGCTGGGCATACGCGGTAGCTATGAAGGATTGTCCTATGACATCTTTGCTGGCAGACCTGTGCGCAAGCCGGGAGAACTTGAAGTCGGAAAAGTTTTTGGTTTCAACCTGAACTACGGTTTCTAGACAGTTTTTCGCTGGCTTTAAGGCAATAAACGCCGGCAGCAAATCATTCAAATATTTCAAAAAATTAGCAGCATGAATCAATCTCTATACCGCATCGTCTTCAACAAAGCCCGTGGCTGCATGATGGCCGTCTCTGAATTGGCCTCAAGTAATGTCAAGGGTAAGGACAAAACGCAAGGTGCGAGTGGTTCAAGTTCACGCGTTACCCACACCCATATCACGTCTGAAGAAGCCGGTACATTTGGTTTCAGTAAACCAGTGATCAAGGCTATCAATAGCTTTGTGTTGATGTCGATGCTGATTCCAAGCTTGACAGCGCCACTAGGTGCTTACGCACAAGTCATTTCAGACCCCAACGCGCCGGGAAATGAGCGGCCAACCATTTTGAATTCCGCCAATGGGTTACCCCAGGTCAATATTCAAACACCGAGCGCCAAGGGTGTATCGCGGAATAAATACAGTCGATTCGATGTCGATGGACGCGGCATCATCATCAACAACAGCCGCACCAATACCCAAACCAATATAGGTGGCTTGGTACAAGGCAACCCATGGTTGGCCAAGGGTTCAGCGCGGATCATTGTGAACGAGGTCAACTCCAGCAACCCTAGTTATTTGAATGGTTATATCGAGATTGCAGGTGAACGTGCTGAGATTATCATCGCTAACCCTGCTGGCATATCCGTCAATGGTGGTGGTTTCATCAATGCCAGTAGCGCAACGCTCACCACGGGTGCGCCTGTCATCAATGACGGCGGCTTGGAGGGATATTCTGTTCAAAGGGGCACCATCAGTATCAATGGCAGTGGCCTAGATGCTAGTTTGACGGATTACACAGGTATTTTGGCTCGCGCCGTAGAGGTCAATGCAGGAATTTGGGCAAATAACCTGCAAATCGTCACGGGTGCGAATCAGATTAACGCAGATCAAAGCACGGCCACACCTATTGCCGGTGTCGGTGGCGCGCCTATGTTTGCGCTAGACGTATCCAATTTGGGCGGCATGTACGCTGGCAAAATCACACTGATTGGTACAGAAGCTGGTTTAGGTGTTCGTAATGCTGGGTATGTGGGCGCATCGGGTGACTTGAGTATCAACTCAGAAGGTATTTTGATCAACAGTGGTTTGATCAACAGCAGCGGCAATGCAAATCTAAGCATCAAAGGCTCCGTTGACAACAGCGGATCAATCTCAGCTCAAGGTAATGCAAGTATTGATAGCAAAGGTGAAATACGCAACAGTGGCGGTATTTCAGCAGGCGGCAATCTTGGTTTGGCAAGCGGCAGCACCGTCACGAATACAGGGAATTTATCCGCGCATGGCAATGTGAGTGTTGCCAGTGCCAGCGGCATCACCAACAGTGGTCAAATCTACGCCAGTGGCAATACCTCCCTTAAAACGGGTGGCGATATCCTTAACAGTGGCATGGTTGCTGCGCTAGGAAATACTGAACTGACAAGCACAGCGGTTGGTGGCAATATCACCAATACCCCCACATCTATCCTAGCCGCAGGCATGATGCCCGACGGGCAAATGCTCAATACTGGGAATCTCAGCTTGGACGCTGATAACAAAGTCACGGCACAAGGCTTGCTGGTCGCTGGAAATCAACTGGCTATCAACAGCAGCAGTTTAGATTTGAGCGGCACAAACCTGACGACAGGTGCTTTATCGCTCAACGCTAAAAATGGCGACTTGAATC
The DNA here is from genome assembly GCA_043769295.1 of Polaromonas sp. Classification (GTDB taxonomy): domain Bacteria; phylum Pseudomonadota; class Gammaproteobacteria; order Burkholderiales; family Burkholderiaceae_C; genus Aalborgiella. Next base: position 23,704 of record JAYVJL010000211.1, on the reverse strand, counting down.
TTAAAGACGCGAAAGTAAGCGTTGCACGTGAGTTGGATTTAACCGCTTCACAAACTTTGGCGACTGATTCGGCTGTTATTTCAGCGCAGGCCCTTAGCATCGATGCTGGCAACTGGACAAATACCAAAGGTCAGATTCTCCAATTGGGTGCGACTGACACCAGTATCAAAGTTACAGGTGACCTAGACAATACGGGCGGTTTCATTGCCAGTAACGGACAAAACCTAGGCATCAGCGCTGCTGCAATCGAAAACAAGCAAGGCAATATCTTGCATGCAGGCAGCGGTCAAATGACAGTGGCAACTGGCAAACTTGTATTGACAGAGGGGCAAATAGCCAGCAACGGCAACTTGAAACTGACTGCAAGCCAAATTGATGGCGCAAAAGGTGTACTCGTTAGCAAAGGTTCTATGCTGATCGACGTCACTGGTGATGTGAACTTAGCGAAGGGTCAGGTTAGCGCGGGTAAAGAACTTAAATTCACTGCTGCGAGCTTGAACATCAGTGACGGTCAACTGACCAGCCAAGAAAAACTGGATTTGTATGCCAGCGGCGTGCTTGACAACAACAATGGCTTGATAGCCTCAAGCAGTGACGTATCTCTGAATACTGGTGCAATCAACAACAATACCGGAACGATAGCAGGCAAGACGTTGGCGATCAACACCAACGGCCAAGCTTTGAACAGTGTTGCTGGCACGATGGCGTCTAGCGGCACATTGACCATCAACAGCGGCGCACTCAACAACGACAAAGGCAGCATCCAATCCGCTGGCAATATGCTGATCAACACCAATGGTCAAGCCTTGACCAATACCGGTGGCGATGCTGCAACTGGCAAGGGTGTCTTGAGTCAAGGCACTTTAACCATCAATGCAGGAGATATAGATAATAGTGCAGGCTACATTGCTGCTGTTGGTAAAACCACCATCGATGCAAAGAATATCAATAATTCAGCCGTAGGTACCATGGTCAGTGGTGACGCCTTGAGCATCAAAGCGACGGGTGATTTCAATAATGCGGCTGGGCAAATCCAGGCTGCTAAAAACCTAGACATCACAACCCAAGGTCATTTGGACAGTACCCAAGGTTTGATCGTCACTGGAACGCAACTAGAACTCAATGTCGGCAAAACCTTGACCACTGATTCAGGCGTAGTCTCTGCGACTAGCATGGGTGTGACTGCAACTGATTGGACCAACGTCAAAGGCCAAGTTATTCAAGCAGGCAATACCGATACATCCATTGTTGTTACTGGTGTATTGAACAATACCGAGGGCTATATTGCCAGTAACGGGCTAAATCTCACGATTCAGGCTGGTGGGTTGAGTAGTAACTTAGGCAATATTCTTCATGCCAACAGTGGCAAGCTCAACATCACGACCGGTAAACTCGATCTTACAGATGGTCAAATTGCAAGCAATGGCGATTTGGCGCTCACAGCTAGTCAGATCGATGGTAAAAAAGGTGCAATAGTCAGCAAAGGGCTGCTGCAGTTGGACGTTACAGGCGCTGCTGATCTGGCTGGTGGTCAAATTGGCGCAGGCAAAGACCTCACGGTGACTGCCGGTAGTTTGAACGTCAGTGATGGCCAAGTCACCAGCCAAACCAATCTCAAATTAACGGTCACTGGTGCGGTAGATGTCAGTAAAGCGCTGGTAGCAGCCAATAACGACGTGATCCTAAAAACAGGCGATCTCAACAACTCAGAGGGCAAAATTGCAGGGAATAAGGTCGATATCAACACCTCCGCTCAAAGCTTAGACAACAGCGCGGGCACGATTGCTTCGAGCACAACGTTGAATATCAACAGCGGTGCATTGAACAACGACGCAGGTAGCATGCAGTCAGCGGGTAACATGGTGATTGATACCAACAGCCAAGCACTGACCAATACAGGTGGCAATACCGCCACCGGCAAAGGCATCCTCAGTCAAGGCACACTGACGCTCAATTCTGGTGCTTTAGACAACAATGGAAGCTATATCGCCGCCTTTGGCAGAGTCGTGATTACAGCGGCGAGCTTGACCAACAACGCGGTAGGTACAGGTGTGACTGCGGTCAAAGGTACGATCATCAGCAACGATGAGCTACAAATCACGACCACTACGGGCGATCTCGCAAACGTTGGTGGTCAAATCCAATCCGCTAAAAAGCTGTCATTCGACGTTAAATCCGTTTTAGACAATACCCAAGGCTTGATAGCGACGAGCGCCGCTATTGACATCAAAGCAGGCAGTCTTGTCAATAAAAACACCAAAACTGAAACGATCACCGACAAGTTGGATGCCAACAACCAGCCTGTTATTGACCTAGCCACAGGCAATGTCGTCAAAGATACCAAGCTAGATATCAAAGGCATCCAGGCAAAAACAGTCACCATCACTGCTGGCAATATTGACAACACCGAGGGCGGCATCCTCGCTTCTGAAGCGTTGACCATGGTTGGTTCTGGTAGCTTAAACAATACCAAGGGTATGTTGGCTTCAGGCGACCTCGCCAACGTTAAAGCTACCAGCCTGAACAACACCGAAGGCGTCATTCAGTCCACCAAAACGCTAACCATTGACGCTGGCACTGGCGTGCTAGACAACACCAAAGGGTTGATCGCTTCCAGCGCAGATGTGGACATCAAATCTGGCAGCTTAGTCAACAAAAACACCAAAGTAGAAAGCTTGGTCAATAAGCTTGATCCAGTCACGGGCTTGCTTGTTATGGCTGCTGGTAGTCCAGTCAAAGAGACCAAGCTCGACATCAAAGGCATTCAAGCCAAGAATGTAACCCTGTCTACAGGCGCTATTGACAACACAGACGGTGGTATTTTGGCCAGTGAAACGCTGGCAATTGTCGGCACAGGTGTTCTGAATAACACCAAAGGCATGATTGCAGCCAGCGAAACAGCCACCATTGTTGCAACCGGTGTTAACAACACGCAAGGTACGATTCAATCCGCCCAAGCACTCAACATCGATGTGGGGACAGGCGCGCTGACCAACACCCAAGGTTTAGTGGCATCCAGCACAACAGTCACCATTCAAGCGGACACCATTAACAACCAAAATACCAAAGAAAACACCATTAATGGCGTGGTCATAAAAGGGATTCAAGGCAAATCAGTCACTTTGAATGCTAATCATGTCAACAACACAAATGGTGGCATCTTGGCTGTCGATAGCCTGCTCATCCAGGGTGCGGGTGTCGTCAACAACACCAACGGCATTCTCTCCAGCACGGGCGATGTCACGATCAAAGATACACTCGCCAGCCCGACCACCAACGCAAATGGCAAAACCCAGCAAATCATCAACACCGGTGGTGCCATTGTTGCCAACAAACAGCTCACCATCGACAGCAAAGGCTTATCTGGTGATGGTGCCATCCTTAATGCCGGCGTCACGGCCAATGGCGTTACCACTGAGGGCGACATCACCATCAAGCTTTTAGACAGCTTTGTCCAAACCAGCGCTGGCAGTATTCAGGCCAACGGTAATCTAGACATGCAAACCAAGGGTGATGTGACCAATGCAGGCCTGATTCAATCACGCCAAGTGCTCACCTTGCAGGCTGCAAATATCAACAACCAACTCGGCGGCGAAATCTCCGCCGGCGCTACCCAGTTGGCAGCCAACGGCAGCATCACCAACCGTGGCTTGATTGACGGTAGTTTCACGCTGTTACAGGCTAATGAAATTACCAATACAGGTACAGGTCGCATTTACGGTGATCAAGTTTCTATTTTGGCGGGCAGTTTAACCAACTCAGCTGAGGCTGGCAAATCTGCAGTCATTGCAGCACGCACACGTATGGATATCGGTGCTTATGTTGTGAGCAACACAGACGATGCTTTGCTACTGAGCTTGGGTGATATGGCAGTTGGCAACACCTTAGATACCAATGGCAAAGCGACTGGCCAAGCCGAAGCTTTTATCAACAGCAGCGCTACCGTTGAAGTGATGGGTAACCTCAACATATCTGCGAAATCACTGAACAATATTGACGGTTATGCCACGTCGGGCAGCAGCTCAACCTCAGAAGATGTTGTCAAATACACCATCGTCTCCCCGGGCAATCCTAACGATAAACAAGTTTTTTATGGCAAAGATGGCACATTCAAAGACTGGAACAACGACCCCAGCAACCCAGAATATGCCATGTTCTACAGCACGCAATTCTCTGATCTAACCAACTATTTAACCGCGATAGGCAGTTCTTTGGAATGGATTATTGAGCGATATACCCACACCACAGAGACAACCGGGTCTTATGGCACTAGGCCAGCCACGATCAGCGTAGGCGGCAGCATGACGACCAACTTTGTGGATGGTGTCAATGACAAAAGTAAAATCATCGTAGGTGGCGCGTTAACTGGCAACGGCTTGAATTTCCAAAATACTGGTAGCTCAGGCAGCTTTACGGATAGTGAAATAAACAGTACAGGACAAACTACATGGGTAGATCAAAGCTGTAATTTATTTGGCTGTAGTGATACGCGTATTTACAGCCTAGAAGCACCGCGACCGAATACTGTTATAACAAACAGCTGGCAAAACCCAGCTGAAATCCTCTACAACACCGTCCCCACCATCAATGGCACAGTGGGCGCACGCAACGATGTGGTCGTCGTTGCTGCACAACCGGACGTTGCAACGCCAAGTACCATTACAGGGCAAGCACCTGCAACCGTCGCTGGCACTGCCGGTACGGGCGCAGTTGGCAGCAACAACGCGGTTACAGGCGGTACCACTGTGGCAGGTGTTACGACAGCAACCAGTGGCGCAACGACGGGCACTGTCGGCACCAACAACGGTGTCACCAAAGCCAATGCCCCAAACCCAGTAGGTAAAGTCGTGCGCTCCAGCAACAGCACCACGGCGCAGCTGCCCAACAACAGCCTGTACATCATCCAGCCAACCACTGGCAATCGCAGCCCAAAAGGCTACTTGGTAGAAACCGACCCCCGTTTCACGCAAAACAAGCTCTGGTTGGGTTCAGACTACATGCTCAAGCAAATGGGCTACGACCCCGCCACTCAAACCCAGCGCCTTGGCGACGGCTTCTATGAACAAAAACTCATCCGCGAACAAGTCGCCCAACTCACAGGCCGGCGCTTCTTGGATGACAACAATGGCGAGCAATATGCCAATGACGAAGCGCAATACCAAGCCCTGATGACCGCAGGCATCCAGTTTGCCAAAGACTACAACTTGATCCCCGGTGTGGCTCTCACAGCCGAGCAAATGGCCTTGTTAACCACAGACATCGTCTGGCTGGTCAGCAAAACCGTTACCCTACCCGACGGCAGCACCATCCAAGTGCTGGTTCCGCAGGTCTACGCCTTGGTCAAACCCGGCGACATCGATGGCTCAGGTAACCTCCTGTCCGCCAAAAGCATAGACCTCAAACTCAAAGGCGACATGGTCAACTCCGGCTTGATGGCCGCTAGGGGTAACCTGTCGATTGACGCCGCCAACATCGCAAACCTCACAGGTACTATCAAAGGCCTAGACGTCAGCCTCTTGGCTAGCCAAGATATTCAAAGCATCCAAGGCAACATCATTGCTGGCAACACCTTGAAGATAGGTGCAGGTAACGACGTCGTCATCAAAGCTGGCAATGTGGCTGCAGGCGGCAACGCCAGTATCTCGGCTGGCAATGACCTCTTGCTGATCGCCCAAGACACAGGCCGCCAAGTCTCCATCAACTGGGGGCCGTTGAAGAAAGACAAAGACGGCAAAGACATCCCCGGCGAGTATGAAAACAAAGACAATAGCTTTAGCTATGGCACCTACAACCAAACTGGCGTCAACATCAATGTAGGCGGTGGTCTCTCCATGAGTGCAGGCAACGACTTCTACGCCCAAGGCACCCAAGTCAACGCAGGCGGCGGTGTCAGCATTTCCGCAGGCCGAGACGCCAGCGTCACCACCGCCTTGCAAGGCAGCAGCCTCGACTACAACCGCGTCACCACCACCCGAAACGGCATATTTGGCAAAGAAACCCGCACCATCACCACCCGTGAAACCGACCTGACCAACACCGCTAGTAACATCAACGCGGGTGGTGGAGCAAGCATCACCGCAGGGCGTGACCTGACCTTGCAAGGCACCAACATCAACGCCGCAGGCATTAACTTGAGCGCAGGCAACAACGTCAACGTCATCGCCGCCTACGACGTGAAGGAAAAAACAAGTATCAACAGCTTGAAGAGCAACTTCAAAGGTGGCAGCACCACCGACATCGAACTTGACAGAAAAGCCATGGTGTCCAACCTGAACGGCAACAACGGTGCCGTCAACATCACCGCCGGTAACACCATCACCCTAGAAGGCACACTGATCACTGGCACCAGCTTCACCCCCATCGCTGCCAAAACCAACCTATTAGCCGCCCTAGACACCAAAACCACAGAACACAGCAAAACCAGTAACAACCTGGTATGGCAAACCACCCAAAGCAAAGGCACGACCAACCAAGTCATGCATCTGACCAATATCAACGTGCCAGTTGGCATGAGCAACTTCCAAGGTGCAGGTGGTATCACAGTCCAGCTCCCTAAAAATGCCAGCCTGACAGAGCAAATCACGAGCTTGGCCAAACAGCCGGGCAATGAATACCTAACAGACCTAGCAGCCAGAAGCGACATTGACTGGCAGCGGGTTGAGGTGATTAACAAGAGCTGGGACTACAAGAAGGAAGGGTTAACGCCTGCGGCAAAAATCATCGTGGTATGGCTGTGAGATTTCTGCGCCGACTAGATTAGGAACAAGCCTATTCGGTTGAATGGTATTACCAGACAGGCTCGCCGCAGCCAAGGCCAAAGTAGGTGTTGCCAACTAACGCCAGATAGCTGAAATTGATTTCAATAAGGTTCTAGCTATTTAGTCCATCTACTGTCAATTGAATAAATGACTGCTTTAGGTGAATCCGTTCGGCTTAGGTACTGCCGCTTTGTCTCTTGAGGTGTCAATTCTTTGATGGACTGAAATGGGCGCGGATGCCGTCATTCACCACCGACAGCTTTCTGGAAATGGAAGCCCTACGTTTTTGAACCCGTCAGCAGTAATTCATGTTGGGCTCCATGCGTACGCCGCCCAGTAGCTCGCCTGCTTGCGTAGCGCAATCTGTGAAGCTGTTGTTCTCGACCCACGAATTAGAAATCGGCGGCAGATTGATTGAAAGACGCGTATAAAGCGTGCGTGATGAACCGCTAAGCCAGCCCTAAGAACCAATAGTCAAGCCGACATTGTCTATACGGAAGCGGGTCAAGTTGAACGGAATAAAGGCATTAGGGTAAATGCTAATATTCGGAATCCACTCCAGCGTTAGAATTCACCCAGACGTTGCATAGTCAACATACATTTAACGATCTGCTGCCAATACTGCCAGCAAGTCGTAAGGCAAAAAAGCCCGAACCGGTTTATCTGGTTCGGGCTTTTTTGTTTGGCCGTTTTTTTTGTGATTTTTTATCAGGCTGTGAGAGCAGTCAAGGCGAAGCTTTGCCTCTGGAAAAACGCGGCTGCCGTGTATGAAGGCCTTATGTCATATACGTCGATTTAGAGAGTGTTCGCAGGTCAATATCAACCGTATTACAACAAGGAGAAATAGATGAGCAAATTCAATCGACGCCGTTTCATTAAAACCGGCGGGTCCATGATGGTGCTGGGGGCCGCCTCAGGTGCCTCTCTATTGCCGAGTCTGGCCAGTGCGCAGGAAACGGTAAAACTGGGTTTACTTCATTCACTGTCAGGCACCATCGCCATTGCCGAGGCTGCACTGGTTGAAGCTGAAAAGATGGCGATTGAGGAGATTAACGCTTCTGGTGGCGTGATGGGGCGCAAGATCGAGGCGGTCATAGAAGACGGTGCTAGCGATTGGCCCACCTTTGCCGAAAAAACCAAAAAGCTGCTGCAGCGCGACAAGGTTGCGGCCATCGTTGGCTGCTACACCTCAGCGTCGCGCAAAGCGGTGCTGCCGGTACTTAACCAAATGAAAGGCTTGCTGTACTACCCGACCTACTACGAAGGCCAGGAAGAAGACAAGCATGTTATCTACACATCGCAGGAAGCCACTCAATCGGTGATCGCGGCTATCGAGTGGATGGCGAAACAACAAGGTAAGACATTTTTCCTAGTGGGTTCCGATTACATCTATCCGCGGACCTGCAACAAAATCGCCAAGCCCACCATCACGCGTGTTGGGGGCAAGGTCGTTGGCGAAGAATATGCGCCGTTGGGCCACACTGAGTTTTCTTCAATCATCAACAAAATCAAGGCGGCCAAGCCGGACTGGATTTACTCAACCGTCGTCGGCGGTAGCAACGTTGCCTTTTACAAGCAACTCAAGGCAGCCGGCCTTGATGGCGTAAAACAGAAGCTGTTGTCCACCGTCGTCTCTGAAAATGAGATTGATGGCATTGGTAAAGAAAATGCGGTGGGCTACTATGCCTGTATGGGTTACTTCCAGAGCCTGAAAAACCCACAGAACGAGCGCTTTGTCAAAGCGCTAAAGGCCAAATATGGGCAGGACCGGGTGGTCGGGGATCCAATGGAGTGCGCTTACAACGCAGTTTATTTGTGGAAGCTGGCAGCCGAGAAGGCCAAATCCTTTGATGTCGACAAAGTAATAGCAGCGTCATCGGGGCTTGAATTCGATGCTCCGGAGGGCCGAATTCGCATCCACGCAAGCAACCATCATGTTGCGAAACAAGTGCGTATCGGTAAGGCGCGTAGCGATGGCCAATTCGATATTGTCTATGAGTCAGGTGTGCTTGAGCCTAATCCATTCCCTAAACTTTAACGGTCTGACTCCTGCCGGCGGGCGGGGTCGGTGAACCGGTCTCGCCCGACTGCAGTTTTTTTTCGCAAATGGGGGTTTGGTATGTCTTTCGATATTCTTGTGATGCAGGTTTTCAACGGAATGAGCCTTTTCACCATCTTGTTACTGATGGCCCTGGGCCTGGCCATCGTTTTCGGCTTGATGGGCGTCATCAACATGGCGCACGGCGAACTGATGGCGCTCGGCGCCTATGCTACCTATCTCACAGCGCAATTTTTTTCGCACTATCTTCCGTCGTTGATGGACTGGTATCTGTTTGCTGCCATCGTGGTGGCGTTTGGCGTCACATTCGGGTTCGGTTATGTGCTGGAACGAGGGTTCATTCGCTGGTTCTACAACCGACCGCTTGACACCCTTCTGGCCACTTGGGGATTGAGCCTTATTTTGCAGCAAAGCTACCGCTCGATTTTTGGGCCGCAGGAGGTCTCGGTGCCCCTAACCTCATGGCTCAGTGGAGCTTGGGAACCGACTGCCGGTATTCAGCTGCCGCTCAACCGCATCTTCATTATCGGCCTGACGATCCTGGTTGCGTTGAGTGTTTACCTCATCCTCTACAAAACCCGCTTGGGACTGCGCGCCCGCGCTGTGACGCAAAATCGGTCTATGAGTTCTGCCGTCGGTATTGACACCAACCGCGTTGATGCGCTGACGTTTGCGCTCGGTTCGGGATTGGCTGGCATAGCCGGTGCGGTATTCACCATGATCGGTTCGACCAATCCGGGCACCGGACAACTTTATATTGTCGACTCATTCATCGTCGTTGTCTTCGGTGGTGTTGCCAGTTTGCTTGGCACTGCGGCATCAGGCTTCTTGATTGCCCAGTCTCAGACGACGCTGGAGTACCTGATGAGCGGCTCCATGGCCAAAGTTTCCATTCTTTTGCTGGTCATCGTCGTGCTTTACTTCCGGCCCAACGGGCTGTTCTCCTCAAAAGTGCGGAGTTGAGCATGAAAATCACCGAAAAAAACGCCGAGCGCGCGGCACACCTGGGAATCGCGGCGTTGCTTCTGCTCGTGCTGCCGCTAACGCTTGAACCGTTTTGGCTGGGCGCTGCGGGCAAGTACCTTGCTTTTGCGTTCGTTGCCGTTGGCGTGGTCCTCGCCTGGGGGTACTGCGGCATCCTCAGCTTGGGCCAAGGTATCTTTTTTGGCATCGGTGGCTATGCCATGGCGATGTTCCTCAAGATCGAAGCGTCGGCTCCCGAGTTACCCGACTTTATGGTCTGGAGCAGCGTCGAGCGCCTTCCGGGCTGGTGGCAACCGTTCACAAGCTTGCCGGTGACAATCGCCGCAATTCTAGTGGTGCCCATCGTAGTTGCATTCCCGTTCGCCTATGCCATCTTCAAAAAACGTGTCAGCGGCGTTTACTTCGCCATCGTCACTTTGTCACTGGCGCTGACTCTGACTGTCATGATCATTGGGCAGCAGGGCGAGACCGGTGGCGCAAACGGAATCACTGATTTCAAATCCCTGTTGGGATTCGACATCATCGGCGATGTCAGCAAGCGTACGATTTATCTGGTCGAGGTCGGATTGCTGCTGTTGGTCATGGCAGCGGCAGCCTGGTTGGTGCACACCCGCTTCGGAAAAATCCTGGTCGCGGTGCGTGACCGCGAAGACCGGGTTCGCTTCTCAGGGTATGACACGGCGATGATCAAGGCCTTTGTCTTCAGCGTTGCAGCGGTGCTGTCTTCAGTCGGAGGGGCTCTGTTCACCCTGCAGGTCGGCCTCATCACGCCCAGCCTCATCGGCACAGTCGCTTCCGTCGAAATGGTGATTTACGCGGCAGTGGGCGGACGCCTGTCGGTACCCGGTGCTGTCATCGGAGCCCTTGTGGTCGGTTTCCTGAAATCCTATCTGTCTGAGCAATTTCCCGAGAGCTGGTTGTTTTTTCTTGGCGGAATGTTCATCTTCGTGGTTGCCTTTTTGCCGAACGGGCTGGCTGGCGCTATGCAACGCCTACTCCGGGTCAAGGCTTGAGAGAGGAACAATCGATGAATGCCGCTACCTATAACGACTCCATGAATGCATCCATGAAAGCCAACTCCCCTCCCCAGGGCTTAGCGCGCACGTCGCCGATCTTATCGATCAAAAACCTGACAGTGTCGTTCGACGGCTTCAAGGCGGTTGACGACCTTTCAATGTCGATCAATGAGAAAGAACTGCGTGTAATTATCGGACCGAACGGGGCTGGAAAGACGACTTTGCTCGACATGATTTGTGGAAAAACCAAGCCCAGCTCTGGAAGTATTCGTTTCCGTGATCTCGAACTGACTCGATTGCCGGACTTTCAGATCGTGCGAAAAGGGGTCGGTCGGAAGTTCCAGAATCCATCCATCTATGAAGATCTCACCGTTGGGGAAAACCTTGAAATTTCCATCCCCGAAGCGCACGGCGTATGGGCCTCGATTCTTTTCAAGCGTACCAGGCAGGTAAAAGAGCTGATTGGCAGCATTGCGGAGCAGATCATGCTTGTTGACCAACTTCGCACTAAGTCGGGGATGTTGTCGCACGGGCAAAAACAGTGGCTGGAGATCGGCATGCTGCTGGTGCAGGACCCGGACCTGCTGCTGCTCGACGAACCAGTAGCGGGGATGTCACCCCGTGAACGCGAACAGACTGCCGAGTTGCTGAAAACCATTGCTCTTGGCAAGTCGCTGGTAGTGATTGAACACGATATGGACTTTGTCAAATTAATCGCCAACACCATCACGGTACTGCACCAGGGTAAGTTGCTTTCCGAGGGAAGCGTCGACCAGGTGCAGAACGACCCCCGCGTCATTGAAGTCTATTTGGGACATTGAAACTTATGCTGAATATCTCCAAACTGGACGTTTACTACGGCGAAAGCCACGTCATCCATGAGGCGGCTTTTGAACTCGCGCCAGGTGCTGCCATCGCCGTCGTTGGTCGAAACGGTATGGGCAAAAGTACCCTGCTGAAGTCGCTGATCGGAATGGTTCCGGCAAAGCGTGGTTCGATCACGCTGGACGGGCGCGAGTTGGCAGGCCTGCCAAGTTACTCGCGCGTTCAGGCCGGCTTGGCCTACGTGCCCCAGGGTCGAATGATTTTTTCGCAGCTGACCGTGGAAGAAAATATTCTGACGGGCCTAGAAACTGCGCGCTATGGCGATATTCCGGACTTCATTTACAAATTCTTTCCGGTGCTGCAGGAGATGAAGGACCGCAAGGGCGGCAACCTTTCCGGTGGCCAGCAGCAGCAGCTTGCAATAGCGCGCGCGCTGGTGTCCAAGCCTCGGGTATTAATTCTTGACGAACCGACTGAGGGCATACAGCCTTCCATCATCAAGGAGATAGCGCGTTCACTGAACGCACTGCGCAAGGAACTTGGCATCGCGATCCTTGTATCCGAACAGGTTTTGAGCTTTGCGCTCGAAGTCGCCGATCGTCTGTTGGTCATTGATCGCGGTCGCATCGTGCGCGCCGTCGACAAAAGCAACATCGATATTGAAGAAGTTCGTTCGTTCCTGACCGTCTAGGCAGGTTTTTTTATTCATTAAGGAGAGAGTTATGAGACATGGTGATATTTCCAGTAGCAATGATTGCGTCGGTGTGGCGGTGGTCAATTACAAGATGCCGCGGTTGCACACCAAAGCTGAAGTTCTTGCCAATGCACGCAACATCGCTGAGATGCTGGTCGGCATGAAAAAAGGCCTGCCCGGGATGGACTTGGTGGTCTTTCCGGAGTATTCGACACACGGCATCATGTATGACGCCAAGGAAATGTACGAGACAGCTTCAACAATTCCGGGCGATGAAACGGAGATTTTTGCGGACGCTTGCCGCAAGGCGAATGTCTGGGGAGTGTTCTCCTTGACTGGCGAGCGCCATGAGGAGCACCCCAACAAGGCGCCTTATAACACGCTTATCCTGATGAACAACAAGGGAGAAATCGTCCAGAAATATCGCAAGATCATGCCGTGGACGCCGATCGAGGGATGGTATCCCGGAAATTGCACGTACGTTTCCGAAGGACCCAAGGGCATGAAGATCAGCCTGATCATCTGTGACGACGGAAACTATCCTGAAATCTGGCGTGATTGCGCCATGCGCGGGGCCGAATTGATTGTTCGATGCCAAGGCTATATGTACCCGGCCAAGGAGCAGCAGATCATGGTTTCAAAGACCATGGCGTGGATGAATAACGTCTATGTAGCCGTCTCAAACGCCACCGGGTTTGATGGTGTTTACTCATACTTCGGGCACTCGGCTGTAATCGGCTTTGACGGTCGCAGTTTGGGCGAATGCGGTACCGAGGAGATGGGCGTTAATTATGCCGAGCTGTCCATGAGCCTGATCCGCGACGCGCGCAAAAATTCGCAGTCGAATAACCATCTCTACAAGTTAGTGCATCGCGGCTATACCGGCAAGATCAATTCAGGCGAAGACGTCAACGGGGTAGCGTCCTGCCCATTCGACTTCTACGGCAAATGGATTAACGATCCGGAAGGCACGCGGAAGATGGTTGAGGGCTTTACTCGCTCAACGCCCGGCACAGTGGAGTGCCCCATCGAAGGCATTCCGAATGAGACTGTGAAGCATCGCTGAAGCTTATTACAACCAGACCAGGACGGGTGACGTGACGAACGTTACCCGCCCGCCTCGACAGGATTTCGCACATGACATCCCACCTAGACGCTTACCGGATCGCCGTAGAGCCGTTTTACCGATCGGCCGGTAATGAAGTTTCCTTGTACGAGCATGCTTACTCGCACCGTTTGCCCTTGATCCTCAAAGGGCCTACCGGCTGCGGGAAAACGCGATTCGTCGAGTATATGGCGTGGAAGCTGAACCGGCCGTTGGTGACGCTTGCCTGCAACGAGGACATGACAGCCTCAGATCTTATCGGGCGCTACCTGCTTGACGCGCAGGGCACCGCATGGCACGACGGCCCGCTGACTCTTGCTGTGAGGCACGGCGGTATTTGCTACCTTGACGAAGTGGTCGAGGCGCGCCAAGACACGACGGTGGTCATCCATCCACTGACTGATGCCCGTCGCATCCTCTCGCTCGACAAAAAGGGGGAGGTGATTCACGCCCACCCTGACTTCCAGCTAGTGGTTTCCTATAACCCGGGCTACCAGAGTCGAAGTAAGGACATGAAGCCGTCAACACGCCAGCGCTTCGCCGCGTTGGAGTTTGACTACCCCGATGCTGCGCTGGAGGCCGAAATCGTTGAGCACGAAGCCGCCATACCTTCGGAAATTGCGGCTCGCCTAGTCGGTATTGCGCACCGATCCAGGGCACTGAAGCACCATGGTCTGGACGAAGGAATTTCCACCCGCATGCTCATCTATGCCGGCGTGCTCATCAGCTCCGGCGTCAACCCACGCGAGAGCTGCGAGATGACGATGACGCGCGCGTTGACGGACGACCCGGACATGGCCAAGGCGCTGCGCGGGTTCGTCGAAGCCTATTTCGAGTAGGCATAGGCGGGCCACAGATGGCATACGAAAAAGGATCAGGCACGCCGGCACCTCTGTCGCCCTGGCCGGCTGTACGCAAGCGGTGGGACGATGCCGGCCTTGTCACCTTGCGGGGCATCCTTGACCTAAAGCTTTCGCAAGTCGCCCTCCGACACAGCGCCGAACAAATTGCCGCGATACTGCATTGGCTTGAGGCGCTCAACGATGAAGATCCGGTGTGTGCACTGGCTGTAGCCGACCGCCTTGATTCGCTTTTGTCGCATATGTGTGATGGGGGCCTGGGGCGTTGGATACTGACCGGATTGCGCATGTATCCAGGCGATCAGGCGCGTCAGCGGGCCTACTTTCAGCTGGAAGATAGGCGCGCGATTGAGGCGTTGCACGGCGAGGCTGGCGCTGGCGACCTCGCGGCGGCGCTGCCATCTTTAGGCCTTTTATTTCATGGGCTGGCAGGTGTTGCGTTTGAGCTTCAGCCGCGCCACCAGATAGCGCTGAACGGGCTTCCTCTACGGCCTGTGCTGACACCAGGTCACCTGCTTTTGCCGGATGATTACACCGCGCTGGATGGTCATGACCGCTACCGCATCTACCGTGCAGCTGTTGCTCACGCGGTCGCCCACCTGCGCTACTCGACGCCGGACTTGCCGGTCCAGACCCTGAAACCGATGAGCATTGCCATAGTCTCGGCGATCGAGGACGCGCGTGTCGAGCGCTTGCTGGTGCGCGACTATCCCGGAGTGCAGGGCTGGTTCCTGGAATTTCTCAGGCGTGGCGTCAAGCCGCAGGCGCTGGATTTCTCGGCGCTGGTCGGGCGTATGAATTTAGCGCTGATGGACACGCACTACCAAGACGACAATTATTGGGTCAACAAGGCTCGCCGACTGTTCGAAGCGCAGGCCGTTGATCTTCTTGACTATGCTGCATTTCGTCGGCTGGCGTCTATCCTGGCCAACGATCTCGGCCAGATGCGTGTTCCATTCCGCATCACAAGCTACCTTGTTCCTGAGGCCTACCGCGACGACAACAGCTTTCTCTGGGACTTCAGTGGAGCCAACCCGCCGGCGCCTGAGCCGGTGGACCTGCAAGCCAAGGGGCCATCGCCGAAGGAACATCGACCGGAATCGGTTCCGCCTGATGAGTGGGCCGACGAGACTGCTGCCACGGAGACCGAAATCGGGCGCCAGACTTATCCGGAATGGGACCACCGGCTGCAGCTCGTGCGGACCGATTGGTGTACCGTTATTGAAAAGCTGCCAGCGTGGCAGGGTCGTCGCGCCACATCGAGCCTCATCGAAACTGGCGTAGCGGACATGCCGCTGGTTGCTCTGCCTCGCTCACGGCGCTTGAGCCGAAACAGACGCCTTCGGCGGCAGTGGGAAGGAGAGGATATTGATCTCAATGCAGCCATCGAAGTCATGATTGACCAACGGCTGGATTTATCGCCTGATCCGCGCCTTTTCATGCGCGCGGGCAAAGAAGAGCGGATGTCAAGCGTGTTGGTGCTGCTCGATTTATCCGAATCGACTAACGATTGCGTCGGAACCCGGATGGAATCCATACTCGACATCGAAAAGAAGGCGGCGCTGCTGCTGGCGCAGGCGGTAATACGTAGCGGGGACCGCATTGCCGTACACGGGTTCTCCTCAAATACGCGCGCCGAAGTGAATTATTACCGCCTGCTGGAGTTCGGTGCACCGCTTGACACGACTGCCACCGGTAAGATCCTCTCGGTACCTGGCCGCTATTCGACCCGTATTGGAGCCGCACTGCGCCATGCCACAACACAGCTTGCACATGAACAGGGCGATCATCGCGCAATTTTGCTAATCACAGATGGTGCGCCTTCGGATGTGGATGTGTTTGAGCCGCAGTACCTGATTGAAGATGCCCGCGCGGCAGTCCACGAAAGTCGGCGATGCGGTGTGCAGACCTTCTGTGTCGCGCTGGACCCGCAGGCCGATCCGTACGTGCGAACCATATTTGGCTGGAACAACTACCGTATCGTCGACGACCTCCCCAGCTTGCCCACTCATTTGTCCTCGCTATACGCGCGGTTGGCGGTTTTTTGAATTCGAGCCCACAAATTTGCAGCAAAATACGGGTATGTAGGGTGAAAAAACTGCCTGTTGATCTTATGATGTTGCATCAAAGTTATCGGCCAATGTTATGGGTGCCGTGCAACTGCGGGGATCCGGTCTTGCCCGGCAATTTGATTCTCTCTTTATTGCGATTGAGCGCTGAGTAGTCGTGAATTTAGGAATGCTGCTTAGCAGCAAAAAAGGAAGGTATTATGGCAAATAAAGATCCCATACGCGTCGGCGTTCTGTTCTCCGAAACCGGTGCGACCTCAACCATCGGGCGCTCCCAAATGCAGGGGACTTTGCTGGCCATCGATGAGGTCAATCAGGCTGGCGGTGTTGAGGGGCGTGAGATTATTCCCGTCCGCTACGATGCCCAGTCTTCGCCTGCGGTCTATGCCACCTTGGCTGAGCGATTGCTGCTTCAGGACAAGGTCAACGTCATTTTCGGCTGCTACATGTCCAGCAGCCGAAAGGCGGTGTTGCCGATCGTCGAGAAATGGAACAAACTTCTTTTTTATCCGACTCTGTACGAAGGCTTTGAGTTTTCCAATAACATCATTTACGCGGGCGCAGCACCGAACCAGAACAGTGTGCAGCTGGCGGAATTCATGACCGCCAATTTCGGTGCATCGGTCTATCTGATCGGATCCAACTACATCTACCCTTACGAATCCAATCGCATCATGAGCGACCTGGTTCTGCAGCGGCCCAACAGCAGAAAAGTCGGAGAGCGGTACTTTAATCTCGATGCCACGGAAAAGGACTATCAGCTGATCATGGCTGACATCCGTGACAAGCGTCCTGATTTCATTTTCTCGACTGTGGTGGGTGAGTCAACGGCAAGCCTTTATCGGGCTTATGCCGAATCAGGTCTTGATCCTAAGACCATGCCCATCGCTAGCCTGACGACTTCAGAAGCCGAGATCTCGCAGATGGGTTTCGATGTTGCGCTGGGGCATTTCACTGCAGCACCTTACTTTCAGTCAATAAATTCGGTCGCCAACAAACGCTGCCTGGAGCGGCTTGGCGAGCGCTTTGGATCTTTGTGCGTTCCAAATATGTGTTGGGAGGCCGCTTATTTCCAAGTTCATATTTATGCTAACGCCTACCGCCATGCGGAGGACGACGAAATCAGCCGGATCATGCCGCACATACTGGGTAGTGAGTTCGAAGCACCCCAGGGCCGCGTACGAGTGGATCCTACAAACCACCACACATCGCTGTACCCGCGTATTGGCGTAGCAAACTCTAAGGGCCAATTCACGATTGTTCGCGAGGCTACCCGACCCGTGCAGCCTGACCCCTATATGGTTACGCACTCCCTCGGCGACTGGACCACAACGATCAGCACGCTGGAGCTTTGAATTGGAGAACAGTACCACTCGGCTTACAACGCGGACTACGCCTCCGCTTCTTAAGGATCTACGTACACTCAAAGTCGCCGTCTTTCATCCTGACGACGCGGATGGTAGACAGCTGATCCAACAATTGCAACGCATAGGTTGCCAAGTGCAGGCTTTCTGGCCGCCGCTTCCAGCGTTGTCTGCGGGAATTGACGTGGTTTTTCTTGCAGTTCGGCCCGACAGTATCGATATGGGTTTCGAGTGGCTCAAGGGAGACGACGCTCCCGCGGTAATTGCCGTAGTGACCTACGAGAATCCGACTATCGTCGAAATCGTTCTGCACATTGGCGCACAAGCTGTTCTGCCATCACCGATTCGTTCATTCGGTTTGCTCTCCGCCCTCGTTGTTACACGTCATGTGCACGGCGATACCAAAACCCTGAAACGTCGACTGCACAAACTCGAGGCCAAATTTCTAGGTGTGCGCCAGATCGCAGAGGCCAAGAGCATCTTGGTGCGCACTCGCCAGATCACAGATGGTGCTGCTTACGATCTGATCCGGGACCAAGCCATGAGCAAGCGGGTCACCACTGAAGAAATCGCTGCAGCGATCATCAATGCCAACGAAATTCTTTCACTTGGGCGCCTTTGATTTGTACCATAGGAACGAAGGGCTGGGCTGCCCCCCCCAATATCACGGACACACAGTTAAACTCGCGCATCTTTTCAAACGCTACGAGCGTATGTCTGCAATTAGAATTCTTTTTAAATAGGGGATTTAATCTCTGCGTGGGAAAAGCTGGAGTTTCCGCTTACCCCAAGCTGGGGACTTTTGACCCGCGCCCCCCCTCTTTGAACTGGTCTCAGCAGCCCTTGCACACCCATTTGTCCTTTGCCTTGGCATCGTCCTTGGTCTGCCAATGCATGTTCTCAGGTCGGTCTGCGCCGCCACAGGCCAAAGGCTTGATGTGGTCGATCACATAGCCCAGGCATGGCCCCTTGGATGCTCCAATCGATGGGTAGTGATGTTGGCGAAGGTCGACTTCGGGCGCGAAAGCAGTTATCAACTAACGTCAGCTATATGACTACACGGATACTTTGGCAGATGCAAATCGTGGAGTCCAACTCCAACTCCAACTCCATACAACCTCACGCGCATGCGAGGCTTGGCACAGGTGCCTTTGCAAGTGGCACAGTAGCAGATGCACGAAGAAAATGACACTCAAAATCCAAAAAAGCCGCTAATGGACGCCAACTTCACATCTCTAAAATCACGGTACTACAGCAAGCACGCGCGTTGGGTATTTCCGCACGCTGCTAGAGTCCCAATTCAGAGAGCATTCCTGGCCACCTATGTTTCCAAGGCTGTGCTGCTTCAAAACATGCCGATGCTCTCAAAACAAGCGCGTCGTCCAGGTGTCTGCCTATGATTTGAAGTCCGATGGGAAGTCCGTCGGTGGTCCAGCCCGCAGGGACGGTTGCAGCGGGCTGTCCAGTCAAGTTAAGGGGGTAGGTGAAGTGGAGCCATTCAAACTGATCCACCTGACGACCATCAATCACCGTGGGTCCCTGTATCCCAATTTCGAAAGGCGGGACTGCCAGAGTCGGTGTGATCAGCAGGTCATAGTTGCGCATGAAGCGCCACATCTTGTTGGTCACCGCTTTCCGGACGACCATAGCATCGGTGAACTGCTCTGCAGTCCATTCCGTGCGAAGGATGGCCGCGAGGTGAGGCGTCATTTTGTCACCCAACCGGTCAGCCATCGCCCTCATGCCTCGCAAATCAGACTCCCGCATCACCATTCCCCAAAAGCCATCGTATGGGTTGTCCCATCCCGGATTGGCTTCTTCGACGATGCACCCCAGGTCTCGCTCGAATACCTTCACAGCGTCACCGACGATCTTTCGCACACGCGGATCGACCGCAGCATAGCCTAAGTCAGCGCTGTATGCGACTCTCTTGCCCTTCAGATTTCCCTGAAGTGCCGTAAGCCAGTCAAAATCGCGTTCATAAGGAAGTGATCGGCTGTCGCGGTCGTCGGGCCCCGCGATCACCGACAGCATCAGTGCGCTGTCGGCCACGGTGCGGCTCATCGGCCCGATGTGTTCGAGGGCTTCCCAACTCGATACGCCGGGATATCGCTCGTCTTTGGTCCCAGGGTACAAAGGCACCCGCCCCATCGATGCTTTCATTCCGAAGAGCCCTGAAAAAGAGCTTGGAATACGCACCGATCCGCCGCCGTCGCTGCCGAGCGCAATCGGCCCCATGCCACTTGCCACGGCTGCGCCAGACCCGGCGCTGGAACCGCCTGGCGTCAGGTTTGTGTTCCATGGATTTCGGCTCGTCGCAAACACCGGGTTGTGCCCGACACCGCTGTAGCCGAACTCGGGCACGTTGGTCTTACCGATGATGATTGCATCCGCCTGCTTCAGTCGCTCCACGACCACATCGTCTTCGTCGGGAACGAAGTCCGCATAGGCCCAGGAACCCGATACGGTCTTGATTCCCTTGGTGCATATTAAGTCCTTCACCGCCACGGGAACCCCGGCGAGGGGGCCGACCGCAACGCCCGCCATGATGTTCTTCTCGACGCGCGCAGCGGCTTCAATTGCCAGTTCGGGCGTGGGTGTACAGAACGCATGTAAGTGCGGATCGAGCTGGTCCATCCTGTCAATAACGGCTCGCGTCACATCGACTGCGGAGAGTTGCTTGGTACGGATCAAGCCTGCAAGGCGAACCGCATCCATTCGACAAATTTCGTTTGACGTGCTCATTTGTTAACCTCTTCTTCAAAATGGGAAAAAGTAAGCGGCGCACTACAGCGCATTTGCTAGGCGACATAGCGGACAGCGAGCAGTCGTTCCCCGGCGAGCTTTGGGAGCTTGCCTAGGCAACGGGCCCAGACGCCCGCCTGCTCAACTGGCCAGCAGTTCTTTCAAGTTGTCATCGATGAATTTCGTGTCGACGGGGTTGGCGCCACCGCCAGCGAAGTGGCCCCATACGCCTGGTATGGACTTACACACTGCGTTGGGCATGTGCTTGACCTCCCACTCGTTATCGGCAACGGGGAAATACAAATCCATTTCGCCCGGCATGACTACCGCCTTTGCCTTGATTGCCCCAAGCGCCTTCTTGATGTCGCCGTTGAACACGGGGTTAGCGCTGATGTCGCCGTGCTGCCATGACCACAGCATGGTCAGCAGGTTATTGGCGTCCTTGGGAAGGAAGAAGCCTTCCCAAAATGAAACCAAAAAATCCTCCAGCGACGAATAGCCCATCGTACGCCAGAGTTCCTGCTTGTAGAACGGCTGTGACAAGCCCCACCCGGCGTAGACGCGCCCAACGCCCCGCAACCCTTTGTTAGGGGGCGTGTCGTACCAGCCGTTGTTCCAAGCAGCATCGTTCGTCAGTGCGGCCTTGACGCCTTCAAGGAATACGAAGTTATGCGGCGCGGTCTTGGCCGATCCGCAAAACGGCGCGATCCGCTCAACCATATCGGGATACAGGCAACCCCATTGGTTTGTCTGTTGTGCACCCATAGACCAGCCGACGACCAGCTTTATCTTGCTGATGCCGAATTTCTCCGTTACCAAACGGTGCTGCAGCGTCACGTTGTCGTACAGAGTAATGTCCGGGAATCGTGCCCGATCATAAGGCGCTGGCGTGTTGCTCGCAGACGATGACAGCCCATTGCCCAGCATGTTTGGCACAATAATGAAGTACTTGTCTGGATCCAGTGCCATGTCCTTACCGATCAGCCATTCATTGTCGTAATGCTGCCCAGAGTACCAAGTAGGGTAGACAATCACATTACTTTTGTCCGCGTTCAACTTACCGTAGGTCTTGTAGGCCAGCTTGGCGCTGCGCAGGGTCGCACCCTTGAGCAGGGGGACATCGCCGAGTTCAAATATTTCATAGTCCATTTATCTCTCCAATGCTATGTTAGGTTGCCAAAAGGCGGTCGCGATTACTATAACTGCCCCTTGGTTGCCAATGTGTTCGACTTGTCGGCTTCAGACAATCCTAATAAGAAATAGAAAGCACCACCTGAAATGAACGCGGCAATGGCTGTTGAAAACTGAGGCGCATAATTTTCCACACCAAATGCGACCAGTGACCCGGCGGCCCAGGCGATGAAAGCACGTGGCCGCCAGTCTGCTTCGATCACGGCGTGCGGCCGGACAAAATACAAATCCGCAATGATCACGGCACCAATTGGTGGCACCAAAATTCCAAGAAGTGATAACCAAGGAATGAACAAGGCCCAAACGTTTGCAGCAGCAATCGCAATACCAACGACTGCCAACAGCACCGCCAACACCCGCATCTTACTTTTTGCAATCCTCGACCATCCCACTGCCGCGTTGTACAAGCAATGGGCGCAGACCGAACCCAGATTAACAAAAAGGAAAGCAAATGCGATCACCGCCAACCACCCCTTGTTCTGCGCCAGCATGTAGCCGAACATGTTGTCTAAGCCAAAGGGTTGCGGGTTAGGTACCGCCAAAGCGGCCGTCATCACGCCACCCACGAGCATAGCTGCCATGTTGGCGAAAGGAAAAGCGCAGAACGTTGCAATCAGTGAGCTTTTCCCATTTGCAGCCCAGCGGTTGAAGTCTGCAGTCACCGTACCGGCGTCGATAAATAAAGAGAGAACGATCGTCAAGCCTATGCCAAAAGCCATTGGCATGTCAGGCTTCGTGCCCGCGTAAGCAAAGACCTTGTCCCAGCCAGCACCCCCGGCAGAGTCGAATGCGACCCATCCGCCCAGCACCACAAACAAGGGCACAGACACCAATCCAATCCAGTGCAGACCGCGAATACCGACGAAGGTGATACCGAGATACAGGACACCGGCGATCACTGTCATTGTCAGGTAGTCTAGATTGAAGGCAGTATGGATTAAATTTCCGGTAATGCCTGTCTGGACCGCATACCAGCCCAGCAACAACGATGAGAGCAGGCCGGATGCGAGTACGTATCCTTTTTTGCCGAATACTGCGCTAGCGAGCAGCGCGAAGTTGAATCCCCGTGCCGTTCCAAGCAAGCCCAAGGAACCCACATAGGCGAACATAAGCAGGTTGCCGAACAGAATCGACAGCAGCGCAGACTTGAACCCCATACCCGCTACCAGGATCGAGCCTGTCATTGCACCCGTGATGATCATCGGGAAACCAATCCACACCATCGATACCGAGAAGGTGCTTCGCCGCGCTTTGATCGGTACAGGCTTATGCTCATACTCGTCGCCTAGAACATGCTCTAGCTCTTCTAGCGCGTGTTCTTTAGAACTATTTAAAGTCATCATGTTTCTCCTTGTGTCAATGCGATATTAGTTAATGTTGAATAGGGACTACTCGAAAATAACTGTCGGGGTTACGTTGAAACAGCCACCGCTGGTTGTTTTTTTCAGACAAAACGATGCCCTGAACGCCAAGGCGTTCATTTGAAAAATCACAATGGAACCAGCCAAACAAAAAAAGCCCGAGCCGGATAAACCGATTCGGGCTTTTTTGCCTTGCACTTGCCGGCAGTATTGGCGGTCAAGTGCGAAATGTCTGATGACGATTATTTGTCTGATATAAATATAGCAATTTTCAACATTGTTGAAATTAGTGCTTACCCTTAGTTGATTTGTTAGCAACTACGATTGAACCCGCGACCTTAATACAGTAAAGTATCTTGCAAATAACATTTCAAGTAACATCGATTGCTGCTTGTCCTGAATTTTCTTGCTGGCTTATTTCTAGAGAGGTTTTGAGCTATCTCATAACAGAACAGCGAGCTTAATTTTCTACGGAATTTGACTCCACAAATGGAAAGAGTCTTGTGAAAACATCTCACACTTTTAACCTAGCTCGTCCCCTCAAACCTATTGAGAAGCATATTTCTTCTTGCCGTAACCAGCCGCTTTTGGTGAGTTTGTGAACCAATGCTCGTGAGTTGAATGACCGGTATTGAGCAAGCAATTTCGATGTTTGTCTGTCCGAAAAGTCTCT
>JAYVJL010000210.1:0-30603 GCA_043769295.1 Polaromonas sp. | reverse complement strand
TAAAGAAATTGTGACTGCCAAAGCCGACGATATTGTGCAAAAATGGATAGATTACTTTGTGCTGCATAAGTCGTTTGATGCAGAGCAAATCAACAGGAGACTTAAATGACTACTGAAATTAAATCTGGATTGATATCAATACAAACCGCCGATTACCAGCCAGACTACAAGCTGCACATTCACTTTAACGATGGCGCAGATAAAACGGTCGATTTCAAACCGTTTTTAACGCAATCACAGCACCCCAGCATTCGGGCGTTTTTGCTACCTGAGAAGTTTCAAGGCTTCCGCGTGGAGCATGGCGACTTGGTGTGGGGTGATTACGATTTGTGCTTTCCGGTGGCTGATTTGTACCAAGGGCGGGTTTGAGGCGTACTGCACATTACGGAGGCCAAAACATGGCAGGAACTGCAAAAACTCAGCAAAATCACCTGATTCCAAGCCCCAGGGAGCTGCAAAAGGCGCTCAAGCAATCAGCCGAGCAAGCGCAGCGAATGGCGGCGGCGTTTGGCGTAGCTGTACCGTATGCAAAAGCCAAAGCAGTCAAGCACTGAAATTGTGTATTTCGCCTTTTTTTCATAGCTAATTAGGCAATGAATATACTGGTTACAAGCGATTTTCAACATATTTAGATGGATTTCCCGCAAAGCACCTATTTGGGGTACGGCAAACCCTATTTTGGGTATGAAAACACTGTCACTTTGTCTCAATTTACTCAGCTAATGCCTTCGCAGGCAAGGTGAAAAACATGAATCTCAAAAAACTCGCCATCGTCCTCGTCGTGCTACTCGGCGGCATGGCCATTTATTACAACCAGTCAGTATCTAATCAAACCCCTAGCGACACTGCGCCCAAGGTTGAAAAGGCGAAATAATACTATTTATTTGATAGCAGAAAAGTCAATAAATACGCCGGCTAGTGTCGTATTTGACCCCTAAAACTGACTCAATCAGCCAAATCCACTCTAACATGCTCCAAATCAACGAGTCCGAAGTCACCATCACCGCCATTCGGGCGCAGGGGGCGGGTGGGCAGAATGTCAACAAGGTGTCGAGCGCGATTCACCTGCGGTTTGACATTGGGGCCTCTACTCTGCCGGACGACGTGAAGGAGCGGCTGCTGGCGCTGCATGACAGCCGCATCACCAAAGCGGGGGAGCTGGTCATCAAAGCGCAGCAGCACCGCACGCAGGACATGAACCGGCTGGACGCGATGCTGCGGCTGCATGAGCTGGTCAACAGCGTGGCGCTGCCGCCCAAGGTGCGCAAGGCGACCAAGCCGACGTTTGGCTCTAAGCAGAAGCGGCTGGAGTCCAAGGGGCTGCGCTCGGAGACCAAAGCCCTGCGCGGGCGGGTGACGCGGCTGAATGCAGAGTAAGTGGGGCATGAAAGGCGACTGGGCTGCGGATAGTTTTAGAATGGCCAGATGACCGAACCCACCCGCGAACCCATCTATCTCACGTACGCCGAATTTCGGGCCCAGCTGCCCACAGGGGGCTTGCGATTGATTGTCGACCCCGTCCGTGCGCAAAAGTACATCCGGCACCGGCTGTTTATCGTGGGCATCGCGCTGCCGATGATGGGTATTGGCGCTGCGCTGGCACTGTCAGGCTACTCGTGGGCGGGCCTGCCGATGGTGCTGATAGGGATCATCCTGCCTCGCGTCGTCAAGTCGCAGGCAGCCAAGATCTTGCTCTACCTCGCGCAGCAAGACGCCAAAACCTACCAGGAAGCGATTGATTTTGAAATACTGGAAGTGCGCTACGCCGACTAAAGACGTAGCTGCTTGTGTTGTTGGCCGTCAAGCCTGTAAAGCCTGTCAAACCTGTCAAACTTGGTAAGGCGCGTAAAGCCTCAATTGCCGGCCGCCTTGTTCGGGTTGATCAGGTATTTGGTGCCCGTGGCGCGCTGGCCGTAGACGGCGATGGCTTCGGGTTGCAGGGCCTCGACCAGTGATATTTCTTTGGAGTAGCTGCTGGCAAAGGTGGTTTTGAGTTCAGCGGCGACCCGTTCGCGCAGGGTTTGCGTGGCGGCCGGGCCGATTTTTTGCAAAAACGGGAACAGCAGCCAGCCTCCCATGCCCCAACTGAAGCCGAAGTTGCGCGCAAACTCGGTCGGGCCGGTGTTCAGGCCGCCGTAGATGTAGACCTGCTTGTGGGTGGTCGAGCCGTAGCGGTTGTACTCGGTGCCGGTACGGCTTGCGATGATGTTCAGGGCGGCTTCCATGCAGGTGAGGATCTGCCCGGCCAGCTTGCCGCCGCCGGTGGCGTCAAAGGCGATGGTGGCACCGGTGTCCACCAGTGCCTGGGTCAGGTCTGCCATGAAGCTGGGGCTGGATGCGTCGCACACGTACTTGGCACCTATGCCTGTGAGCAGCGCGGCCTGCTCGGGTTTGCGCACGATGTTGACCAGGCTGATGTGGTCTTTCAGACAGATTTTGTTGAGTATCTGCCCCAAGTTGGACGCCGCTGCGGTGTGAACCAGCGCGGTGTGGCCTTCACGCCGCATGGTTTCCACCATGCCCAGTGCGGTGAGTGGGTTGACGAAGCAGGAGGCACCGTCAGCCGGTGTGCTGCCTGCCGGCAAGACGAGGCATTGGTCGGCCTTGACACAGCGGTACTGCGCGTACATCGCCCCGCCCAGTACGGCGACGGTTTTGCCCAGCAAAGCCTGCGCTGCAGCAGACGACCCGGCTGCGATGACTACGCCAGCCCCTTCATTGCCCACCGGCAGGGACTGGTCCAGCCGACCGGCCATGCCTTTCATGAGTTGTTCAGGAATAAGGGCGGTGACGACGGGGCTGGCTGGCGTGCCAGTGCGCTTGGCCATGCTGATGTCGGCAGCGCCAAAGAGCAGACCAATGTCAGACGGGTTGATAGGTGTGGCTTCGATGCGGATCACCACCTCGTCGGGCGCGGGGGCGGGGGTGTCGATGCTGAGAAGTGAAATTTCCAGCTCGCCCGTGGCTTTGACCAAGGAGCGAAGTTGTAGTCCGGCGGGGATGGATTGGGTGGTCATGGCGGTCTCGTGTGATTGGGGGTTAGATTGCGGATTGATTGAAGGTAGATGAGTAAGAGTTTGACCTGAATCAGGTAGAAACAGGCTGTAAGGTCGATATTGGGCCTTTTTGAATACGCCAGCCCTGTCACCAAGGCGATAAAGCCGTGCAGCACGCCGATGGAAGGTTTTGTCCCGACATCTGTGGACGAGATTTTGAACTTGTCAACACGCGGTTTGCGCAGCGTGGCCATTTTGCCGCTGATTTTTACTGGTATCAGGCATACTCGATGCAGCCATGCCTACACCGATACGCCCAACCCAAGCCAAGCGCCACGCCAGCCTCTCGGCGAGGTTTCAAAGCCGCATCCACCGCCACACCGGCCATCTCACGCCCGCCAGCCGTGCCATGCTGCTGGCAGGCGCGGCGGGGCTGTGCTTCAGCATCCTGAATGCGCTGTTGCGCACACTGGCGCAGAACACCCACCCGTTTGAGGCGCAGTTTTTACGCTATTTTGCGGGCCTGCTTATCTTGCTGCCGATGATGCTGAAAAACGGCATGGCCATGTACATGCCGCAAAATGTGCGCGGGCAGTTCACACGGGGTGGGTTGCACACGCTCGCGTTGATATTTTGGTTCACCGCCCTGCCGCAGATCCCGCTGGCCAACATGACGGCGATTGGCTTTTCCACCCCCTTGTTTGTGATGCTGGGCGCTTACCTGTTTTTGCACGAACCCATGCGCTGGGAACGCTGGGTGGCCACCATCCTGGGCTTTGGCGGCGTGCTGATTGTGGTGGGGCCGCAGTTTGCCATGAGCAACTCAGGCACGGCGGGCAGCTCGGGCTGGTATCACCTGGTCATGCTGGCTTCGGCACCGTTATTTGCGGCTTCGTTTTTGGTCACCAAAGCGCTCACCCGCTATGAGACCACCGGCACCATCATGGTGTGGCAGGCGATCACCGTGTCCTTGCTCAGCCTGCCGCTGGCGCTGATGTACTGGACGATGCCGACAGTGTGGCAGTTGGCGGGCTTTTTGCTGAGTGGTGTTTTGGGCACGGCAGG
Source organism: Polaromonas sp. (assembly GCA_043769295.1). Classification (GTDB taxonomy): domain Bacteria; phylum Pseudomonadota; class Gammaproteobacteria; order Burkholderiales; family Burkholderiaceae_C; genus Aalborgiella. Next base: position 26,542 of record JAYVJL010000210.1, on the reverse strand, counting down.
ACATTATTTCTTGACACAGGCGTTTCAAAACGCGGACATTTCAGCCACGCAGTCGCTCAAGTTTTTAGACTTGGTGTGGTCGGCGCTGATGGGTTGGCTGCTGTTCAGCGACGTGCCCACTGTCAACGCCATCATCGGCGGGGTGCTGATCAGCGCCGCGACGATCTGGGTGGCACGGCGGGAGGCGATGCGCTGAAGGTGTCGTAAAAATAACACGGGATAAGGTGAATATTCCCACCTTGCAAGCTTGTTTTCGAGGTTTTTTGCTTAAATAATAAGTAAAAACTGACTAAAACTGTGACTTTAGTGTTCAGAACCAGTCAACCCGAACTTGTTACACCCATTGAAAGCGGTGATCCTATGTCCTTTGATGAACTTCGCGATGCTTTTCACCTGCGGCTGGGCCGTCTCACGCAGGCTACCGCCCAACTGGATTTGAACATCGGCCTGGCAGTAAGCTGGCTGGGGCAAAACAACGGTTTGGATGTCTGCAACCTGATCGACCCCGCCAAAGCCAAGTTCAGCATGCGGCTAGTCATGTTGAAAAAGCTGGTTGACATGACCTGTGACCAGCGTACACAGCAAAAGTCAGCCGAGTTTGCCCAGTGGTTCGCCCGCGCCAGCTCCCTGCCCGCGCTGCAGAGCAACTACCTGCACGCCAAATGGAGCTTCCACCGCATTGCGCAGGGTGATGAGTCTTATGTGCTCTTCAAAGTCCCCGGCTGGAACCAACTGCCCGACCAGCCAGACAACGGCACCAAGCTCACCCTCAAAGCGTTTGACCAGCAAATTGAGGCCTTGAATCAGCTCAACCAGGACGTCAACACGATGTGCGACTGCCGAGTTGCGTATGTTGCGCCCTTTTCATGCCCGCCCCCCGGCGGCAGCCCACAGGACAGGCCTGAACCAAAGGGCTTTTTGCAAAACGGAACGATGGCCACGAGCCTGAGCGTTGCGCGGCCAACACCCGTTCGCTGATAGACACGGGCGTATTTGCGTTGTTTGGCTACATCGGCACAACCGCCTGTATGGCTGCGCTGTCAACAACCCAGCTGCGTTGCCAAGGCCAAAAAGTCGGTGGCGTGGTAGGTGTTGGCGGGGTTGGGTGAGACGTCTTTAGGCTGCGCTGCGCCAAACTCCAGCGGACGCTCGATGTAGGCGGTTTGCAGACCGCAGGCGCGGGCGGCGGCCAAGTCGTCCTGATGCGCAGCGACCAGCATCACCTCTGCGGGCGGCAGATTGAACACCTTGGCGACGCCCAGATACGTGGCCGGATCGGGCTTGTAGGCTCTGAACACTTCGGCGGACAGCACACAATCCCACGGCAGCGCGGCGCGTTTGGCCATGTTGGTGAGCAGGCCGATGTTGCCGTTGGACAATGTACAAATCGTGAACCGGGCTTTCAGCCGCGCCAACCCTGCGACGACATCGGGCCACGGGTCCAGCCGGTGCCAGGCCAGGTTGAGCTGCTGTTTTTGTGGTTCGGTCAGATCGGTCAAGCCGAAGCTGGGCAGGATCTCGTCCAGGATGCGGCGGTGCAGGTCGTCTATCAACGTCCAGCCCAGCTCGCCCGACATGACGCGGCGCATGGCGGGCACGTAGCCGCCACGCCACGCCAATGCAAAAGCGCCACCATCAAGGTCTGGGCGTAACGCACGCACTTCGCGTGCAATGCTGCTGTGCCAGTCAACCACCGTGCCAAAGACATCAAAGGCGAGAACTTTGGGCAAGGGGGTGGACTGTAGGTTGTGCATGGATGACATCTTAATCCTGCATCAGCCCCTTGGGAACACCAGTATCAAGCCGTTCCCTTGTTCAACCTGTGGGACAGTGGCCAACGATTTCAGGGCCTAGAATCTTTACCAGGTCTTTTGGAATCTGTACTGAATCACTGCAAAATCGTTGTTCATGCAATTACTATGTTTTTAATAGCAGCTTAGGCAATAAATACGCCGGCTAGATGCCAATTTAGGCCTCAATTTAACTTAAATTTCAATTATTTATGAATTTCATCATTTTGGGCGCTGGGGCGGTGGGTTGCTACGTGGGGGGACGCTTGGCTGCTGCGGGCGAGCGGGTCGCTCTGGTGGGCAGGCCGCCAGCGATGGCCGCTGTGCTGCAGGCGGGCTTGGCGGTGACGGATCTGGATGGTTTTACAGCGCAAGTCCCGGCCGGGCGGCTGCACGTGGCCACCCAATTGCAGGAAGCCTGGGCGCGGCTGGACACGGACGGCACACCCACGGTGATTTTGTTGTGTGTGAAAGGCGGGGCCACCGCGTCTGCCGCGCGTGACATTGGCGCTTGCTGCCCCGAAGGCACCCTGGTGGTCTCCTTGCAAAACGGGGTTGATAATGTGGCCCGCATCAGCACCGCTGCACCCATGGTGCAAGCCCTGGCAGGCATGGTGCCCTACAACGTGGTGCTGAAAACACCCACCCATGTGCACCGCGCCACCACGGGTCGGCTGCACATCGGGCAAAGCCCGCTGTCGCAGGAGATTGCCACGCGCTTCAATGCGGCCGGTTTGTCCATGCGGGTGGTGCAGGACATGCGCGCCGTTCAGTGGGGCAAGTTGCTGCTGAATTTAAACAACCCGATCAACGCGCTGTCCTGCCTGCCGCTGCGCGAGCAACTGCTGAACCGCGACTTTCGTCGTATCTTGGCTGCGCTGCAGCTAGAAGCGCTGGCAGCCATGACGGCGGCCGGCATCGAACCCGTGCAACTGGCCGCCGCGCCGCCACGCACCCTGCCGCGCGTACTGAAACTGCCGAATTGGATTTTCACCCGCGTGGCCTCGCGCATGTTGCGCATGGACGCCAGCGCCAGGTCGTCGATGTGGGACGATGTACAACAAGGACGCACCACGGAGATAGATGACATGTGCGGTGCGGTGGTCCGTTTGGCCGCACAGGGCGAGACAAAAGCCCCCTGCAACGCAGCCATGTGTGCGCTGATGGCCGCGCACAGCAAAGACCAGCGCTGGGCGGGCAAGGCTCTGCGGAAAACGCTCAGGGTCTGAACGGCACCCGTTTGGGTTTAAACCCTCTTCCTGCGCGGCACCACCGTCAGCTGCATGCTGGCTTTGCTGGGTGCAGCGCTCACGGTCACACGCTGGGATGGAATATCAATGAACTGGTCGGCATGCCAGGCTTTGACCTGCACGGCACCGTCGGGCACGCCTTCAAACGCAGCCAGACCGTCGGCATTGGTGACGACCGCCCAAGGCGAGTCGCTCACATACACGTGGCCGCGCATGGACGCATGCAAATGGCAGCCCAGCAGCACCGCGCCGACTTTGTCAAAGGTGGCGTCGGCATACTTGGCCGGCTTGCCTTCGGGTTTGCCGTCCAGCCGCAGCACAAACCCATCGTCCACCCCCGCATTGAACTGCATCACACCGGCGGCAGAACCGCGCACATGGTGCTCCCACGGGTCATTGTTGATAAAGCGCGCCTTGGCACCGACACCAACGATGGTGACAGCGGGTACAAAACGCATTTTTTCCTGGTTGATGGTGACCTGCAGCGGTAGTGGCGCTTTGGGTGCACCTGCTGTTGCGGGGACCAGCACCACAACGGCGTCAACCACCGGTTTGCCATCTTTGTCAATCACACTGACCTGCAGATTGCCAGCCAGTGTCGCAGCAGCACACACACTGAGTGCGGCGCATACAAGTATTTTATTAAAGTGGTTCATAGTGCGGTTAATAGTCCTTGCCTGATGATTTGATGACCAAATTTTGCGGGGTGAAAATGTGCCAAACCTTGTTGTAGTTGTCACCATATTTGTCTCCCGGCTCTTGGTCTTCAGGCCAAGTGTACATAGGCTTGCCTTTGTAAGCCCATTGTTTTTTACTGTCGTCGCGGGTGATCACCGTATAGTCGCCCATCGGTTTGTCTGTGGCGGCAGCCATCACCGGTGGCCATTTGACCGCGCAATCACCATTGCATGTAGATTTGCCGCTTCCCGCCACGTCCCGATCAAAAAAATACAGCGTGATGCCTTTGGCGTTGACCAGCATGCCGTCCTTCATCATGGCGGGCGCAGAGCCTGAAACGGATGCGCATCCCGCCAAGAAGGCAAAAGCCGCTATAAGCAAAGTACCCTTTGCAGTATTCATTACAGTGTTCATTACAGTATTCATTGTTTTTTTCACAGCGTATCTCCAAGTGTTAAAAGTGCAGCATACAAGCTTGCTGCCAATTTTGATACTGTTTGTTACGGTTAGTTCCGGTTAGTTCCGGCCGAACAGGTATTTTTGGGACTAAAAAAGGATTTAACCTTTTGAAATACCCAGCAAGGCGTCTTTGAGCATGAAGTCTGCAGGTGTGGGGCCCAACCAAATACGCAACACCATGCTAAAAAATTCGGCATCACCAACGGGCTGCCCTGCTCAACACTTGGTAACTTAATTCGTCAACTCCAGAGTCACCACGCGGTTTTCAGCCTTCTGCCAGGTCTGGCCCGTGATCCGCTCACCGTTGGATTCGGCCGTGATGGCGCGTACCTGATGCTGTGTCAGCAGTATTTTGGAATTGGCCACCCCTGCCCCCACCGGTGGCACACCGGGCAGAACGGTTTGGCCGTCAAAGCTGAGCTGATCGCGTTGTGCATCAAAGTAGCCGCGCGGGCGACTGAAGGTGACCACCGATTGGACGGCTGCATTGGCTTTATCAGCCTCTGCCATGCGCTCCGCACGCAAATGCATGATGTTGCTGGAACGTGGGAAGGCGCCTCGGTAGATATGCGTGGTGCTGTAGCCCGGCGCGCTGATGACAAACTCATACGGCTGTGCCACTTGCGCTGTAAAAGGCCCCCACTGGCCATCGGTACCCACCGTTTTTTGGTGCACGGGCGGGCCTTGGCGCTCACCCGTATCGCGGTCAACCGCAAAAATCTGCAAAGTTGCTTTCGGTACCGGCAGGTTGTTCACGGCGTTGCCCGAGGTCGCGTCATCCGATTTCACGCCCAAGCCGGTAATGAGGCCACCCAGCACGATGCGCTCATCCAGCTCAATGCTGATGGTTTGGGGCGCTTTGCCGGTGATGAAGCTGTAGGCGGCATAAAAGGCGGCGGGTGAAAACGAGGTCTCACGGTGGTCTATGCGTGGGATGACGCTGTTGATCGCCCCTTTCAGCGCGGGCCCATCGAACGAGACGTTGGTGGCGGTGCCTTTGGCGCCTATCCACACACCATCGGGCTGCGCGAACTTGTCATTGTTGTCCGAGCGGATGGTGAGCCAGCGCACCGGGCCGGTCACTTCATCGCCATTGGCGTTTTTCGGGGCGTTGAGCGCGGTTAAAAAAGGCCCTGTGCCTGAAAACTCATTGCCCTCGCGAAACCCCTTGATCGCCCACACGCCATGGTTGGACGTGCCGCCCAAAATCGCATGCGATACCGTGGCGTCGCCGCCCCCGTTTTGGATGTAGTTGCGAACGGCGTTGCCACCGCGTGAGTTGGCGTACAGCACGACTTTGGTGGCACCAGTGGTTTTGATCACTTTGTCGACCTCGGCTTTCAAATACGCCATATGCTCGGCGGTGGAGGTACGGCCCGGCTGCGCTTTGGCGTCCTCATCACGCGCCAGCGGGTAGGGCACGTCGATGGCGTGCAGACGTTCGCGTGGCCAGCCGTTAGACTCGAACCGCCACAGGGTAGTCTGCCACAGCGCGGCGGAGTCGCCGTTACCGTGAACAAAAATAATCGGTGGTGCTTCTGCCAGCGGCAGCATCCTGGGCGACGTGGCACAGCCTGCAAGAAGTGCCACACCACCCAGCAGGGCCAGCAGGGTGCGGCGAGAGGTCTTCAAAACTTGCATTGAGGACGAAAAGGGTGTCGAAAAGCATGTTGTCATTGGCGTCTCCAGCGTCAAGTTTGCACAAGACTAACATTCTGTCACCTTCCTGCGTCGTGCGCCGTACAACAGTGTGGACAAACAGCGCGGACAAACCCTAATCCAGTAAAGTGCGGGGCAGCAGCAGCTGATTACTACAAATTTAATAGCAATTTAGTTAATAAATACGCCGGTTATAGTTTAGTTCAGCTTGGATTTTGAAGCTATTTGATAATAAACAAAGATTTTGCTTGTAGTTCATACTTTTTGCGCAGATGCCTTGACCGTGGCTAACAAAAGTAGCACCATAAATGCATGAACAAACCCATGCATTATTTCAAAGACCTCTTCGACCAACTGGGCCTGCCGTCGGACGAGCTTGGCATCGAGCACTTTATCGCCATGCATGCGCCTGTGCCCGAGAACCTTCGCTTGGCACAAGCACCTTTTTGGACGCCGGCGCAGGCTGCGTTTTTACGCGAGGCTATCTTGCAAGACTCCGACTGGGTCGAGATGGTGGATCAGCTCAGCGTCGCCTTGAGGAAAACCGACAAATAGCTTGAAAATTTTGCAGCGTCCCCCAGCTACAAGCCATGACCGAATCCCTGCACATCGTCTGCCCGCACTGCCACACCACCAACCGTGTCCGCACCGACCAGTTAGGCAGCGCGCCCACCTGCGGCCAATGCAAACAGGCCCTGTTTGACGGCCACCCCGCCAACTTGGACGAAGCTGCGTTTGACAAACACATCAACCGCAACCAAATCCCTGTTTTGGTCGATTTTTGGGCACCGTGGTGCGGCCCCTGCCGGCAGATGGCACCCGCCTACGAACAAGCCACCAAGCTGCTGGAACCCAACGTGCGCGTGGTCAAAGTAGACACCGAAGCCGTGCCCAACTTGGGCGGGCGCTATAACATCCGCAGCATCCCGACGCTGGCGCTCTTTGTCAACGGCAAAGAGGTCGCGCGCCAGCCTGGTGCCATGGGGGCGGCGGACATTGTGCGTTGGGTCAAGCAATCGAATCGTTGATTATTCAGCCAAGCCGCTACATGGTTACTCACACCCTTCGCCCAATTTGCGCATCTTGCCCAGCCACTTGCGCACTCCATCGGCACCCAGTTTGTCGACCATACCGATCAGCGTTTCTTTGACGGGTGAAATCCCGACAAAACCCAGAATATTGCGTTCCAGGGATTTCACGCTGTGCGCCCTGAAATACCACCGATAGAGCAGCGCGGGCATGCCGATGGTGACGACCACGCGGGCAGAGCGGCCACTCAGTCCTTTTTTGCCCATCATGTTACTGCCGTTGGGTTTAAAAGCGAAACCGGGCCGCGCGACCTGCTCTAAAAAACCCTTCAAAAGCGCCGGCATGTCGCCCAGCCACAGCGGAAAGAACAGCACCAGATGCTGCGCCCAGGCAATGTCTTCCTGTGCTTGTTTCAAAGATTCTGGCAGTTCGCCAAACTCCCAGTCCTGCTGGCTGCGCAGCAAAGGGAAGTCAAGTTTGGCCACATGCACGCGCCGCACCTGGTGCCCCTCTTCCTGCGCGCCGTCGGCGTAGGCATCTGCCAGCGCATGGCATAAATGGGAGCCAATGGGGTCGGGGTGACCCTCAATCAACAGGATCCGGCAACTGACCATGATGTTACCCTATGACGTTCTATTTCAGAATGTATGCTCAGTTTTCGGCAGATACAAGCGAGCTTACTTTTATTGACAAAATCAATGCATCACGCCCTAACGACATACAAACTCATTCCCATACAACTCAAAGGGATATTAGCCAATTCACGGGATCTCGTGTTTAATAACGTCAAGAAGGGGAGTAACTCCCTCTTTTGCAGAGCAGCCTGACACACTTGGCCTGTCTGCAAAAGCGCTACAACAAGTCGTCATTTCGAAGCATTGCTTTAAGTAATCTTCCGGTTTGTTGGTCATGCAGCCCTTGCGTGACGAGCCAGACCTTCGATTGAAGCCTGAACAGGTTTGATCGAAGCGGTATGGCAAAGCGAACAGCTACCCCACACGCCTCATCGCAACCCGTTCAGTTTCGCCACATCCGGAAGTCTGCTTGTCAGATTTTCATGTCGATATTGATTTTGGAGTTTGCATATGGAACTGTTCTCAACCCCCTGGTGGTCTGCCCTGCTGGCCATCATTTTGATTGACCTCGTCCTGGCGGGCGACAACGCCATCGTCATCGCCCTGGCCGCCCGCAGCCTGCCCAAGGATTTACAGAAAAAAGCCATCGCTTGGGGCACCGTGGGTGCCATTGCGGTGCGCTCGGTGATGACGGTCGGCGTCGTCTGGCTGCTACAAATCCCCGGCTTGATGCTGGTAGGCGGCCTCGGTCTGCTGTGGATTGCCTATAAACTGCTGGCCGATCAAGGCGATAAAGAGCACAGCGGGCCCGTGGCCAGCACCTTTTGGGGTGCGATGAAAACCATCGTCGTGGCTGATGCGTTGATGGGTGTCGACAACGTGCTGGGTGTTGCTGGCGCAGCCCATGGTTCGTTTGACTTGGTGGTTATTGGCCTCCTGATCAGCGTGCCGATTGTGGTTTTTGGCAGCACCATGGTGTTGAAACTTGTAGAGCGATTTCCATTCATCATCAACATCGGTGCTGCAGTTTTAGCTTTTACCGCCGCCAGCATGATCGTCAAAGAACCGTTTTTGAAAGACATTTTCAGCAATCAGGTTGCCACCTGGGCAACCTATGCGGCCTCTGTCGCAGGCGTCTTGGGTGCCGGCTGGTGGGTAGCGCGGCGCGCTGCTTCAACGCAGCACAAGGAGATGCCATCCCACTAAACACCTGCAAACTTTCTTCACCTTTTAATCGGAGCTTTAACCTGAACTTTCAAGGAGATTCTTATGGAAACAATGATTGTGTATGTAGACGACGCCACCTATGCCCGCAAAATACTGTTGCCCCTTTTGCCCGCTGGCAATGCACCGCACGCAACCCGCTGGATTGTGGTGGCTTGCACCCCGAATGTGACGCATGACATCAGCAAATGGGTCAGCCCCGAGGCATTGGCGTTGTGGCGCGAAGATTGGGCTGTACCCGTGTTTGATCAAATCACCCCGCTGCTAGCGCGGGAGGGCGACACCGTCATCACACAGCTCGCCAGCCACAAGATGCCGCTGATTGACCAGACCCAAGCCTTGACTCAGCAACATGGTATGGCACAAGTGCTCGATGCGCGCCGCCCCAAATTTGGACAAGACCTGGAACCCGTGACTGCGGCGCAACCGCAAGAGAACAACAGCCTGACACGCTATGTGACAGCCGTAGCCGGGGCTGGCCTGCTTGTTGCGCTAGATTAGAGCGCCACACAACTGCAAAAAAAAAAGCCGAGTCCCTGATGGCAGAAACTCGGCTCAAATTTGCCGCTTTGAGGAGGTTGCGTTGCTTTAATTGCTTGCAGAACGCACGGCAAAATCAAAATGAACAAGTTCCTCGCAAAACTTGTCATTTCATAGGACATGCGTCCGACCACAAAGTTCATGCTGCGGGCAAATATAGTTGTAAAGTTGCTCTGTGATTTTTTGTTCACAATGGCACATCCGCAACCCACCCACACAACACCCATGCGGGAAAACGATATGCTGGATTTTTCATAGTACCATCGTACCCTTGGCCGCTCAGGCTGGCACCGCCGCTGCGACTACACCTACTGACAACCACCAAGGAGACTGTGATGCGCTTGTCCACACGACTATCAGCCATCATGACCATCGCGTTCATCGCCGTACTTCTGTCGGCCTGCGGCGCGTTAAAACCTCAGGGTGCAACAATGGCAGTAACAACGACAGCCAGTCCAGCCACGGTTCGCGTCAACGCCGACAACATTGAGGCACTGCCAACCACGTCGCTTCGCAGCAAGCTGCTCTACCGGGATTGGCTCACAAAAGCCTTCCCCCGCGCTTTTGCATTGGCTGCAGATGGCTCGGCTTACCGCACCTGGGGCGTGACAACCGACCCCACCGTGCCGCAAGACGTCCTCGAGCGAGCCATCCACCGCTGCATCAAAGCGGGCAGGCAAGGCTGCAAACTGTACGCCGTAGACAACACCGTGGTTTGGACCGACTAAAGTCGTCTACAGCGGTGGCAAGAGCACTTTGTCGATGATGTGAACCACACCGTTGCGGGCGTCCAAATCGATCTGGATGATTTTTGACATGCGGCTGCGGCCATCGGTGATGGTCAAAATACCTGCAATATTGTCGACTTTGAGCGTTGCCCCTTGAACGGTTGCCAGCGGTGTGTTCAGCGGAATGCTCCCACTGCTCACTTTGCCGGGCAACAGGTGGTAGGTCAAAATCGAGGTAAGCAGCGGTTTGTTGGCAAAGAGTTGCTCTTTGGTCATACCCAACTCGGCAAGCACGGCCACAAAGGCGGCGTTGTTGGGCGCAAACAACGTGTAAGACGTGTTGTTCTGGAAGGTCTGCATCAGATCAGCTTTGATGATGCCATCAGCCAGCACACTCAGGTCGGCATTGTCGCGGGCCAGTTCAAAAATGTCTTTGGTGGTTTCGGTGCTGCTGCCGCAAGCGGCCAGCAGTGTGCTGACGGAGGCGGCGGCGGCGATGCCGCTCATGAGGAGAATATTTCTGCGTAACATGGTTGATTCCTTGCTTGTGGTTTGATTGAATAAAACAGCCGGAGTTTCAATGTAGACTCATCAAGCAAGCGCTACAAGGGCTGAATATGCCCAATAAGTAACCAGAATTTTCGGTGCGCTCTTTTTTGGAAACAAGTGAAGCAAAGCGCCTACAAAGCGCGTCGGTGCGGCCTTACATTCGCTTCAAAAACCAGCGCGTTTGTTTTTGATTTTTTGCCATGTGTTGACGCCATGCGACCCACATTTGCCAGTGGTCTCGAGCATCAATCCCATTGGTAAAAACATCAAATATCATCGGGGAAAATAAATCCACCGGTGCTTGCAAACCCTGTGCGCGCATTGTGCTGATGGCGATCATCTGACAACATACACCTCTTACGTTTGGTAACGACATAACCCTTGAAAGTGAACACTCACGGCTTGATTTTTTGCCACGGCAACAGATCCCGCAACGGTGCCCAACGAAACAGCCAAAGAGCGCGCTATAACGCGCCGCGTCGCCACTTAATACTTCATTAAACGACCTTTGGTCTTTAAGAGATGGAGAACCACACCATGGCGGCTACCGCTATGGCCATGGTCAAGGTAGCAAGCCAGCCCATCAATGTCAATCGCTTAGAAATAACAAACTTCCCCATGATGTCACTGCGAACCGCCATCAGCATCATCACCGCCATGATGGGGACAGAAATCACGCCATTGATGACGGCGCTCCAGTACAAGGCTTTGATGGGGTCAATCGGCGTGAATCCCAGTCCAATACCGATCATCGTAGAAATGACGATGGTGCCATAAAACTGCTTGGCTTGAACCGGTGTACGCTCAAGGCTGTTTTCCCAGTTGAATGCACCTGCCATCGCATACGCCGACGAGCCGGCCAGCACTGGAATTGCCAGCAACCCCGTACCGATGACGCCTGCGCTAAAGAGGATGAAGGCAAATTCCCCTGCAATGGGTCGCAAGGCCGTTGCAGCCTGGGCGGAGGTTTGGATATCGGTGATGCCATGCAAATTGAGCGTCACGGCTGTCGTCAAGATGATGAAAAAAGCCACCAAATTTGAAAACCCCATGCCCATGTACGTATCGATTTTGATGCGACGCAGGTGAAATGCGGCTTGCTGCGGTGCGTCTATCAGCGGGAGCGCATTTGTATCTGCCCGGATATCCTCCACTTCCTGCGATGCCTGCCAAAAGAACAAATAGGGACTGATGGTGGTACCAAACACGGCAACCACCGTTGTGATGTATTCCGGCTTCCACGACAACTGGGGCCATAGCGCCTGCACGACAACCTGCGACCAAGGCACATTCACAACAAACACCGTGGCCACGTAAGCCAACAAAGTCAGCGTCAACCATTTCAAAATGCGAACATATCGATGGTACGGAATGAACAGTTGAAGCAGCATACAAAGCACACCAAATGCCACTGTATAAATGTGCGCTGGTCCGCCTACGATCAATTTCATCGCCTCGCCCATGGCTGAAATATCGGCCGCTATATTGATGGTATTGGCAACCAGCAGCAAACCAACTACGGCATACAACAACCATGCGGGATAGTGCCTGCGGATATTGGTCGCCAGACCGAGTCCGCTGACGCGCCCAATTCTAGCGCTGACCACCTGGATGCCCACCATCAGCGGGTAGGTAAACAACACGGTCCACAGCATGTTGAAACCAAACTGCGCACCTGCTTGTGAATACGTGGCAATGCCGCTGGGATCGTCGTCCGCAGCGCCTGTTATCAGACCGGGCCCGAGCTTGTTCAGCCAGGAATCTTCCTGCTTTTCTTCAATCGTCCGCTTGTTGGGCATGGTAATTTTTTTGAATGTTACAGCGACTTATACAACGACTAAGTCAAGCGGCCACACCCAACAGCGCACCCACCCCTGCGGTCAACGCCATCGCCAAAGCGCCCCAAAAGGTAACGCGTATAGCGGCCGTCAGCTTGGGCGAGCCACCCGTGCGCCCCGCCAAGGCCCCCAATACCGCAAGAAACAACAAAGAGCTACCCGCCACGGCCCACATCAATATTGACGCGGGCACCAGCAACACCACCAGCAACGGCAAGGCGGCACCGACAGAAAACGTAGCCGCTGAAGCAAGGGCGGCTTGAACAGGTCGCGCCGTTGTTAGATCGGAGATGCCCAATTCGTCGCGACTGTGCGCACCCAGCGCGTCATGCGCCATCAGCTGTGTAGCCACATCGGCGGCTAGCGCCTTGCTCAGCCCCCGCCCGACATAGATGGCAGCGAGCTCAGCATGTTCATGCTCGGGCTGGGTGGCCAGCTCGATGCGCTCCTTCTCTATATCTGCACTTTCAGTATCCGATTGCGAGCTGACCGAGACATACTCCCCCGCTGCCATCGACATCGCACCAGCGACCAAGCCGGCCACGCCGGTAATCAGCATGCTCTTCACCGTCGCCCCGGCGGCCGCAACACCCAAAATCAGACTGGCAGTGGACACAATGCCGTCATTGGCCCCCATGACGGCGGCTCGCAACCAGCCGATACGGTGTGTTTTATGTCGTTCAGTGTGTCGCATACAAATCATTATGTCTGAACGACATTGAAATTGCCGCCTTGTCGTTGGTCCGTCTGTGAAACACTGCCGTTTTGATATTAGTCAAACGAAACAGGGCTAGAATGCCTACACTAAAAACTAAACCAGATCAGAGGAGCCACCATGAAAATTCTTCTTGCCGTAGACGGCAGCAGCTATACGAAAAAAATGCTGGCCTACTTGGCTACACACACCGAGTTGTTTCACACCAACAACGACTACACCGTGTTGACGGTTCAATTGGCCGTGCCGCCGCGGGCACGTTCGGCCGTGGGCAAAGAGGTTGTGGACGATTATTACGAGGCCGAGGCCGAAAAAACATTGTCCCCCGTTGACAAGTTTCTCGTGCGCCACGGCATTCAGGCCAAAAGCGTCTGGAAAGTAGGACACGTGGGTGAAACCATTGGCAAGTTTGCCGACGCCGGTAAATTTGACCTGTTGGTGATGGGCTCCCACGGCCATGGGACTTTGATCAACCTGGTCATGGGTTCGGTTGCTACGCAAGTCGTGGCGCACTGCAAAACACCGGTCTTGCTGGTCCGCTGAGTTGCCAAAAGGCACGTTTATCAGTCAATCTTGCGTTTTGAGGGTCTGGGGATCTTTTTGAAGCGGATTTTGCGATCCAGTTCGATCGCATCTTTTTTGACCTGCCGATCGGCATCCATCTTCTCGCCCACAGCCAGCCACTGGGCAAACTCCTCGGGCGTTTCCAGGGTGACGTGGCCGATACTGGCGGTGCGCATGTCAAAAATCACGATTTCAGCGGCTTTTTGAAGATTGACCTTGCCTTTACCGAGCAAAGCACCGCGTTTGATGCCGATCTGCTCCAGCACCTGCTCGTCGGTTTGACCGGCAACGGAGTCCAGCTTGTAGCGTGCTTCCAGCTCGGCGGGGTAATGCTTGATGAGGTAGTCCAGCAGCTCCAAAGCCACTTCTTCCTCCTCAAACGCATTGCGTCCCACCGCACCGCTGGCGGCCAGGTTGTAACCGCTTTTGGCCACAATGATGCGCGGCCACAGCATGCCGGGGGTGTCGTAGAGGTAAAAATCGTCTGCCAGGGTGATGCGCTGCTCGATTTTGGTGACCCCCGCTTCGTCACCGGTTTTGGTGAAACGGCGGCCGGTCATGGTGTTGATCAGGGTCGATTTACCCACGTTGGGAATGCCGCAAATCAGGACCCGCAGCGGTTTGGTCATGCCACCGCGCAGGGGGGCGAGCTCTTTGCAGGCTTTGATGAGGGCTTTGGCAGGCGCGGCATCGGTGGCGGACAGCGGGATGGCGCGGGTGTTGGGCAAGGCATTGTAATGCGCCAGCCATAGCGCGGTGCGCTCGGGGTCGGCCAGGTCTTGCTTGTTCAGCACCTTGAGCGCGGGTTTGTGGCCCGTGATCTCGGCCAGCATCGGGTTGGCGCTGGAGCCAGGCAGGCGGGCGTCGAGCAGTTCGATCACGACATCGATGTCTTTGATGCGCTCGCTGATGGCTTGCTTGGTCACATTCATGTGACCGGGGAACCATTGAATGGCCATCTGTGGGTACTTTCTGGGGGTGTGGCTTATCTGCCAATATTCTATTTGCTACTATTTTTATAGCAGTCTAGGCATATATTACGCCGGCTAAGTACCATTTTACCCGATAAACACCCCGCTGCCCACTTTTTCAGTCACTTGGCAGGATTGACGAACTTAGCCAGCAGGTCCGCAAACTGCGGCTGCCACTGGGCCAGTGCACCCGTTTCACTCCCCAAAGTCTGGCGCAAAAAAGCGAGCGACAAGGCTTGGGTCGCCGCTTTGACCCTGGGGTTCAGCTCCGCCCCGCCGGTACCTGCGCGGTCGGTAAAAATGCTGTGCGAGCCCCCCGTAAACACCACCAGCGTCTTGCGCGGGTCACCCATCGCGTTGTACACGCCCACACGGTCATCCACGCCTGAGCCATAGCCGGGCACCATGATGTCGTCCGCCGTGGCGGTCACATGCAGGGTGGGCAGCGCAATGCCACCCAAAATCAGCGCAGGGTTGCTGTAACCATAAAACGGCGGTGCCGACAGCAGCATGGCCGCCTTGATACGCGGGTCGCGCAAGTTCAGGATTTGACCGTTCTCACCCTTGTTGGGTACCGCCGCGCCCGCCAGCAGCATCGTGGTGTTGGCACCATAAGAATGCCCCGCCGCCACAATGCGGGTGGCATCAAAACGACCGGCCAACTGCGGCTGTGCCAGCATCTCTGTCAGCGCAAAACTCACGTCTTTGGCGCGCGCCACAGCCTCGCTGTCTTTCGCCGCGTCTTTCAAACGCATGGTCAGACTGAACGGGTTGCCGAGCCACAGCTGGTTGTCGCTGCCAATGTGTTGCACATGCATGCTGGCGTAGCCGTGGGCAGCCCAAAAACGGCCCAAATACTGATACCCATTGCGGGAACCGCCCAAACCGTGCGAAAACACAATCAAAGGTACAGGTTTAACCACATCGCCACCCGCAATAGACCCGTCAACATCCGCGGTCTCGCTGACCGCTTTGGGCAAATACAAGCGCACCGGAACCGCACGCTGGCGGCTGGCATCTTGCCAGTCAAAATCAAGCGTGCGGATGGTCTCGGCAGACGCTGTGTTGACGCTGGCAAGTGGATGGGCTGGCTGTACAGGCGCGGCCTCGATGCTGCGTGCAGAATTACAGTAGCCGGCGATAGCCATCAACAGGCTGGCAGACAGCGCAGAAGTTGTTAGTTTGGTCAGTTTGCTTGATTTGCTTGCTTGATAAGTGTGCACATCTAAAACATCGCGCTTGATTTGTTTTTCCATTTCATACCTTCTATGTTTCATTGATGTCACTGCTAAATGAAGGATTGACGTAACCATTGCCGTCATGATTAACGGTTGATAGACCCAAACTGCCGACGCCAAAACGTCTTCATCACACGCTAATTAGCCTTATCTTGGCATAATTGGTGACATAGTGTGTGCTTTCAAGGCATACCGCCTTGTACAAACCTGCACCCGACCCGTGAGAACCCCATGACCGCCTCCCCCATCATCATTCAACAACCCGCAGCGCCTGCACAACAATTGGTCCTGCTTTTTCATGGCTGGGGCAGCACGGCCGACTCGATGCGGACTTTGGGACAGCGCCTTGCGGGGGCTTTCCCCAACGCGGTGGTCGTCGCCATCAATGCACCAGATCTTGCAACGGGCATGCTTTCTGACTCAACCGGCTACCAATGGTTCAATGTTCAGGGTGTCACCGAAGAAAACCGCCAAGCCCGTGTCGATGCCGCCATGCCCGCTTTCGTGGCCTGTATTGAGCAATGGCAGGCAACAACGGGGGTTTCGCCAGAAGCCACCGCCTTGGTCGGCATGTCGCAAGGTGCCATCATGGCCCTGGAAGCCAGCAAATTAGCCGCCCCCATGCAACAGGACGTGCCAACCAGGCTGCTGTTTGGGCGCATGGTGTCCCTCTGCGGCCGTTTTGCGAGCTTACCCACGGCCGCGACAGAACACATCACGATTCATTTGCTGCACGGCAAAGATGATGCTGTTATTCCATACAGTTATACCGTGAATGCGGCTCATCTGCTGCGTGATTTAGGCGGCGATGTGACAGCGGAGGTGCTGCCCTTCGTCGGGCACGAGATCCACCCCGAGTTCATCGCGTTGGCGATCAGCAAGCTCAGCAGCCACATCCCGCACCGCCTTTGGCTGCAGGCGCAAGAAAAAGAAGAAGAACAAGGCAAAGAAGCCGCTTGATAGCCTCCTTCATGCCCCTTTGAATTGGGCCGGACGTTTCTCTCTAAAAGCCATCACGCCTTCAATATAGTCATGCGTCTTGCCCATGGCAGATTGGGTGTCGCGCTCGGCATCTAGCTGCTGGTTCAGGGTGCGGGTTGAAGCATCACGCAGCAAATGGCGCGTGGCAACCAGGGCTTTGGTCGGCATGGCGGCCAGGCGCTGTGCCAGCTCGGTTGCTGCAGCCACGCAGTCGTCCGCCACATCCCAGATCATGCCCCACTCTTTGGCCTGCGCTGCGCTGAGTTTGTCGCCCGTCAATGCCAAGGCCATGGCCCGGGCCAAACCCAGGCGCTGCGGCAAAAACCAGCTGCCGCCGGCATCCGGTATCAACCCAATTTTGCTAAAGGCTTGAATAAAGCTGGCACTCGGCGCGGCAATCGCGACGTCGCAGGTCATCGCCAGGGAAGCGCCCGCACCTGCGGCGACGCCATTCACGGCGGCAATCACCGGCATGCGCAGGTTTTGCAGGCGGCGGGCGGTGGGGTTGAAGGCTTGGTCGATCACCGGGCCAGGGTCGGCACGGCGGATCAAATCGGCCAAGTCTGGGCCGGGTTCAAAGTCAAACTCGGCCAGATCGGCACCTGCACAAAATGCGCGGCCAGCACCGGTGATGACCATGGCGCGAATGGCGGGGTTGGCCTCGGCCTGGTCGAGTGCGGACCACAACTCTTTGTGCATCTGGCGGGTAAAGCTGTTCAGCGCCGCGGGCCGGTTCAGCGTGACGATGGCGACTGCGCCTTGTTCAACATAGGTGACCGTCTGGAGAGTGTCGGCGGTTGGGTTTGAAGCTTGCTCAGTCATGGTGAAGTTCCTTTGTCTTTTTGATTGTGATTTGTCGTGCTGATGATGTGACCATCTCGCGCAATTTTGCCTGCCAGTGTACTCAGTGCCTGGTAGGCTTGGCCTGCATCCGCTTGCCAGTCTGCCACGGCTTGACGCTGCAGGGCAACCACGGCTGTGTCGCCCCGCGCTGCGGGACCGGTCAAGGCTTTAGCAGCCCCTTGTGTGGTGATATTGTTAACCGCGTTGCGCAGCAAAGATGCACTCAAAGGCCCGATCATGTCCTGCGGCATACCGGTGCTGCGCCACAAGTCCGCCGCGACCACCTGCAGCACAGGTAAAAAATTGGTCGCAAACACGGCGGCGGCGTGGTACAGCACCTTGTGCTCAGCCGCCAAGGCAAAAGGCTGTGCGCCAATCGCCGCAAATACCGAATTCAGACCTTGCGTGGCAAGCGCCTCGCCTTCAAGCGCGCAAGGCGTACCCGCGAACTGTTCAAGGGCCGTGCCCGGAGAACTGAAACTCAAGATGCAATGCGCGCTGGCAAGCTGGCAAGCCTGTGCCTGCAAAGGTGCCATCACGGTGGACGCCAAGGCACCACTGCAATGAAAGACCATGGCGTCTTTCACGCTCATGTATTGGGCCAGCGCTGTCGCCACACTGGCGATTTGTCCATCTGGTACGGCCAGCATCCACACATCGGCGGGCCGCATGTCGCCCATGGCTGGCACCACGCGACCTGCCCCGATAAACTGCACCGCCTCTTTCGCACTGGCAGCCGAGGTGGTCAGCACATCCTGAATCTCAAACACGCCACGCGCATGCCACAGGTGCGCCAGACTGCGCCCCACCCGACCTGCACCGATGATGTTGAGGGTCTTCACAGCTTGCCTTTGCCTTTACTTCATTTACTTCAAACAGTGCTTGGCTTTATTTGGCTCTATTTGACGTTGTTCGCCATGAATTTACCCACCTCGTTGGTGCCCTGCGCTGAGCCACTTTGCGGTACGGTGTCGCCATCACGCTGGGTCACCTGCGCCAAGTGTTCGGCCAAATGCTCTGGCGCTTGCCCATCCATGCCAATCCAGACACCTTGCGTCAGGGTGATATGCGCGGCCTCAAACGTGCCGGCACCTGCGCACAAGATGGTGCGGGTCGGTGCGTCTTGGCCCGTCAGCACCAGCATCGCGGGGACGACCGCTTCTGGCTTCAGGGCGGCCAGCACGGCTTCGGCCATCAAGCCTTCGGTCATGCGGGTGGCAGCAGTGGGTGCCAGGCAGTTGACCCGGATGTCATTTTTAGCACCCTCAATCGACAAGGTCTGCATCAAGCCCACCAGCGCCATTTTGGCCGCGCCGTAATTGGATTGCCCAAAATTGCCATACAAGCCGCTGGAGGAGGTTGTCATCAGAATGCGGCCATATTTTTGCTCGTTCATGATCGCCCAGACCGCTTTGGTGCAGTTGACCGCGCCCATCAGATGCACATCGACCACCAAGGCAAAATCGGCGATTTCCATCTTGGCGAAGCTTTTGTCGCGCAAAATGCCCGCGTTGTTGACCAAAATATCGACCCGCCCCCATGTCGCCATCGCCTCTGCCACCATGGTCTGCACAGCGGCAAAGTCGGTGACGGATGCGCCGTTGGCAATGGCCTCGCCGCCCGCCGCACGGATTTCTTCAACCACCGCTTGCGCAGCGGTGAGCGACTGTGACCCTGC
Organism: Polaromonas sp.; assembly: GCA_043769295.1. Lineage (GTDB taxonomy): Bacteria > Pseudomonadota > Gammaproteobacteria > Burkholderiales > Burkholderiaceae_C > Aalborgiella. Next base: position 7,233 of record JAYVJL010000210.1, on the reverse strand, counting down.
CGCGCCATCACGCGCACCACCCAGATCGTTCACGACCACTTTGGCACCGCGCGCGGCCAAAGCCAAGGCATGTTGGCGACCCAAACCACCCCCCGCTCCGGTGACAATGGCAACGCGTCCTTTAAACTCAATCGTCATGTTTTTATCCTTCAAAGTAGTGCAAAACTCGGTTGAAACAGGTGTGAAACTCGTGAAAATAGCCACAAAATCAGTGTGACGTCATACTCTAAACCACAAGTACACCGCCTGAGATGCCCGTTTCGCAATAAGCCGTTTTAAAAGTCACCAGAAAGACACCATGGAACTGAACCACCAAGAAATCACCACCCCCGTGCGCGACGCTGCTACCGTGGTGATGCTGCGCGATGCGCCCACGGGCATGGAGGTGTTTTTACTCAAACGACATGGTTTGTCGGATGTCCTGGGTGGCGCTTATGTGTTTCCCGGAGGCAAGCTGGATGCGGCCGATGCCCAACTGGACATGGCCACCCACCTCGACCAATCCCCCCGGGCGCTGCACACGGCCTTGAACGAGCCGCAGCTGGCTGAACTCAGCGCGGCTGGTTTGTACGTGGCGGCGTTGCGTGAGGCTTTTGAAGAATCTGGTGTGCTGTTTGCCGAAAACGCCTCTGCCGCAGCCACGGCCAATGCCGCTGCGATGCTGAGGGACGGCGTGCGGTTTGACGCCATGCTGGCCAGCTTGTCGCTGCGCCTGCAAACCCAAAGCGTGCTGCCGTGGTCGCGCTGGATCACACCCAAAATGGCGTCTGTGTCGCACAAGCGATTTGACACGCGCTTTTTTGTCGCCGGCGTGCCGCAGCACCAAACCGCGCAGCACGACAACCATGAAACGACCGAGAGCGTCTGGCTGCAACCCCGTGCCGCTTTAGCGCAATACTGGGACAAAGCCATTGAGCTGGCGCCCCCACAAATCATGAGCCTGGTGCATCTATCGCACCATAACAGCGTGGCCAGCGTGTTGGCGCAAGCCCGCAGCGGCAAACCCGCCGTGATTGAACCTGAACCGTTTGACATGGACGGCACCCGCGTGATTTGCTACCCGGGCGATACACAGCACTCCATCCGCGAACGTGCCCTGCCCGGCCCGACGCGCCTGTGCTACCGCAACAAGCGGTTTGAACCGGTGGATGGGTTTGAGGCGCTGTTCACGGCTTGACGATCTGGCGCTGCTGGGCCACAACTCGGGCCAACTGCTCGCTTGCCAGCCACGCATCCACCCGCTCAGGCTCGTTGAAGGTGCGTAGCGCTTGGTAGGCGGCCTCAGCCTCTGGGTAACTTCTGCGCAAAAAATTCAGCCATTGTTTGAGCCGCCCCGTGCGTGATTTTTTATCCAGCCGGCGGCCCACCAAGTCCCAAAAGTCCTGAATCAGCGGGAGCAGAATGTGCCAGTCCAGACTCGACGCTGCAGCTGATGCATTCGCAGCATCCATGGTTTGCATGCCTTGAATCGCCCGCGCCAGACTCGGGTCCGTCACCATGCCGCGGCCGATCATCAGTATGTTACAGCCCGACAGTTCACGGCAGCGCCTGGCGTCTGCCACGTTCCATATCTCGCCATTCGCCACCACGGGGATGTTGACCACGGCGCGCACATCGGCAATCCGCGACCAATAAGCCGGCGGGCGGTAGCCATCGGCTTTGGTGCGGGCATGTACGACCAGCTCATTGGCCCCGCTTTCGGCGATGGCGATGGCGCATTCCTCGGCTCTGGAATCGTCATTGAACCCCAGCCGCATTTTGGCGGAAACTGGAATGTGCGACGGCACGGCTCGACGCACAGCAGAGACGATTTGGGCGACCAGCTCCGGCTCATCCAGCAACGCCGCGCCGCCGCCGTGGCGGTTCACCACCTTGGCGGGGCAACCGAAATTCAGGTCGATACCGGGCGGTGACAAGCGAGCCAAAGCGGCGGCATTGTCAGCCAAACACGCCGGGTCTGAGCCCAACAATTGCGGCCGCACTGGCACACCGGCAAAGGTGCGCCACCCCGTCAGCAGCTCGGGCACCACCCGCATGTAGACCCGGTCCGGCAGCACCGTGTTGGTCACTCTGATGAACTCCGACACGCAGCGATCCACCCCACCCGCGCGGGTGAGGATGTCGCGCAGCACAAAGTCCAGAAGCCCCTCCATCGGGGCGAGAATGACAGTCAAACCGATGTACGAGCTTGGTCAGCGAACTTGCTTAATTAGCGCCAACAAAGTCTTTTTTACCAATCTCCACACCGTTGTGGCGCAGGATGGCGTAAGCCGTGGTGGTGTGGAAAAAAAAGTGTGGAATCGCGTAAGTGAGCAAATACGCTTGTCCAGTGAACGTGCGTTCACGTGCCGTACCGGGCTGGGTCACGATAGCGCGCGCTTCGCTGCCGTCGATGCTGGCCGCAGGCAGGCTCTCTATCAAGACCAGTGTTTTGGCGATGCGTGCTTGCAAATCGGCAAAAGTGACTTCGGTATCGGTGTAAGTCGGTACTTCAGCGCCAGCCAAGCGGGTGCAGGTGCCTTTGGCAAAGTCGCAGGCGATTTGCACCTGGCGCGTCAAGTTGAACATGTCCGGGTACAAACGCGACTGCAAAAACACCTCTGGCGCGATGTTTTTAGCGGTGGCGTGGACTTCAGCCTTGGCCAAAAAGTTGCTCAAACCGCCCAGCATTTGTTTGAATACGGGGACGGAGGCGGCGTACATGGAGATTGTCGAAGGGGTCGAAGGGGTCATGGGTTATCCTAAAAGTGTAGATTTATGTGTTGAACGATAGTTAGCCATTGAGTCTACAACTTATCGCCAGATGCCGCCCCTCACTCGTCCCCTGTAACCCACGCCCGTCCCGATGCCAAACGCGCCATTCACCGTCACGCTAGAGCTCGACCAGTTGCAATTTCCTGCAGATTCAGATCAAAGCGTGTTGCAATCCGCGCTGAAAGCCCATGTTGTGCTCTCCAGTTCCTGCCGCAATGGCACCTGCCGCACCTGCGTGTGCACCCTGCTGAGCGGCCAGATCCGCTATAACATTACTTGGCCAGGTTTGAGTTTAGAGGAGAAACAAGCCGGTTTGATCCTCCCCTGCGTCGCACACCCGTTGAGCGACCTGGCAATGCGACTGGGATACTGATTGATCATAAAATATGACTCTAGCCGGCGTATTTATTGCCTAAGCAGCTATTTTATTTATAGCAATTAAAACGCATCAACTCAAACTGCGCTTTAAGCGAATCTCTTCCAGCTTCGCGCCGCCAACTTCCACAGTTTTAAGGGTGTTCATTTCGCGTTTAAAGCCGGCCAGGTCATAAAAGCGCAGGGCTTGTTCGTTTTGCACCAGCACCCACAAGGTCACGTCGGTGCATTCTTCTTCAATCAGGCCTTCACGGGTAGCGTCCCACAGGGCCAGGCCGACGCCTTTGCCCCAATGCTCTGGGTCAACATAAATAGCCCATATTTCACCGGTGGTGGGCTTGGTTTTGGCGTCGCGGGAGCGGTCAAAACCAACGAAGCCGACGACTTTTTCACCGGTTTTGGTGGAACCCATCGCCACCCAGACCTGCGGTTCGGCGTATTCAATGGCATCCGTCCAGAAGGCCTGGCGTTTTTCGGTGGATAAATGGTCAAGATGTTCGTCGGACATGATGCCGGCGTAGGCGATTTGCCAGGCGCGGATATGGATGGCGGTGATGGCGGGGACATCGCCCAAGGTGGCGGGGCGGACGGTGATATTTTGCATGCTATATTTTAGGAAAATGGAACCTGAAACAGGGTGAAATAAGTTGAATGGGTCGATAATACCTACACAATTCAACCCAGCACTCATTGTCGCGCTATTTCTCGCGACATTGACTGAGCCAGTTGGCGCTTAAAAATCAATTTAAAACAGGAGAAACATCATGGCAAAAGGTCTCGGCTCTCAAAAAATGGTCAAAAAACCCAAAAAAGACTTGTCTCCACCCAAAGCGATCTCGATTGACGCGGTGCGCCCGACCGTAGTGACGCAAGTGCCTTTGCGCGGCAAAGCGGCAAAGTTACCCAAAAAATAAGCTGATTTGGGCTGATTTGGTGGACGATAGCGCAATGACTTCTGCTGAGAACACAAGCACGGTCATAGGTACAGAGACAGACAAATCCATGTCTGAATCTGTGCCCGCGTCCGCTCACACGTCAACGCCCGGCAAGCCTGCGCCCGCTCAGCAAGCCAGAAACCCGTTGCACGGCGTCAAGCTGGAGGCGATGGTCACCGCGTTGGTTGCACACTACGGCTGGGACGACTTGGGGCAGCGTATCCATATCCGCAGCTTCGTGCTCGACCCCAGCGTCGCATCCAGCCTCAAATTTTTGCGCAAAACACCGTGGGCGCGTGAGAAGGTGGAAAGCCTGTATTTGTTCATGCTGCGCGAGCAAAAACGGCCAGCGCAGCAACGCCGTAGCGACAGCCCGACTTAGCCATTCTCGTGCTACCGACCAAAAACGGCGTCGGCCCCAGCGTCGTGGGTCTGCCTAAAAATGGCGCGAAAGTTGATCAATCCCAATGGCGCACCATCACCGACTTCCTGGCTGAGCGCTTCCCCGCCATTCCCCGCGCCACCTGGCTGCAGCGCATGGCCGATGGCGATGTTGAAGACGAATTTGGCATCCCCGTCACCCCCGAGCGCCCCTACCAGGGTCACATCCGTGTCTACTACTACCGTGATTTGGAAGTTGAACCGCGCATCCCTTTCGACGAAGTGATCCTGCATCAGGACGAGCACCTCATCGTCGTCGACAAACCGCACTTTCTGCCTGTCACCCCGTCCGGCAAGTACCTGCAGGAGACCGTGCTGGTGCGGTTGAAACGCAAACTCGGTATCGACACCCTCATCCCCATCCACCGTATTGACCGCGACACAGCGGGCTTGGTGCTGTTCAGCGTCCAACCCGCCACCCGCGACGCCTACCAAGCCCTGTTCCGCGACCGCGCCGTGCACAAAACCTACGAAGCGATTGCGCCGTGGCGGCTTGATCTGGTTTTCCCACTGACCCGTCACAGCCGTATTGTCGAAGATAAATCTGAGGGTAGGGGCTTCATGACCCAGACGGAAGTCGAAGGCACACTCAACGCACTCACCCATATTCAAGTCCTTGAAGTTAAAGGACGATTCGCCAAATACCAACTCAGCCCTGTCACCGGTAAACGCCACCAGCTGCGCGTCCACATGAATGCGCTGGGGTTGCCGATTCTGGGCGACGGCATCTATCCGGTGCTGACACCCGAAGGACAGATTGACTATGAAAATCCGCTACAACTGCTGGCCAAGTCGATTGAATGGCTGGACCCCATCGCACACACCCTGCGGCGGTTTGAGAGTCAACAAGCCCTGCATTTGAAATAAATTTCGTCAAAACTGACACCCTGCTGCCACCACGCTGTCAGCAGCTCCCTCGCAGAATCAAGACTCCATCAACTTAAAGATCCATCAGCCCATGTTGTAAAAAAACTCTTCTTTCACGATCTTGTCGTTCGCCACCGTATACAGCGCTGCCTCTTCCATGGTGAAGCGCTGGTTGGCCGGTTTAAAAGTCACGTCGTAGGTGAAACGGACGATAAACTTGTCGCCATTGGGCCAGGGGCCTTCGACTTTGGCAGAATGGATCTCGTGGTTTTCACGCCACCACACGCCCTTGCCACGCACGCCTTCAATCCCATTTGTGGTCGCGTTTTGGCCAGGAGGCGCACCCGCTTCTACACTGACCACGTCGTCAGCCAACAGCGTATTGACGGCTTCTTCGTTTTTGCCTTCGCGGCACAGCTCGACGAGTTTCTTACCGATTTCGAGGGTATTCATAGTGCCTCTTTCGTAAGGGTTATAGACAAGATATGTTAGCCCAATTGACGCATTTGTCTAATCAAACTCACTGCAGCGCCTCTTTCAATATCTCTTTCACCCGCCGGTACGCCTTTTCACGCATGGCAGGGTTGGCCCCCGCCATCACGCCGCGCCCTTCGTACAGGCGGCTGGGGATGTTTTTGCGCTCCGTCACGCCGCCAATGGGGTTGTCAAAATCGTGCACCGCACCTTCGTAGACATGCAACTCCACGGGCAGCTTGTCGGCCTGCAGTTGCTGAGCCAGCTCGGCACACGGGATGGGCGGCGTCCAGTCGTCATCGGCACCTAAAAACAAGGTCAGGGGCGTGTTCGGGCGGTAGTCGTTTTTGCGGGATTCTGCACAACCCGGGTAAAACGCCAGCGCTGTTTTGAAGGTAAAAGGTTGATTTTTAACGATTTTATTGCTGTCATCGGTCGCCGCCAGCACCGCGCTGCCGCCGTGCGACCAGCCCAGCACGGCGACGCGGGCAGCGTCGGCCCAAGGCTGTTGTGCCACCCACGCCAGCGTGCCCAGCGCGTCGGCCCGGCGTTCACGTTGGGTGATGTCGCGGCTGCCGATGGGTTTGGCGCAGAGGGATGTTTCCCGGCGCGACGTCAAGCTGTCCGGGAAGACGACGTTGTAGCCTTCCGCCACCAGCAAATCAGCCATGGCCTGATGGCGCGCATTCAACTGGCCTTTACGCGCACCGCCCGTGGCGTACAAACCGCCACAGCCGTGCAAAGCCACTACAGTGCCGCGTTTTGCATCTTTCGGCCGCTGGGTGCCCGGCATCTCACCGGGGAAGAACACCCAAGCCTTGAGCGGCGTCGCGTCCAGACTGGTGATCACCACCTCGCTCGGCTGCGCTGCATGGCTCAAGCCACTAAACCCACTCAAACCGCCAAAACCTGCCAAACCCATCAAAAATAGGCTTAAAACAGGCTCTAGCCGGCGTATCATATGCTTAGTATGCTACTTTATTTATAGCAAATAGGCAGTTTACAGTTTGCTGCCGACCCAGGCCTGCGCACTCGCCAGCGCCGCATCCAGCCCGCTGGCATCGGTCCCACCCGCCATCGCCATGTCAGGCCGGCCACCGCCTTTGCCACCGACTTGCGCCGCCAGGAAGTTGACCAGTTCGCCTGATTTGACCTTGCCCATCACGTCCGCCGTAACGCCCACAGCTATTTGGACTTTGCCGCCCTGTCCCTTTTCAGCGCTGGCCAAGACGACCACGGCAGATTTCAACTTGTCTTTCAGCTTGCCCACCGTGTCGCGCAAAGTCTGGGCGGCATCCGCAACGCTCACATTTTCCATTTTGGCGACGAGAAATTTAATGCCTTTTAAATCAACCGCTTGCGACAACAAGGCGTCGCCTTGGTGCGA
>JAYVJL010000209.1:0-4365 GCA_043769295.1 Polaromonas sp. | reverse complement strand
TTGTCGCCATCGCGGTACTGGCCCACGGTGCTGCCCGAGAGCAGCGTTTTGGACGCCTGCGCGATGGACTGGCTGGTGACGCCCAGGGTGCGCGCCTTGGACTGGTCCACCTCCAAACGCAGCGATTTGATGGACTCGTTCCAGTTGTCGTTCACGCCGCGTGTATTGGGGTTGGCGCGCATCAGGGCCTTGACCTCTTCGGCCCGTTCACGCAGCGCCTGCGGCTCGACACCGACAACGCGGAACTGCACCGGGTAGGGGACAGGCGGGCCGTTGGGCAGCAGCTTGATACGGCCGCGCACCTCGGGGAACTCCTGGGCCAGGAGCGCAGGCAGCTTGACCCGCAGCGATTCGCGCACCTTCAGATCCTTGGGCAGCACGATGAGCTGCGACACATTGGTCTGCGGGAAAACCTGGTCCAGCGGCAGGTAGAAGCGCGGTACGCCCGACCCAATCCAGGAGCTGACGCTGGCCACGCCTTCTTCGCGCATCAGCCGCTGTTCGACGCGTTTGGCGATCGCTTCATTGGCGGCAAACGAGGTGCCCTCTGCCGACCAGATGTCCACCATGATCTCGGGGCGGCTGGAGTCCGGGAAGAACTGTTGCTGCACCTTGCCCATGCCAAAAATACCCAAGGCAAAAATCAACACGGTGGCTCCAATGGTCAGCCAGCGGTGTTTGACGCACCAGTTCACCGCTCTGCGGAAGGTGTTGTAAAACGGCGTGTCAAAAGATTCATGGTGTTCCGTGCCGTGCTGCGGTTTGGCTTTGAGCAGCAATACACCCAGGTACGGTACAAAGTAGACCGACACCAGCCAGCTCAGCACCAGTGCAATCACCGTCACCGCAAAAATTGCAAAGGTGTATTCACCGGTGACCGATTTGGCAATGCCAATTGGCAGGAAGCCGACGGCGGTAATGAGCGTACCGGTCAGCATCGGCATGGCGGTGATTTCATAGGCAAAGGTCGCGGCGCGCACCTTGTCGTAGCCTTCTTCCATCTTGCGCACCATCATCTCCACGGCGATGATGGCGTCATCCACCAGCAGCCCCAGCGCGATGATGAGCGAGCCCAGCGATATTTTGTGCAGCCCGATGCCGAAGTACGCCATCCCCAAAAAGGTCACCGCCAACACCAGCGGGATGGTGATACCCACCACCAGACCGGGGCGCACGTCGATGTACCAACGTTTGTAAAGCGGGTGATTGCCGGGGCGGCGATGGAAACCCAGCGCGATAAAGCTGACCGCCAGGACGATGGCGACCGCTTCAATCAAGGTGCTGACAAACTCATTGACAGAATGGGCCACGTTTTTGGGTTGATCCTGAATCTGCAGCAGGCTGATGCCTGCGGGCAGGGACTTTTCAATCTGGCTGAACGTGGTTTTCAAGGCTTTGCCCAATGCGATGATGTCGCCGCCTTTGCCCATGCTGACGCCCAAAGCGATGACTTCTTTGCCTTGGTGGTGCACTTTCACCACCGGCGGATCGGCGTAGCCGCGTTTGATCTCGGCAAGGTCACCCAGACGGATCTGGCTGCCCGAGCTGCCACGTATCGGCATGGCGCGCAGTTCTTCAACCGCTTCAAACTGCCCGGCCACCCGCACCTGCACAATGTCCAGTGGCGTTTGTACCGCACCGGCAGATTCCACCGCGTTTTGCTGGCCAATCTGCGCCAGGACTTGGTTGAAGTCCAAACCGAGCTGCGACAGACGCTTTTGTGAAATTTCGATGAACAGCTTTTCATCCTGCGCACCAAACAGCTCGACCTTGCTCACGTCTTTGACGCGCAGCAGCTTCTGGCGAACTTGGTCGGCATGGTCTTTGAGTTCGGCGTAGCTGAAACCGTCTGCCTCCAGTGCGTAGATCACGCCGTACACATCGCCAAAATCGTCGTTGAAAAACGGCCCCTGCACCGTGCCGGGCAGGGTGTAGCGCATGTCGCCGATCTTTTTACGGACGGCGTACCAGACGTTGGCGACTTCAGCGGCTTTGGAGTTGTCCTTGATCTGGAAGATGATCTGCGACTCACCTGGCTTGGAATAACTGCGGATTTTGTCGGCAAACGGCACTTCCTGCAGGGTTTTCTCGATCTTGTCGGTCACCTGCTCGGCCATCTGCTGCGCGGTCGCGCCCGGCCAGTAGGTGCGCACCACCATGGCGCGGAAGGTGAAGGGCGGGTCTTCGTCCTGCCCGAGCTGGAAGTAGGCGGCAAAGCCCATGATCATCAGCACGATCATCAGGTATCGGGTCAGCTCAGGGTGTTCCAGCGCCCATTTGGAGAGGTTGAAGCCCGACTTGGGTTGAGCCAGGGTGGCTTCAGTCAGCTGCGTTGATTCGGGTGCCGCAGGCGGCGTGTTGGGTGTGTGGTCAGTCGTCATGGCTGGCTCACTTCGCAGCGGCAGTTGCTGGGCTGGCAGCAGGTGAAGTGGTCACTACAGGTGCTACATTTTTAATAGCGGATGATTTAGGTAATACGCCGGCTAGCGTCGTATTTGAGCCTATTTCTTGGTAGATGGTCACTTTTTGACCCGGTGACAGCACATGCACGCCGGCGCTCACCACCAGTTGGCCGGGCTGCAAGCCGCTGGCGATCACCGCCTCGTTACCGTCCGCCGTGGCGATTTGGATGGGCTGCGACTTCACCGTCATGCTGGTTTTGTCCAGCACCCACACGGCTGATGTTTTGCCGTCCTGCTTCAGCGCGCTGGTCGGCAGCTTGATGACTTGCGTGCCTGCGTGCGCCAAGGCGGCAGGTGCAACATATACGGTCGCGCCAATGGCGGGTGCATCGGCACCGGAGAGGCTGACTTTGATGGCAAACGTCCGTGTCACCGGGTCGGCACTGGCAGCAATTTCACGGATTTTGCCCGCCAGGTCGCGGTTCTCAGCCCAAACGCGCACTTTCACGTCCGCGCCCAATTTCATCTGTTTGACCTTGTCTTCAGGCACGGAGAACACCACATCGCGCGCGCCGTCCTGGGCGATCTGCACAATCGGCGTACCGGCGGTGACGACTTGGCCAGGCTCGGCATTCACGGCGACGACGATGCCGGACACATCCGCCTTCAGCTGCGTGTAGCCCGTCTGGTTGCCCTGGCTTTTAAGCTGTACTTGCGCTACATCCAGCTGCGCTTGGCCTGATTTCAAGGCGGTATCGCGGCGCTCCAGCTCAGCGCCACTGATGAAGCCCTGGTCTTTCAGTTCTTTGTAGCGTTTGTAGTCGGCTGCGGCCAAATCACGGTTGGTGGTGGCTGCGACGACTTGGGCACGGGCGGCGTCGACGGCCAAGGCGTAGTCCTGCGGGTCCAGTTGCGCCAGCAATTGCCCGGTCTGCACGTGTTGGCCGACCTCGGCTTGCCGCTTGATCAGCTTGCCAGCCACCCGGAAACCCAGTTTTGACTCGACCCGTGGCTTCACTTCCCCCGCGAATTCATAACCTGAATCAAAGCTACTGGTGCCGACGGTAAGAACTTTGACCGCTCGAATCGGTTCTACAGGGGCGTTGGCTTGGGAGCAAGCTGCAAGCGCCGCTACGATGGCAACCAAGCAGAAAGTGGAATGAAGTTTTTGCATGACGTTAGTTCGGCAAGGTTGAGCGAAGTGCTCGGCTGGCAACACGTAGGTGCAATGAAGGGCAGGCACGTGCGGTTGACGCCGAAGCAGCGATGATACTAAATTAATGACCAGTTAGTTAGTAATTTATGTGGATTATTTCAACTTTTCAAGGTTTGGCCTGATTTCCATGAATAATTGCAGCTGAAACAAGCGCTGTAACAAGGTGCTGCCAGTACGTACATGCCGAAAACGACCCAAATCAATGACCATTAAATTTTCACCGCCCTATAGTAAGGGGCTCAATTTCGCCCCCGAGCAGCTTGTGAATGACCTGCAGAACAAGGGCTATGCCGTTCTGGATCCCCGCAGCACCTTTGATTTTGTAGGCTGCCAGGCAGGCGATGCCGATGCCTGGCTGCCTGCCTGGGAGCATTTACCCATCGACGGCTTTCTCAAAGACGGTGGGCGTTATCGGCGGCGTCGTCATTCCTGCTTTGTGGTTGAGGGAGCACAGGTGCGTCAAACGCCGCACCGTGCGCACTGGCAGCCACTGGAGTACAACGCCCTGCACGGCGGTATGCAGCGCTTGTTTGAGCCCATGCCCATCGAGATGGTGCAATCGCCGGCCTGGACGACGCTTTTGGTTAAGCTGGGGCAGTTGTGCTCTCAGCTAAAACCGGATGTATGTCCGTGGTTTGTGGAGGCGCATCAGTTTCGCATCGACACCACCGACGGCATTGGCCGCCCCACACCCGAGGGCGCGCACCGTGACGGGGTGGACTTTGTGTTCGTGCTGCTGGTGGCGCG
>JAYVJL010000208.1:0-5795 GCA_043769295.1 Polaromonas sp. | reverse complement strand
CAAAAGGTAATAGGAGAGTCATGGCATGAATCGCGAAATGTTGATGTTGGTAGAGGCCATCTCGCGCGAAAAAAGCGTTGAGTTAGACGTTGTTTTTGGCGCAGTTGAGGCGGCTTTGGCGCAAGCGACCAAAAAACTGTTCCCTGGTGATGTGGATATCCGCGTGGCCATGGACCCTGATACCGGGAATTACGAAACCTTCCGTCGCTGGCACGTGGTGCCCAACGAGGCGGGTTTGCAGTTGCCTGATCAAGAGATTTTGCATTTTGAAGCGCAAGAGCAGATCCCGGACATTGAAGTCGATGAATACATCGAAGAGTCCGTGCCCTCCGTGCCGATTGGCCGTATTGGTGCCATGGCGGCAAAACAAGTGATTTTACAAAAAATCCGCGAGGCTGAGCGCGAAATGATCCTGGCGGACTTCATGTCGCGCGGCGAAAAGATTTTGGTCGGCACCGTCAAACGCATGGACAAAGGCGACTTGATCATTGAAAGCGGTCGCGTAGAAGGGCGTCTGCGCCGTGTGGACATGATCCCTAAAGAAAACCTGCGTGCAGGTGACCGTGTTCGTGCCTTGATCATGGAAGTTGATAGCACCCTGCGTGGCGCGCCCATTATCCTGTCGCGTAATGCGCCGCAATACATGGTGGAGCTCTTCCGCAACGAAGTGCCTGAGATCGAACAAGGTTTGCTGGAGATCAAATCATGCGCCCGTGACCCGGGTTCACGTGCCAAGATTGCCGTGTTGTCGCATGACAAGCGTGTTGATCCTATCGGCACCTGCGTCGGTGTGCGTGGCACCCGCGTGAACGCGGTAACCAACGAGCTCGGTGGCGAACGTGTTGATATTGTGCTGTGGAGCGAAGACCCGGCGCAGTTCGTGATTGGCGCTTTGGCGCCCGCCAATGTGACATCCATCGTCGTCGATGAAGAGCGTCATGCCATGGACGTGGTGGTTGATGAAGAAAACCTGGCCATTGCGATCGGCCGTGGCGGTCAAAACGTGCGTTTGGCGTCTGACTTGACGGGTTGGAAGATCAACATTCTGGATGCTGCTGAGTCGGCCCAGAAAAATGCCAACGAAACTGATACCAGCCGCAAGCTGTTTATGGAAAAGCTCGATGTGGACGAGGATATCGCCGACATTTTGATCGCCGAAGGCTTTACCAACCTCGAAGAAGTGGCCTACGTGCCGCTGCAAGAGATGTTGGAAATTGAAAGCTTTGACGAAGACACGGTCAACGAACTGCGTACACGCGCCAAAGACGCTTTGCTGACGATGGAAATCGCCAAAGAAGAAAACGTCGAAGAAGCGTCACAAGATTTGCGTGATCTGGAAGGCTTGACGCCTGAACTGATCAGCAAACTGGCCGTTGGCGGCGTCCACACCCTTGACGATTTGGCCGATCTGGCTGTCGATGAGCTCATTGAATTTACCGGTCAGTCGGAAGACGAAGCCAAGACGTTGATCATGAAAGCGCGCGAACATTGGTTTACCAATGACGCCGCTCCTCAAGCGTAACGGTTATGAAAGATTACACAGAATATGTCCACCACGACCGTTGCCGATTTTGCAGCTGAACTCAAAAAATCCACCGACACCCTGTTGGATCAACTCAACCACGCTGGCGTGGCCAAATCGGCCGCGTCTGATACCTTGAGCGACACCGACAAACAAAAATTGTTGGGCTACCTGCAAACCAGTCACGGTACCGTGACGGGTGAGCGCAAAAAAATCACCTTGGTGAAAAAATCAACCACGGAAATCAAACAAGCGGATGCCTCCGGCAAAGCGCGCACGATTCAAGTGGAAGTGCGAAAAAAACGCACGTTTATTCAGCGCGATGAGGCCAGTGATGCTGTTTCTGAAGTCGCGGTTGTCGAATCTGCGCTTGATGTCGCCAAAGCATTGTTGGAGCATGCGGAGCTGGAACGTCGCGAGCAAGAAGCACAACGCGAAGCTGCTTTGATTCGCCGCCAAGAAGAAGATTTGACGGAAAAGCGTCGTTTGCGTGAAGAGCAAGAACAAAAAGTTCGCGACTTGGCACAAAAGACGGCTGAAGACGCTGATGCGCTACAGGCGTCTTCAGCGCCCGTTGAGGCTGTTGTCCCTGTTGTCAGCGTTGCGTCTGCACCGGTAGTCGCCAAAACACCTGCACGGGTTGGAAACAAAATTGTTCCCGTGGTCGATGTGAAGGCCGAGCAAGCCGCAGCTGCGGCGGTTGCGAAAGCCGAAAAGCAAACGCAAGCTGCCGCTTTGGCTGTTGAACACGCGGCGGCCAAAGCCACGCAAGCCGCAGAAGTTAAAGTCGCTGCTGCCGCCAAAGCTGTTGCCGACTCAAAAGCCATAGCCGACGCGGAGACTGCGCGCGCCGTAGATTTGGGTGACCGCAGACGCAAAGCGGAAGCCGAGGCGGCCGCGATTCGCATGATGATGTCTGCCCCGGCCAAGCCAGTGATGGTTGCCAAGAAACCAGAGCCACCTAAAGCGGCTATCAAAGGCACGTTGCACAAACCCGCAACCGGCAGCACTGTTGCCAAAGCACCCGCCAAGCCTGGTGCACCCGGCACGGCCGCCGCACCAGCGGGCGGCACAGCCGGTAAAGAAGTTAAATCTGCCAAGCTGTCCAGCAGCTGGGCAGGCGATCCAGCCAAGAAAAAAGCACTCCCAACCCGTGGCGACACCGGTGCGGGTGCTGGTCGCAGCACCAACTGGCGCAGCGGTGCCCGTGGCAAACGTGGCAACGACAGATCACGCGAAGAGAGGGTAGAAGCTGCACCAGCAGAAGTGCGTGTGTTTGAAGTGCACGTGCCAGAAACCATCACTGTGGCAGAATTGGCGCACAAAATGGCGGTTAAAGCGTCTGAGGTGATCAAACAGCTCATGAAGCTGGGCCAGATGGTCACGATCAATCAGGCACTGGATCAAGACACCGCCATGATTTTGGTGGAAGAGTTGGGTCATAAAGCCGTGGTGGCTGCCTTGGATGACGCAGAAGCATTTACCGACGCTGAAGTGTCTTCTCAAGTGTCGGAGTCCTTGCCGCGTGCACCGGTTGTCACCGTCATGGGTCACGTTGACCACGGTAAAACATCGCTCCTGGATTACATTCGCCGCGCCAAAGTGGCTTCAGGCGAAGCGGGTGGTATCACACAGCACATTGGTGCCTACCACGTGGAAACACCGCGCGGCATGATTTCTTTCCTCGACACACCCGGTCACGAAGCTTTCACCGCCATGCGTGCACGCGGTGCGTCTGCAACGGATATCGTGATTTTGGTGGTTGCTGCCGATGACGGTGTGATGCCGCAAACCAAAGAAGCTATCAAGCACGCAAAAGCGGCTGGTGTGCCTATCGTGGTGGCGATCAATAAAATCGACAAACCCGATGCGAACTTAGACCGCGTCAAAGGTGAGCTGGTGACTGAAGAGGTCATTCCTGAAGAGTTTGGTGGCGAGTCACCGTTTGTGGGCGTGTCTGCCCGCACCGGAGAAGGCGTTGATGCTTTGCTGGAGCAAGTGCTCCTGCAGGCAGAGATCCTGGAACTGCGCGCACCAGTCGATGCCATGGCCAAGGGCTTGGTGATTGAGGCTCGTCTGGACAAAGGCAAGGGTCCGGTTGCAACGATTTTGGTGCAATCCGGTACGCTTAAAACAGGTGATGTGGTGCTGGCTGGTTCAACCTATGGCCGCGTGCGTGCCATGTTGGATGAAAACGGCAAGCCTACCAAAACCGCAGGTCCATCGATTCCGGTTGAAATTCAAGGTTTGACCGAAGTGCCGCAAGCGGGTGACGAGTTCATGGTGATGGCTGATGAGAAACGTGCCCGTGAAATCTCAACTTACCGTGCCGGGAAATTCCGTCACACCAAGTTGGCAAAACAGCAGGCGGCGAAACTGGAAAACATGTTCACCGACATGACCGCTGGCGAAGTCAAACTGCTGCCGATCATCATCAAGGCCGACGTTCAAGGTTCACAAGAAGCTTTGGCGCAATCCCTGCTCAAGTTGTCCAATGACGAGGTCAAGATCCAGATCGTGTACAGCGGTGTGGGTGGCGTGAGCGAGTCCGATGTCAATCTGGCTATTGCCTCCAAAGCCGTCATCATTGGATTCAACACCCGTGCCGATGCCGGTGCGCGTAAAACGGCGGAAGGCAATGGCGTTGACATTCGCTACTACGACATCATCTACGCCGCTGTGGACGATCTCAAAGCAGCATTGTCTGGCATGTTGACGCCTGACAAGGTTGAAGAAGTCATCGGTACCGCCGAGATCCGCCAGGTCTTCCGTGCCAGTAAAGTGGGTGCGATTGCGGGTTGTATGGTCACCTCGGGTGTGGTCAAGCGCTCTGCGAAACTGCGTTTGTTGCGCAGCAACGTGGTCGTGTTCACCGGCGAACTGGAATCACTCAAACGCTTCAAAGACGATGCTAAAGAAGTGCGTGAAGGCTTCGATTGCGGTTTGAACATCAAAGGTTACAACGATATTCAAGAAGGCGACTTCCTGGAATTCTTTGAAATCCGCGAAGTGGCGCGTGAACTGAGCTAATTGAGCGATTGAACAGACATGGCAACCAGAAAGTCAAAAACACCGAACCGCAGCTTCAAAGTGGCTGATCAGATCCAGCGCGATCTGACGGAGTTGATCGCGCGCGAGTTGAAAGACCCGCGTGTCGGCATGGTGACCATTCAGGCGGTGGAAGTCACGCCTGATTACGCCCACGCCAAGGTGTATTTCAGCGTGTTGATAGGCGATAAAAACGAATGTGAAATCGCCCTCAACCAGGCTGCTGGCTTTTTGCGCAATGGTTTGTTCAAACGTCTGCATATTCATACTGTGCCGACCTTGCATTTCTTGTTTGACCGAACCACGGAGCAAGCAGCTGACATGAATGCGCTGATTGCACGTGCGGTGTCAACCCAGGTCAAAGAAGACTGACCTGTATAGAAGAGATTGAATTGAGCAAGGAGCTAAGAGTCAGGGCGAATCCAATCAAGCGACGTCCCATACATGGTGTGCTGTTGTTGGACAAGCCCAAAGGTTTGTCCAGCAACGATGCCTTGCAAAAAGCCAAATGGCTGTTGCGGGCAGAGAAAGCAGGGCATACCGGGACCTTGGATCCTTTGGCGACAGGGCTGTTGCCGCTGTGTTTCGGCGCAGCAACCAAGTTTAGTCAGCTCCATCTGGATGCAGACAAACGCTATGAAGCAACGGTGGCTTTGGGCGTAAAAACGACGACGGGAGATGCTGAAGGCGATGTGCTTGAGAGGCGAGAGGTGCATGTGACAGCTGAACAATTGCAAGATGTCTTGCAGCGGTTCAGAGGGCCGATTGAGCAGATTCCGCCCATGCACAGCGCATTGAAAAAAGATGGTAAAGCCTTGTATGAATACGCAAGGGCGGGGATTGAAGTAGAACGAGCCGTGAGGCATGTGACGATATATGAACTGGACGGTGAATTGGAGATTGCTTCTGGTTTATTATCAAATTTAGCTGTAGTCGGCGTAGATAATGTCTATCGTGCTATTAAATTAATAGCAAAATGCAGCAAAGGTACGTACATTAGAACCTTGGGCGAAGACATTGGCGAGGCGCTGCACTGCGGTGCGCATCTCAGCAGTTTGAGAAGAATTGGGACGGGCGGGTTTGATGTGTCGCAGTGCGTCACGCTGGAAGCGCTGGAAGCCATGGACGAAACGCAGCGTTTGGCGTGTTTGTTGCCGGTAGATTCGTTATTGGACAGACACATCCGCGTCATGTTGGATGCTGACAATACAGCACGGTTTTTGAA
>JAYVJL010000207.1:0-7563 GCA_043769295.1 Polaromonas sp. | reverse complement strand
ATAGGCCACAATTAAATCCGGTCTAAACCTCACAAGCTCAAATATAGAATTCGTAATCAGCGCCTTGTCGCTGCAAAGCTTCAACGCCTCCAAGTCATTGCGATAAAAGCCAACCCGTGAAAATAACGCTTTATCTTTAACGCTTGAATATAAACATGATTTCATATATATTAATATCCTTTTATTTGATTCGCAGATGAGCGGTAGTTGTGCGGGACAATAAAAATAAAGCCACCACACATAGAATTAACCAATCTCGAACAACAGAAATTACCATCCCCACGGCCTCACGCTCCATCACCACAAAATTTATAATGATGGCAACAAGAAAAATTTGAAATATCCAGTTTGATGTGACTCCAATTTTTTTATCCACTAAGCGAGAAAAATAGGCAATTAAAATTGCAATAAAAGCAACCCCAAAAATACCTCCGCAATAATATGTATCTAAAATAATGAAAGAGTTTACATCTCGAAATTTCGAGTCTAATTCTTGCTCCAAGATAACTGATTTAACAGTTGTCAATGCATCTGCTTTTAACTCTTTTGCACGATCCAAAAATGGAATGAGAGATATGATTGGATTCAATGCTGCGGCAGCATTAATACCAGTCATTTGATATCCATATTTATCGATTATTTGCGATACAACCTCTAAGCCGTCTACCCGTTGAAGCACCTCTGAGGAAAAGTATTCATTAACATTTGCATCTTCATTTAAACTCATTCTTGAAGCAGTTACAGCTAGAAAAATACAACCTGCAAAGATACCAGCTTTATAAAGCAGACGAAGAAGTGTTTTTGGTTCAAATTTGTTTTGAACTATTAACAATATGCTTATCATAAATAGCCCAGTAGCACTCCGTGAACTTCCAGCACCCAGAATAAAAAAAGCGAAAAGCATAGCAAAAAAAAGACTGCTATTTTTCATGAATGAAGTTTTTTTATCACTGAAATTCAATAACACACAAGACATTAAAAAAGCAAGCGATATTTCCAAAGCACGAAATATCATTAACTCAAACGGTGGGATGCTAGCAAATAATTCAGCAACGACTTCGGTGCCAATTCTTCGATCAAATAAGCCGTAGCTAAAAGCTATTAAGGTACATACTACTATCCATGCAATAATTATTACCCATTTGTAGCTCGTTATAATATCGAGTTTGAGTACATCAATACGATACGAATATGCTAACTTTTTTTCTCTGAAAATTAATCCCGTTATTGCAAAAAAAAATGTGAAGATTAATGCAATCCCAAAATGATATTCAGTGATGCTTTTTCCTAAAAAAATTCGCGCCAATGGCGCTACAAATAAATATATTACAATCTCTAAAAAAACAAGTTTAAATAGCATTTGAAAATAATTTGTTCAAATTTTATTAATGAGTACTTTTATAGACATTTGGAACCGATTCCAATCTAGCGTCAAAATACTTTTTACAAAATGTCGTATGTATACAAGCATTACGCCATATGGTTTAAAGATAAAGTGTTTATTTATCCATAAAATTTGTGATTTTATATGCCATTGATAGCGCTGGAGCCTCATTTGATTGCTGCTTGTACCAGCCAAATGCTCAACTACTGCGTTTTGGGCAATGGCCATTGTAAATCCAGCTTGGCGAAGCCGGTGACAGATATCAGCATCCTCCCAGTACATAAAGTAACTCTCGTCGAAAGTCCCAATTTTTTGAAGAGCTCGCATCGACAATAGCATTGAAGCCCCGGTAATCCACGCATAACGATTCGCGGCCATGTCCGCTTCTGACATGGTGTATCTACAGTGTAAAGTCAGTAAACTCATTACACAGCCAGCATGGTCAGCAATGGTGCCACTGGGCTCGCGAATGCGCGCACCAACTACACCTACACTCTGATCATTAATTGCCCTGGCTAATAAGTGCTCTAAGCATCGTTGCTCAGGTATGGCATCGTTGTTGATTAACCAGACATAATCCACACTCATGGGCACAGCGGATTCAATCCCAGCATTGCAGCCGGCACCGAATCCCCCGTTGCGATCCTTGACGACAATCAATATGCCGGGCAATGCTGCCCTAAGTACATCCACCGAATCGTCACCACTGCCGTTGTCTACCACCACAACAGTGACCCTTACCGTTTGGAGCGCTAACGCGCGAACGGCTTCAATAGTGCGATGAGGCTGTCGCCAGTTGACGAGTATCGCAACCACGCTGGCTTGGGCTATCTGGGCAGATTCAGAATCTGCATTCAAGGCGTAGCTCCTCTCCGGATAACGCGCCAGCAAAAAGACCAAAGAACCATCCCAACAAAGCCGCTAGTTCAATTTCTAAGCGTCCGGCCCCAGATGGTGGCATTTTACGCGCCAATCGGAGGCTCTGAGCTAGGATTGAACCGGACCGTGCTGTGGTGGTTACTTGAACTTCCTTAAAGCCCGCATCACGTGCAAGCATCGATAATGCTTTTGGTCCAAATACATGCAGGTGTCGCGGCGGTTCTAGGCCACGCCAGTTGGCTGCAAATAAGCGATGCCCTAGTGATGATGCATTTGGGGTTGTGAGAACTAATCGCCCCCCCTCCTTCAACACTCTGCGGCATTCCCGCAAGAAACCATCAGGATCAGGTAAATGTTCGATTAGATGACTAGCGACGACCGCATCAAAAGTACCACTAGGGTATGCAACATCTTCAATCGATCCCAAATGTGCATTCAAACCAAGGGAGCGAGCGAGTTTTACGCTGACAGTATCGAATTCAACGCCCGCCACGTCCCACCCAAAGTCTTTTAACCTCGCTAGAGTGACGCCGTTGCCGAAACCAACTTCAAGAAGTTTTCCACTCTCCTGGCGGGGAAGCCAGAACACCCTCGCGGCAGCATCATCGCGTAGCGTCGGAAGTAACTGGATTACCCAACGACCTATTCGCCCTATGGCGGTAGTGACATTTTGATATCCATACTTGGCCGACAAGAACGCATTCACTGACTGGACAAATAAGCGCTTAGCTATACCGCCCACCGGTTCAGCCGAATGCGTGTGGTATTGCTCATAAAAGGAAGGCAGCAATTCTGGCAATGGCGCAGGATTCAGCCAGTGAAGGTCACATGCAGCGCTGGTGCATTTAAGCATGCACCAGCTACCTTTGATCGCATATAACCGGTCTTCAAGGTGTGGGTGACGTGGATATCCTTCTGCACCACATGAGATACAACTCGGCTTAGATTCATAACCTATGAGTTCAGATTGCTGGGATTTCATTTTTTTGATTTAAAAATATGTACGTTATAAGGAAACAAAATATCCATCAACGTCAACTGCAACGCAGATCGCGTCATTGGAAGATCGTGGATTGCCGTGAAGATAAGACGAAGCGAGGCAGCAATCAAAACACCATAGGCCACGCCTATCGCTCCAAAATATTTTCCTAAGATAATTCCGAACAAAATAGAGCCAACAGCTTCAATTGCCGGTGATAGCCACAGCTTGTTTTGGAGACCAAGGCCAAGTAATGCAATTGTGTAAGGCCCAGTTAACTGGCGAACTAAGTTTGCGAGAGCCAATGGCAAAATCAGTGTGGTAATTTCTTGAGCCAGCTCTACACCCACCCATATTTTAAAAAGTGAGACAGGCAAAATAAGAAGTAAGCACGTTGATCCAACCAAAAATGCTTGGAATGGTCGCTGCAACCTCAGAAAAATATTAGTGCGATTGGTGACATCATCAGTGACGTGCTGCCCCATTTTAACTGAAAAGGGCCCAGCAAGCGCGTTTGTCAAACCGGCAATCACATTCATGAGCGATGCCGAAACAGCAAATGCGGCCACTTTCGCCGGTTCAATACTGGAAACGATAAATGGCGCAACTGAAATTGATAGCAATGCGCACAGATTCCACCACAAAACACCTCGTGCGGCTCCGAGATGGGTGTAAATACTAGCTAGCTCAACTTTACCAAATATCGATATCTTGAGTGGAATAAATCTACTTCCCAAGACCCCGACTAACAGCGAGACAGTGACCGTTGCCGCAGCAAACAAATATGCAATGAGTTGTGGTTTGAACTGAAGGCCTAGTTTGGAAGAAACTAGTATCCAGATCGACACAAGAGTGAGTCCCACATATGGTCCCGAACATTTCAGCAAATTGTCCCATAAAAAATTTTGCTGCCCTGCTGCAAAAGAGCTAATAATAAACACTGGAAACGAGATCGCCGCCGCGATACCTAAAGTGACAATAGAGCCGCTTGCAACTGCAGCGAATTCAGCCTGCCAACCTAACATAACAGGCAGTAACCGAGATGCCGCAATGGAAACAAAAATAGCAAGGAGTGCAGCCGCAACCAGCAAGCGAACCGACGTCCGAACCAGATTATCACGTTCCGACGCTTTACCGTCTACATTGAGACGCGCAAAGTGGGGGGCAAGAGGTTGCTGAATTGGTACAGCTAACAGCATTAAAAATGGAACGAACTGCAGTCCCAGAATGTATGCCCCGAACGATTCAGTCGTCATCGCACGCGACAGAATGCTAGGCAATAGCAAGGTATACAGCAGCATCAACCCACCACCAACAAGGTTGAACACTGTGTTGATTCGAAAACTCCTAGGCGCCATTCGTACTACCGCCGATCTCACCGCATGCAGCTAGGGCGATGAGGCTGTGTTTATAAAATGCACTCATTATTTGGCAGAGTCCCTTTGCGGCTTTATGTTGATCAAACAAGCCGCGCATGACAAAAAATGCATGAATAGCGGTTCGCGCCTTGGGCCTATACAATCATTGGGGATGCGAAATGCAATATCAAACTGTTTCATTTTGAATCATGCTTTTATAAATCACAGATTAATAGAAATTAATCGTCTTTTTTTGTATTGCTGATGAATCCATCATCCAATTTATTAGCAGGCAACGCAAGTATTACGATCGCCATAATCCGTTTTAATTGCCTAGATATAAATCGTATTGGAGCCATCATCCGCCAGCTCGCCGACTTGTGCAAATTTGCAATGCGCTGGTTTAACTGGCTGATCTGCAAGTCTCGTTCGGCAACTATTTGACTTAAAGTCATCATGGGCAACATGCGGCCCTTTTGCATTTTGAAAAATGCTTGGGGATCCATGCCGCTAACAGCCAGTTGGAGTTTAGATTCAAGTGCTTCAAAACGGTCGAAATCGCCATGCTGGACTTTCAAACCGGCAGCCACACATGCTTTTTCAATGAATTGGAAAATCGTTAAACTTCCACCGGTAGCAGGGTGGCCAAAGCGTATGATGGCGTCGCAAAGAAAAAGCAGGGATCTAAATACCAGGTGGTTTATCTCAACGGGCTCGGTTAGTTGCCACTCTTTATCGATGAACGTGTGATTACCCTGTATATCAGCCATGATATTTTGGGGCATGCAGTCAATGTACTGCCCTGGCAATGCCGGGGTGGGTGATGCGGCATCTACTGCAAACCCGTCGGTTTTAGCGACGACAGCCAAGATTGATAAATACCGGCTTACGAATTGCCCGACTTGCTCAAAGGTCCAACCATCTTTCGTGACGATGTGGACGAATTCCTGGGAGAGTGGTTTGCCTAAAACATACCGATCCGTCTCGGGGCACACAAATGCCATGTATGGATTTTTGGCATCACTTGCGGCGCTTGGCCGGCCCAGGCGTTGATAACGTACAGCTATATTTGTGGCGTCACTGCTGGAAAATATGGTTTCTTTGCAATAAGGCTCAAGACGCGTTGTTGAATAGTGGTACGCCAGGTCACCGGCAGCCACCAAGGGCTGGATGGTGGGGGATGCAATAACCAAAAATGAGTTGGACACGTCCAAGCCTAGATCATTGGCGAAAATGACGGGCCAGGCCAACTCCAGGGAAAAATGGCAAAGCTCAGGTAACTGCGGATCACGACGTACGCTTTGCCAAGCGAAGGCGGATGCATCAAAATTTTTATTCGAAAATCCTTCTTCTGTGACGATGGAAGTTGGTAATTTGTAATCTGGAAATGGCGCTAAAAAACTGGATTGCTCGAAACCGGCCAGCTTGAGCAAGTCTGCCAATGCTTTGCGTCCGAAGGTTTGCGGCTGATCTTTGCCGTATCGGCCTTCAATGCCGACCATAGGCTGCCCTAGATGATCCTCTGGCGCACCCGCAAAATACTTTAAACCCAACTGATTTTCAATGGCAATGATTAGCTTGCCTTCTGGCTTGAGTAGCGTGCGTACACGCTCCAGCATGGTCAGCGCCGGGTTTTCTCCGGGCGTGAATAGATTGGCATATTCAAGCACGCCAATCAGCGTGATGACGTCAAACTGCTGGTCGCATTGAAACTGGTCAAACTTCTCGGACAGCACCGTGATATTTTCAAGGTCGCGGGTACGTGATCGCGCTATGGCAGCCCTGCGTGGGCTGCCTTCAAGGGCTAACACCTGTGCACCACATTCACCGAGGTAACGTGTAATTACACCGCAGCCAGCGCCTATTTCCAGCACATTGGCCCCCTGAAAAATAGGCTCAAAGGGCCGCAGGATGTTGGCGCGTGCACTGGTTAAATGGTATTGCGATGGCCAGTCTGTACAGTGTTGGCGCAGCTCTGTCGACAGTGTTGATATATCGGTTGCCTGCTTGATGATTGTGGCAATGCGCGTTTCAATTTCATCACCATCGCTGTAGGCGATGCCTTTGTATGTCGGTTTTAGCCAGATATCAGTTAAACCGTCCAGCACATACCCTGATTTTTCAACTAATATTTTCATTGGACCATCTTTTTAGCAGTCATTGTTAGCCCTAGGTCCGCCAGGCCAAAAAATTGTTCAGTGGGACGTACTTGTAAATGGATGGCGTCGTATCGCCTATCGTGCGGGATGACTTCTTCCCCATGCTTGGTGGCAAGACCCAAGGAAATGAAGTAATCACCAGCCGCCAGGGTGCATTTAAAAACAGAATGGGCTTGGATCACGGCGCCACTTTGCCCTGCTTCACCCAAATCCGTACAGCCAAGCGTCTCAGAATTCACGCCATAGACGGTAATGCCTTCTTTGGTCTTGATGGTGATGCCCAGTATGGGACGGTGAAAATCTTGATTCAATTTTATGGAGACAGCCAGGGTTATGTTTTGACCCGTACTTACCGCAGTGGGGTAATGATCGTCTTCAGCGGCCAGGAAATAATCCAAGATGGTTGCGGTGCCATCGCCCCATCGGTATTCATGGGGGTTGTAACCAGGGCGTTTTGCAAAGGTATCTTCTAGGTTATTCAGTTGATACGAACTGGCATCAGGGAGGGCTGCCACCATGTCTGGCATTTTTTCTGTCGCTGGCGTTGTTGCGCTTTTTTCTTTCCCAAACAATAGATCCAGATACCGGTTGACGACATCTTTGGGCTTACCGGACTCGAGTTGAATACCTTGATTTAACAGGATGGCACTTGAACAATGTGAAACGATTTGTTCACTTGAGTGGGTTACCAGCAAGATGCAGGTGCCATTTTCTTTAAGCTGCCGTAATCGATCAAAGCATTTGGCTTGAAATTTTGCATCCCCAACAGACAGCGCCTCATCAACGATGAAAATATCTGGATCA
>JAYVJL010000206.1:0-3179 GCA_043769295.1 Polaromonas sp. | reverse complement strand
TTCTTCGGTCTGCCACTCGTGCGGTACAGCGCATGCAATGAGGCGGTGAGCCTGATCGTTTGATGTAAGACGTTGAAGAACCACGCTGGGAGCTCTGATAACACTTGGATGAGTGGGGTTCGACACCTCCACAAAATAGTCCACCCGGTCAAGATTGTGAGTTCTGCCGTGCTCAAAGCCCGCAACCGTAATATCTCCCGCCCAAACAATAGGTACGACGCGAGACTGATCCTTGCGCTTTGGTCGCTTAGGAAAGCGTTTGCGTTCATCCCGATACGGAACTAGATGCCCGATTTTGGGCGAATAGCCGTAATCACACAGCCGACTAGTCCACTGCAGTGCGCCACGCATGAGCGCGGCATCAGACAAAGAGCGAGGTATTGGCCAAAGTACCCCATTGCCCAACAACCGACTACTACCTACTAGGTGGTAAGCACCCTGTGCATTCAGTGCATAAATTTCTGTAAGTCGCTCACGTACTAATGTGGTTGCAGTGTCACGCCTCTCAAACTCTAGCTTGGATTGAAGAATCGTAATCACAGCCTCCTGCGTTACCGAAATAAACGTTGAAGCGCGTCCACTCAGCATGTCAATTTGGAGCACATCGCTATTTTTAACAATGCAGCTACGCAACTTGGAAAATGATGTGCCAGAAAGGAAACTGGTGGGCGTTAGCAACCCCACTAATCCGCCCGGACGAACCATGCTAATAGTCTTGTGAATAAACAATCCGTAAATGTTAGGCTGATTGCGAATCACCTCCCAAAAACCAGCGGCATATTTTTTAGTTTCAATGGTATTTAGTTTTCGGTATGGCGGATTGCAGACTACAACATTCGCTTTGAGTTTTCCCTCCTCCTCTATCAATAGACCATCGCCTTTATTCAGTAAAAAGGTCGGTGTAAAGCCGCTAGCATCAATATGCTTTGATAAAGCCATAAGTAAAAACTGAGCCGATAAATCTAGAAGTGTTTCATTGAGGTCAGTGCCACTAATTTGTTTTTCGATTTTTTTGAGAATCGCAATCGATGTCAAACCTGTTTGCTCCAGCTCTACTGCCATACGCTTTGCAACTGGCACCAAAAAAGCGGCACCACCGCACGCTGGGTCATACCAATGATTGTTAATGAGTGACGCACCGCGCGCCACTAGGTCGTCAATAACTCTGTCAGCGAGTTTTGGAGGGGTGAAATACAAAGCCTGTTTGGAACGTACTTCGTCACCAACCCATGTAGCGTATGCAGTCGCGAGCCAGAAAGCCGCGTCGTTGAAAGGCTGCGCGATGAGCCATTCAGTAAACCTTTGTACGCACACATTTTTTAGAAGGAGAGTAGTCCCGTATGGCGTTTTTGCGGCAAGATGTGCGAATTGTTTTTTTTGCCAAAGATGTAAAACGGCTTTGACCATCCGTTTTGCATTTTGTGGGCTTGACGCAGCTACAACGCCAAGCTCACGCGCAATTGATCTAAATTTGCGCTTAGATTCTGGAGTTACCATGACTGTAGATATCGTAGACTCAGCACAATTATTTAACCAACTAAAGCACTAAAGTCTAATTTTTAGTGTCACTTTAATTTCTACAGATGCAGGGTTTATCAATCTTATATAGAAGATATTTTGTGTTGTGCAGCAGCGTTGCATTTTGACTCCCATTTTGTTAATAGCGCTGAAATCGCTCAAGATGCTCTATGTCTCATAGTTTATGTCGTACTCAATATAAGTGCAGGCGCGACCTAGAGACCCTGTCAGCTAAGAATGTTGATTCAGTTGCATATTCATTCACGTTATTAAGTTAAAAATCCCGCCGGAATGACCCTTAATTTGTTCACAATAATTAATTCTGCTTCCTACTAAACAAGTGGTGAACTTAACTTGCTGCAATATGCATCAAATACAGTCCAAACCAAAAGAACAAGCCACTAGTCAATACGACCAGTGTCGACCATCGTACCGTCCAGGTTGATGATGGCGGTCTTCATATAAAGCGGTTCAGCAGTTACCAATACGGCGCGCAGACATCTTGTTTTGAAACTCGATTGGTGTGCCCGCAATATTAGCTTTGGCGGCGATTAAGCCGTTCATGGTCTGCGCGTTAAGCGGTTTTCAGTATCGCATTGATGAATAGCGTCAAGACCGTTATATTGAGGTGAATAACGAATAGATAACGTAGATTTAAATATGACATGCATGCAAAACCCACCACACCCTGGCAAAGTCCTGAAAGAGTATCTGGGCGATATTCCTGTCACGCAAGCTGCCGCCAAGTTGGGGATCAACCGTACAACTTTGTACCGTGTGGTGACTTGCGCATCGGATATTTCTGCTGATATGGCCTTTCGCTTGGCCGATGCTTTTGGTACCAGCCCCGAGTTGTGGGCAGGTATGCAATTGCAGTACGACTTGTACCAGGCGGGAAAGATCAAACGTCCAAAGATTGAAAAATTTTCGGCTAAACAGACATCTATTGCTCGAGGTAAATATGTGGTACTGACCGCACGTGACGAAGTCATCACAAATGAGCATGTTTACAAAATCATGGGGGAACAGGGTATCTAACTAATTGCTATAAAAATAGTAGCTATTTATACCCGAATTTATTGGGCTACAGAACTATTTTGTAGGAATTTTTGCAGTTTTAGCTTCTTCTACTTCGCCAACGCCACCCGCATAGCATCAATCACACCCCTGTAATCCGGCTTGCCAAAAATGGCGCTTCCGGCCACAAAGGTATCTGCCCCCGCAGCAGCAACACGCACAATGTTTTCAGTTTTGATGCCGCCATCGACCTCCAGCCGGATGTCTTTGCCCGATGCATCAATACGCTTGCGTACCGCTTCAATCTTTCGCAATGCACTGTCAATAAATGACTGACCGCCAAAACCGGGGTTGACGCTCATGATCAGAATCAGGTCTATGTCGTCAATCACCCAGTCCAGCACGTCCAGGGGCGCGGCGGGATTGAAGACCAGTCCTGCCTTGCAGCCTTTGGCTTTGATGGCCTGAATGCTGCGGTGGACGTGGCCGGATGCATCGGGGTGAAAGCTGATGAAGTCTGCACCTGCATCGGCAAACGCTGCTGCCAGTGCATCAACCGGCTCAACCATCAAATGCACATCAATCGGTATCGCCGTGCCGTCAGCTTTTTTGCAATGCGGCTTGAGCGCCTGACAGATCATGGG
>JAYVJL010000205.1:0-8259 GCA_043769295.1 Polaromonas sp. | reverse complement strand
CAAGGTTGCTCTCGCTGTGGTCCGTACATGTAACTGTAGACCGCCAGCGTTTGCTTATCCCCAAACAACTCGGAGAAATTGACAGGGCCGTTCTCGCCGGTGAAGGCGTAATTCTTGGGTACGGTGCCACCCGCCGGCAGAGCGCGTCGTTGCTCTGCCACCCGTTCGATGTGGCGCCTGAGTTCGATTTCTTCAGCAAGCAGCGAATCGCGGGCAATGCGATAGTCGCTGCTCTCATTTGGGAAACGAACGCCGTTGTTCTTCGCCAGCTCACTTGCCGGTTTGAGTTGTGGGTGTGCGGTCATGCTGTACCACCCTCAAGTTTTTGGCGTTTCAACATTCACCATCCACGGCACACCAAACTTGTCGGTCAACATGCCGAAGGATGAGCTCCAGAACGTTTTTGTCATGGGCATCGTGACTTTTCCCCCCTCACCGAGTGCGGTAAAAACAAGCTTGGCTTCAACATCATCGGCCACCTCGATCGCAAGAGTCATTCCCTTGAACTCCGGCGTTTTTTCGCCCATCCCGTCGTCGGCCATCAGCTGGGTGTCGCCAATCCGAAAGGCGGCGTTCATGACTTTCTCCTCATAGCCCAGCGGCGGTTTCATGTTCTGGTCGGGGCTTTCCTTCCAGCGCATCAGGCCAGTGACTTCGGCACCGATGGACTTTTTGTAGAACTCCAGTGCCTCTTCGCAGCGGCCGGCAAAACTGATATAGGCTTGAACTTTCATGATGGTTCCTTGTTTAAAAGTGTCAATGGGTTTGAGTATTGATACAGGATGGCATCGATCCCTCGACATGACTATTACTGCGTTACGCCTTCAGGGCCTCCTCCAGCTGTGCCTTGTTCATGAAGGATCGCCCCTTGATGCCGCGCTGCTTCGCCTCGTTGCGAAGTTGGGCGACGGTGCGCCCGCCGGGACCCTGATGCGACCTGAGTCCCCCACGGCGCCCCGCAGATATGTCGTTGATCGAAGAGGCGCTGCTGGTCACCGATTCACCGTGCTGCGCCCTTTCCTTGTTGACGACCCGCGCCGCGATCTCTTGGGCTAAGGATTCAGACTTGCCACCTTCAAGCAGGCTGTCCTTGATATGGGCGTACTGACGTTCGCGCTTGGCGCTCCAGGCTTTTTGTGGCATGGCAGATCCTTGGGTGCTGAAATTGGGCAGGAAAACGCCGGTCACACCCGCAGGAAGGACAGCAGCGCATCGTTGAACGCCTGCGCATGCGACACGTTAAACCCATGCGGTGCACCGCCTACAGTCACCAGTTGGCTGTGTGGCACGGCGCGATGGGTGCGTTGGCCCGAGCCTTCGAAAGGCACGATCGCGTCCGCATCGCCGTGAATCACCAGCGTGGGCACCGTCACCTTCTTCAGGTCTTCGCGGAAGTCGGTGGTGGCAAACGCGTCCATGCACGCCAGCGCCGCGTGCTGCGCTGACTCTTGGCACAGGGCGATTGCCGCGCTGCGCTGCGACTCGGTGACCAGCAGCGTACCGTTGGCCGAGAAGAAATTCTGGGTGAACTCGTTGAAGAAGGCGCCCCGGTCTTGCTCAAGCGCGTGCTTGCTCTGTTGCGCCTTCTCGGGCGTGAGCGGCCCTTCGGGGTTGTCAGCCGTTTTCATCAGGTAGGGCGGTACGGCCGCGGCAAACACGACGCTGCGCAGGCGCGATTCGCCGTGCCGTGCGATATAGCGTGCCACTTCGCCCCCGCCCATCGAGAAACCCACCAGCGTCACGTCCTGCAGACCGCACTGATCCATAACGCGTTGCAGGTCGTCGGCCAGCACGTCGTAGCTGTAACTTGATTCCGGCTTGTCTGAACGCCCAAAGCCCCTTCGGTCATACGCCACCACGCGATAGCCAGCGGCTTGAAGCACCGACACCTGCGGCTCCCAGGCCTGGGCTGACAGTGGCCAGCCATGAATCAGTACCACGGGTCTGCCGTCGCCACCGCTGTCATCGATGTGCAGGCGTGCGGCGTCTGTGGACCTTGTTTTTTTGGACGGTTGTTCGACGCTGGTCGAATCCTCTGTGCTCCCCGCAGCGCCAGCGGCGGCTCCGCCCAAAGCGCCGGCAACGGCACCCAGCGAGGCTCCGACCAAAACACCTACTGGGCCTGCCACAACAATTCCGATGGCGGCACCCGTGGCCGCACCTGCCACCACGCCGCCGCCTATCAGCGCCGAGTTGGCCTCGCGCTCGGCTTCATGGGGTTTCAGCAGCGTCTGCGCCGCAGCATCCGGGTCTTGCGACGGAATGCCGTGGCCGGGGTTGGCCTGCTCGGCAAGGTCTTCGTCGACAGGTTCGGTGTTTGGCGGTGGGGTGGTCAATGGATTCATGGGCTTCTCCTGGTGCGGTTGAAGGTGGAATGAGCATGGGGCTCAATCCGTAAACTGTCCAACGATGTTATGCCCTCGATAACGGCCCTGTATGTGCGACAACGTACAGATACTGCTCACGGCGCGCCAGGCCTACCCAACAAAGCATTCCGCGACGAGGCGGTCAACAAATACGGCTCTATCGAGGGTGGCAAATAGCGTTTGCGGGGCTGGAGGCGTGTTTAATCAGTCTGACAGCTTAATTTGCTATAAAATTAATAGCTAAATAATCAATAAATACGCCGGCTAAGTGCCAATTTGATCGCTCAAATCGTCAAAAAAGTGAAATCAAGCCGGCAACTTGCTCATATCCATGAACAGCGCGTTCCAGCGGTGGCCGTCGGGGTCGCAAAAGCCGCAGCCGTACATGAAGCCGTTGGACTCGCCCGGTTCGGCAAACACGGTGCCGCCAGCTGATTTGGCGTTTTTGGCGTAGTTGTCCACGTCTTCACGGCTAAGTGCACCCAGTGAAAACAGCACTTCAGAACCTTTGGATGTATCCGCCAGCTGCTGCCGCGTAAAACCGGCAAACATGTCTTGTGCAAAGAGCATCAACACGACTTTTTTGTCGCCTACCAAAAAGCTGGCTGAATGGGCGGTATTGCCAGGGCCGGGGTTGTGCGAGAAGCCGATCTGGATAAAGAAGTGGATGGATTTCGCCAGGTCTTTGACCGGCAGATTGAGCCAGATGTCGTTGGTCATGGTGCGCCTTTGGGTTTTAAGCCTCAACAATCGTCTGGAAACCGCCAAAAATCATGCGTTTGCCATCAAAGAGCTTGTCATAGCCGTTGGCTTGCATTTCTGACTCGGCTGTGACCGCTACAGCCCTGTTCAAGCCGAATTTGGCATGAATAGAGCTTTGACGGAGAGATTTACATCACCTTGGCGATAGATGCACACACGTAATCAATGTTTTTGCTGTTCAGCGCGGCCACGCACATGCGGCCGGTGTCGGTGCCGTAGACGCCGAACTCGTTGCGCAGGCGGACCATTTGGTCTTTGGAGAGGCCGCTGTAGCTGAACATGCCGATCTGCGTGGTGATGAAGCTCATGTCCTGCTTGACACCGGCGGCTTTGAGTTTTTCGACAAACGCACTGCGCATGGCTTTGATGCGGACGCGCATCTCGGACAGTTCATCTTCCCACTGTTTGCGCAGCTCCGGGCTGTTCAGCACCGCCGCGACGACGCTGCCGCCGTGGGTGGGTGGATTGCTGTAGTTGGTGCGGATGACGATTTTGAGCTGGCTCAGCACGCGGTCGGCCTCCAACTTGTCGGTACACAAGACGCTCAAAGCGCCCACGCGCTCGCCGTACAGGCTGAAGCTTTTGCTGAAAGAGGTGGAGACGAAGAAGGTCAAACCGGCGTCGACAAACTTCTGGATCACAGCACCATCTTCCTTCAAGCCGTAGCCAAAGCCTTGGTAGGCCATGTCTAAAAACGGTACGAGCTTGTTGGTTTTGCAGATGGCGACAACCTGGTCCCACTGGGCGGCGGTGATGTCGTAACCGGTTGGGTTGTGGCAGCAGGCGTGCAAGAGGGCGATGGTGCCGGCAGGCGCGGCGGTCAAATCAGCCAGCATGCCGGCTACGTTCAAACCACGTGTGGTGGCGTCGTAATAGCGGTAGGTTTCAACCTTGAAGCCGGCGTTGGTGAACAGGGCCTGGTGGTTTTCCCAGCTGGGGTCGCTGATCAATACTTTGGCGTTAGGGTTCAATTTCTTCAAAAAGTCAGCACCGATTTTGAGTCCGCCGGTGCCGCCAATGGCTTGCACGGTGGCGACGCGACCGGATGTTACTGGCTCGCTGTCTGCACCAAACACCAGCGCTTTGACGCCTGCATCGTAGGCGGCGATGCCGTCAATCGGCAGGTAACCGCGTGGTTTTGGGGCGGCAGCCATGGCTGCTTCGGCGGTTTGTACGCATTTCAGCAAAGGCAGTTTGCCGTTGTCGTCAAAGTACACGCCCACGCCAAGGTTGACTTTGGCGGGGTTGGTGTCGGCGTTGAATTGTTCGTTCAAACCCAAAATCGGGTCGCGAGGGGCCATTTCTACGGCGCTGAACATGGACGATGCTGATGACATTGAAAAATCCTAGAGAAGTTAAAAACAGGGTGACGAAACAGAACGAAAAGCGGACAAATGGCAAGAAATCGTTCGGTTGGCATTTCTTCAAAAAGTAAACCCATTTTAACAAGGTACAGTGCTTCGCCAGCCCAACTTGCTGTATTGCAACAAGTGCTTATGCAACATTTGTCTTAGCTGCGTCCAATCCCACCATCAAAGCCCGCGTCAACTCTGCCGCGCCAATTTCACGGCAGCCGCTGGCGTTTTGACCCGACCACAAGGGCGTGAAGTCGCCACTGCCTGTCTTTTCAGCAGCGGCCCGTAGCGGGGCGATGGCGCCGGTGGCCAGCGGAAACGCGGGCGCAGCGGTGCTGATAGGCCCCAACTCGCGCACCAAGCGGTTGACGATGCCGCGCGCGGGTCTGCCTGTGAACAGGTTGGTCAAGGCGGTGTGTGCCGCCGCTGGGCTTTTGAGCGCCGCGCGGTGGACGGCCGAGGTCAGCGCCTCGGGGCACAACAAATACGCCGTACCCACCTGCGCCATGGCCGCGCCCAGCGACAACGCCGCAGCCACGCCCTGCGCATCGACAATGCCGCCAGTCGCAATCACCGGCACCCGCACGGCTTGCACGATTTGCGGGAGCAGGGCGAAGGTGCCGAGTTGCTGGCTCAGGTCAAAACCGATATCCGGTGTCAAAAAATGCCCTCTGTGGCCGCCAGCTTCCAGGCCTTGGGCGATCACCGCATCCACGCCCTGCGATTCCAGCCACAGCGCTTCTTGCACCGTGGTGGCAGAAGCGATGATTTTGCTGCCCCAACGGCGGACGCGGTCCAGTAAATCTGGTGCTGGCAGGCCGAAATGAAAACTCACCACCGGCGGCTTGAAGGCTTCCAGCACATCAGCCGCTTCGTGGGTAAACGGCGCACGACCGGGGCCGGTGGGGATGTTGTTGACGTCCAGGCCCAGCTCGTCGCTAAACTCGTCATAGTACGGCTTTAAGGCGGCGCGCCAAGCGGTTTCACGTGCTTCATTGAACACCGGCGGCGTGTGGACGAAAAAGTTGACGTTGTAGGGCCGGTCGGTTTGGGCGCATATCTGCGCCAGCTCAGTGCGCAAAGCGTCCAGACTCAGCATCGCGGCGGGCAGCGAGCCCAAACCGCCCGCGTTGCACACCGCGACGGCCATGCGGTGGTCCTGCGCACCGGCCATGGGCGCCTGGATGAGGGGCAGGCGGGTGTTGAAAAGCGTTTGAAAACGTGATTGTTGGGTTGTCATGGTCCGATTATCCGGTTCTCATGCAAAAGGGGAAAAGGCGGAAAATGCGGAGAAAAAGTAGTTAAATCGGTCAAAAAAGAAACATTTTTAAGATAAATGCGACTCTAGCCTTTGTATTTATTGCCTAAGGTGCTACTGAATATATAGCAGTTATTTGCTCTTCGGTGCAGCCCGATTCTTCTCCAGCACCGCCTGAAACCATGGCCCACTCGGCTGCACCGCCGTGTCCGCACATTTGATCTGGTAAGCCTTCCCACTCAAACTGCTCCCAGTCGCCGCCCGTTCAATGAACTTTTCCGCAGTAGGCACCAGGTCTTTGTCCTGCAAATACTTGTATTTCGTAGCCAGATGACTAGATGCCTCCTTGGCGCTGTACCACGAGCCGTTGCGGTTGAACTGGCAGGTGGAGGCCTCTAACGTGGTGAATAGGTGGGCGATTTCGGATTTGGTGGCCTGCGGCTCGGCGGCGTGGGCGAGGGCGGAAAGCAGGAGGAGGGGGATGAGGGCGAAAGCGGTCATTTTCTTCATGCCAACAGGTTAGGCTTCTTACCACGCGCGGTACGGTATTTGGCAGTACGACACCCCGTTCCTTGGGCTAGCACGACTCTTTGACAAGTAATTGGACAACGAATTCACTGAATTGTTTATGTGAGGCGTAGGCCCAATGTACACATTGTCAATATCAATCTGTCGGTCAATCGCGCTTGGCAAAGTGAACCTAATGAACGGGACGAGCATGGATGTACCTTCACGGTACTCGATCGGTGATGCAACATAGTTTTCAAGGACGGGTGATATGGCGCGCCATTCTTGCTCTTCATAAAAGGATGGGTGCTTAATCAGTGCCGCAATTTTCAGTAAGTCGGTTTCCACCTTTTCAAATACATCGAAAAATGAGTTCATCGGATGTCTTTTCGACGTATCAGTGTTCTCGCCTTCCAGCTTCGCTAAGCTCTCGATGGATTCAATAAGGTGTGCGACCAGACCTTTTTGCCTTTCCAAAGAATACAGGCATTTACCGATACTAAATTGTTGATTTTTGGCACTCTCAACGAGACTCTGAGCACTAAACCCAAGGCTTATGCCCCGCGAAGGCGGACAATATCCACGCCATTGGCTTAACAAGTTTCCATTCTCAGTGAAGCATGTGACGAATTGCATGTGCCCATCAGTGATTCGGTGTGTAAGCCAGCTCTCAAACTGTGTCAAGAGGTTTGAGTCGCAGCCATGCTGTGCAAGCCGCTTGGCGATTTCAGCCCTAAGCAAAGTGGCTGTGTGATTTAACTCAGCAGTGTCGTTGAAGTAACGAATATCGGTTGCCCAAAGCGAACGACTTTCGATGATTTTGATAGCGGAACCTAGGGATGCATAGTGATATAGCACACCACTTGGACGCTTTTCGTATAGTTCATCGACCAGTTTTTTCAGTGGCATATTACTGCATTTAGCCTATTCTTGACTTGGAATGTCCACTCAATGTGGGATTTGGACTTAATTGGCAAAATCTCATGCGCCCCCACATTCATGGTTGGCTCAATATCTTGGCCTTTTCACGCTCGAATTCTTGCTGTGAAAGGACACTGGTGTCCAAGAGCTTTTTGAGGTTGACGAGCTTTACGTACTTCGGATCATCGCCTGCTGGTGTGGACACAGCCCCCGGCTTTTCAGCGCAGCTGAAGATGATTTCGATGCGTGGGAAGTTTCCGAGAATATGGGGTGGTTTGGATGTTGTTTCCCGTAAAGGCTTCATCGCCTTGCCCTTGCGTTCGCAAAATTGTGTCGCGCGTTGCTCTGCATCCTCACGTACTGACTGTACAGATACAAAACCAGTAGCACCTTGATGGAACACTCGGAATTCCTCGCTTCCGGAGCTACTTTTGCTGATGGTAACGGATTCACCTTGGAAGACCGCCCCTTCAAATTGCGATTTACCCGAACTCGTTGGCTGTATGGGTGTTGTTTCGGCACAACCTGACAGAACTATCGATATGAGCGCAAGGGCCGAAATTAAAGCGGCCGTGTTGGATTGGGTCATCTGCATGCTTTCATTCTGGAATATATAAAATCGTCTGAAGTAGTGTATGCCGCAAATTCTGTTAATTGATATGTGAACTTTAATTCCCGTAGCAAGTCTATAAACACTATACTGTACGAATAAACAGTTTTATGTTTTGCAATCTATTTAGATAAAAAATTCCACTGCAGCCGGCGTAATATATGCCTAAGCTGCTATTAAAAGAATAGCTACCCATGTCTAAATCCACGCTAAAAGTCGTTAGCCCAATCGCCAATTCAGTACCTGATATAGCTGAAATCCCAGCATCCAAGGCCGCAAACCTGATCGCGCCCGGCAAGTTCATCAGCTACCCCGGCTCGCCGTTCGAGCTGTACCAACCCTACCCGCCGGCGGGCGATCAGCCGCAGGCGATTGACAAGCTGGTGGAGGGGGTGAATGACGGGGAGGTGTTTCAGACGCTGCTGGGGGTCACGGGGTCGGGCAAGACGTTCACGATGGCGAATGTGATTGCGCGGCTGG
>JAYVJL010000204.1:0-4252 GCA_043769295.1 Polaromonas sp. | reverse complement strand
TGATCTGGTGCTTCACCCCGTGCCCACCGACCGGGGCGCTGCCCTGCTCGACGCGCTCAGCGGGTTTGACGATGAATTTGTCGCCCTTCTGGAGTCCGGGCAGGCCGAGCAGCAAGCCATGCAGGAGCGGGAGCCCCTGTGAGGTACATGCTGGACACCAATATCCTGATTTACCTGATCAAGAACAAGCCCCCGCTCGTGGCAGAACGAGTCAACGCGCTGGGCAGCAGCGCCGATTTGTGTATGTCGTTTTTCACCTTCGCCGAGCTACGCATGGGTGCCGAGCGCAGCACCCGCAAACCCGACGTGCTGCGCCGCCTGGAAGCGCTGGCCCGCAGGGTGCCGGTGCGCTATGGTGTCGACCGGTCTATTTGCGAGCACTACGCGCAGCAGTTCACCCGGCTGCGTGCAGCGGGCACGCCCATAGGCGCCAACGACCTCTGGATAGCCTGCCACGCCCTCGCCGACGACTGCACACTGGTGACCAACAATTTGCGCGAATTTGAACGGGTGGCGGGGCTGAGACTGGAGAACTGGGCGAGCGATTTTGTGCCGCCCGTGGGGGCTTGATGGGTTGACACCCGGCTTGACGACGCGGGTTTGTGAAGTAAACGGAAAGGCAAGTCGGCCTGCCTTGCTACCATGCCAGACATGCACTTATCCATCCAACGCCAACTCCCCACTATTGTCCAGGTGTGTGCCAAATACGGCATCGCCCGGCTGGAGGTTTTTGGTTCGGCCGCGCGTGCGCTTGATTTTGTTGAAAAATCCAGCGATGCAGACTTTTTGGTGGAGTTTTTGCCGACGACCCAACCGGGCTTAAATGAATTTTTCGGCGCCAAAGTCGATCTGGAAAAAATCCTCGGCCGCGCTGTCGATCTGGTGCAGGCAAACGCCGTGCGCAATCCCTACGTGCTTGCCAGCATCAACCAAAACCGCGAGCTGGTCTATGCAGCAACGTGACCCGCGCGCATTTTTGTGGGATGCGGCCGAAGCTGCGCGTGTGATTGAGGGGTTTACGGTAGGAATGGACGCCAAGTCCTATGCTGACTCTGCGCTGGTAAACGCTGCGGTAGAGCGCAAGTTTGAAATCATCGGTTGAAGCGCTTAACCAGTTGTCAAAACTTGAGCCCACCCTGGCCGCCCGCATACCCGAGCTGTCAAAAATTGTGGCGTTCAGAAATCAGCTGATTCACGCCTATGCCGCAGTAGACAGCACCGTCGTCTGGAATATCGCCCAGAAGTCCCTGCCGGGCTTGCTGGCTGTCGTGACGGCTTTGCTGCTCGAGCTGGATGCAGGCTAAATTGTCCTGCAGGGCAGCCCGCTCAGCGCGTCGCCTCGCCCCAGGGCTTGATGGCCTGCAGACCTATAGGCGCCAATGACTTCTGGATAGCCTGCCACGCCCACGCCGACGACTGCACGCTGGTGACCAACAATCTCCGCGAATTTGAACGGGTGGCGGGGCTGAGGCTGGAGAACTGGGCGAGTGATTTTGTGCGGCCCTTGGGGGCTTGATGGGGCTTTATTGCCGCCGATTTATAGCGAGTTGAACGGAACACCGTATTCAAATGCAATTTGAAAGACTTGGCCCTCGCCCCGTGGCCATCAGACGGTTTTGCCGTGCGTAGAATTTCGACCGTGGGCGTCCGAAATCCAAATTGAGCTTGTCTGACGTCAGACGTCAGATGTCAGCCGTTTGACGCAATGCATAATGAATAATCAATAAATTCACCAGACCCTCCAACCAACGCGACAACACAATGAATGACCACACTTCAAAACAAACTGAAAAGCAGAAGGTCTCCCGACAAGGATTAGTTGGAAACGCGGCAATTGGCACTGCTGTCGTTGGCGGGTCTGCCGTAACTGCTGCGGGTGTTATCGCTGCTGGAACCGGATCTACAGCTGCAATCAGTGCCGCTGGCGCTGCTGTAGGCGGGGTGGCAGGAGGCGTATTTGGATCAGGGGTTGGTATGGTCACGGGCGGCGTAGGCATTGCTGCCACAGTGCCATTTGCCACGGCGGGCGCGGCGATCGGTGGGTGGGCAGGCCCAGCACTAGCTCTCGTCGGTATCGGAACTGCTCCCGCTTGGGCAGTCCCTGTTGCAATCGGCGGGGGAGTCGTAGCTGTGGCGGGTTTACTCGCAGGTGCTTACAAACTCGCCAAGCGTCTGCGGCGGTAAATCGGATGCCTACGTTACTCAACCGGACTTTTCTTGGCAAGCCGATCAAAGTCGGTTGCCAGCAACGTTAGACATCATGGACATCTTCATACGACCATGGTGGTTTTAGTTCTCCTGGGATTTTTTTTCATATTTCCTGTTGGGCTGTTTTTTGCCCTGAGGTGGCTTGCGCGCCGTTGGTTCCGTCGCAGGCCCTTCGCCAATGCAACAACCAAGATCACGCTCACTGGACTAGCCCTTTACGGTTGCCTTGTACTTGTCCTAATTTCAGGTGTGGCCGCTAAAGAGATTGAACCGAACGGGCCACTGGGGGCATTTCTGAACCGACCTGGTGGAATTATTGCAGGGCACTTGCTTGCCTGGATTGCCTTCTGGGTCGCTAACGTCGCGCTAGCAAAGGTGGGACAACCTTCATTTCGGCAAGTGGAGAATCGTGATGCCTAACGATCAGCGTTTATCTGCCGAAAAGCGAAGCTCGAAGAAAGTGCGAAGTTCATAGGCGGAAGATAAACCTTGTTGGACTGCTCGTACTTGGGAGCCTCAACTTCTTCGGGGGTTTGGAGCCATTTGTGAACGGTGTTGCGCGACAGTCCTGTGCGCTTTGCGATTGCCCGTTCGGAGATCTTGTCGCGCACGTGCATGCGCCTTATATTGATAAATTTGGCTTTGGTGTGATTTCGGGTGCTGTTTGAATTAAGCTACGCAAAAATCTCTTCTATCACCTTGCAGTCGATATTCGCTCGTTAGGTAAAAACAGATACCTTCAGCATGCCATACCACCCCTCATTATTTGAGTATTCATGAATAAACCAATAGCACTATCACTTTTACTTGCCCTCTTGTCTGTTGCCTTTAACGCACAGGCCGCGTCAAGCGAAGAAATCATGAGGTATCTAGAAAAGGAAAAGAAAGTTGCGGATTCTGGGGGCGACTACTTACGGAAATCGCTAGTGATGCTTCATTCAAGCAATTCAGAATTCCAGGCCTTCAAAGAAAAAGGCGGGTTTGAATATAAATCTCAATGGCGTGGCTATGAAATAAGTGAACTCTCCATGAGCTACAAAGATGACAAGCTTTCATACGCCAGAATTTCGCTTGGGAAGAACCAAAAAACAGGGAAACTAGCGTCCATAGAGAATATTCGAGCTGACTTTAACAACGAGTGCAACTCCGCTCTTGAACTGTCTCGAAGGCACAACCCATATTCAAACAGGGATGTTTATGACAGCGGCTCTGACCTCTTTTTATGCACATTCTTTCCCATCGATGGGGGTGTAGTCGGTGTGTCTATCGTTATACGCAGCCTTCAAGGCGAACGTTAGCCGCTTCCATCAGAGATATCGAATATGGAAAACAGGTGGTGGGAGTACTACGCGGTTCGCTACTTTGTCGGGACGGTTGTTGGTGCGGTCATCGTGGCTTTTCTCAACCTCGTGGATATTGAGGGGCAGAACCCAATTAAATCCGAGTGCCTAGCTGTTCATTTTTCCGGTTCGTGGTTTTCGCACATAGTAGCGACGCAGTTCCCTGTCTCAATCGCCACGCCGATTCGTCAACTCCTGCATGGCGGTATGCAAGGGTATGGCCTGGATATCGTCCGCCAGCGGATATGCCTCAATCCCCGGATAAATCACCCATTTCTTGACCGGCTTGATGTCGTCGCAGGCACTGTAAAAGCCGCGCTCGACTTTGGGCGTGGTGCTGCGCTTGACTTCTATCGCCCAATGCTCGCCGTTGGGCCAAGTCAGTAGCAGATCAATTTCCGCGCCAGCACTGCTGCGGTAAAAGCTGGGCGTCACCTCTAGAGGCGCTACGGCCAGCAGGCTTTCGACGACGTGGCCTTTCCAGCTGGCGCCGACGACGGGGTGCGACAGCAGGCTGTCCATGTCGGCGATGCCCAGCAGGCGCTGCAGCAGGCCGCTGTCGCGGATGTAAATTTTGGGTGACTTTCAGTCGCTTGCCCTGGTTTTGTGCCAGGGGCCAAGCAGCACGAAAGCCGGCGAATTGAGCGAGCTTGCTGTACTTATGAGGTCATAAAGCAGTCAAACATCATTGAAATTCTGGAGTC
>JAYVJL010000203.1:0-7265 GCA_043769295.1 Polaromonas sp. | reverse complement strand
CAAGGCGATTTGTGGGTTTTTGGGCTTCAGCTTTGGACTAACCGTCGTTTTTTTGCGCAAATTTGTTTTCATAGCTGGATTTTTGGCTCTTGAGGCATGCTTTTCAACAATTGCCGCTTTGCCTGCTTTCACTTCAGGTTGTGCACGCAGGCCGAAAAGCTTGGCTTTGGCCTCGCGGGTGGCAGTTTGCAGGTCTAGCAGAGGTTCTGGGATGTCAAATTCTGCGCCCTTCCCGTCGTTGATACCCATTGTCAAGTTCAAATGCTCTCGCATCACTTGCGGCATGCGCCAGGGTTCAAACAACCACGCGTCTGGCACGCGTCGCATATACGGTAGCCATCGGCGCACAAAATGACCGTGCGGGTCGTGGTCTTGCGCTTGTTTGATGGGGTTGTACACGCGTGGTGTGTTGATGCCGGTTGTACCTGATTGCATTTGCATCTGGCTCCAGTGGATGCCCGGCTCGTAGTCCAAAAACTGACGCGCCAGCCACTGCCCCACGGGTCGCCAGTGCAACCACAGCGGGTAAGCAGCCACGGACACCAGCATGGCGCGCATGCGAAAGTTGAGCCAACCGGTCTCACGCAGCATGACCACGCACGCGTCAACCAGCGGCCAGCCCGTGCGCGCGCTTGTCAAAGCCTCAAAATGCGCAGGGTTCCAGTCGTTTTCTCGCAAGCCGTCGTAGCTGCGGTGTACGTTGTGATATTCCAGCTCGGGCTCTGACTCTAGCTTTTGAATGAAATGGCAGTGCCAGTACAAACGGCTGACGAAAGCAACCAATCCCTTTTTTTGCCAATTCCCAGAAGGTAACTCTGCAATCGCGAGATAAGTGGACTGCACCACTTCGCGCAGACTGACGCAGCCAAACGCCAAATACGGCGATAAACGGGAACACGCCGTCGGTGCAGACAGTGGCGAGGATATGCCACCCCGATATTGCGCGCTTCTGTCATTCAAAAAATCTTGCAAAACTTCTAAGCCCAAACGACGTCCTCCCAATTGGCGCTGCTTCGGTGTTGCAAGTTCTAAACCTAATTTAGCAGGGCTTGGCAGCAAAGTTGCCGGCCACGGTAGCGGCACAAATTGAAGGTTCTCAAGCGCTGGAATGGGCAACAAAGGCGAGCGAACGTGCTTGTCCCAATGGCTTTTCCAGTCGTCACGGCTTTTGAGTTTGCGCACCACGCCGAATTGCCTGAACTCATGGAATTTGACGTTGTTTGATGCGCACCAATTGCCTACCGTCAAGTCGCGTTTGTAGGTGATGTCATTCCCCGTTTCTTCATGCGAATAGATTGAATGAAACGAATTTGCTATCAATAATCTAGCTAAGACATCAACACATTCGCCGGCTACAACGTGTAATTGACCACCAAAACGACGTAAATCGGTATCCAGATCACGCAGACTCTCTAACAAGAACAAATAATGTTGATGCGCCGCATCGGGCTGCGCCCACAGGCTGGGCTCGATGACGTAAAGACATAAAACGGGGCCGCGTTGTGCTGCTGCATGCAGCGCGGCATGGTCAACAACGCGCAAATCGCGCTTGAACCAGACGACGCTGTAGCTCATTTAGTCACTTCTGGTGCATGCCACTTTGACAACCGCAGCAGCATCGGCCCTGCAGTTTTTGAAATACTGTGCCGGTATTTGGCAAAAACGTAATAGCCAGCGTTCAACAAGGGTGCAAGCCACGGCCTGGAAAACAACCAAGCCAATGTCGGCAAATTAGTCCGTTTGTAGGCTTCTGCAAACACAGGAATGCCTTCAAGCTGGGTGCCATCACCCAGCCGGCCTTGCATCGTGGCCAAGGCGAGTTTGCAGGACAGTTGATGCTCTGCTTCATCATATTGCGAAGCAGCTACATCAACGAATTCGAGCAAACCCTGCTTGTTGCGGCTTTTCAGAAAATGAATTTCAGCCAAGCAAAGCGGACATTCACCATCGTAGTAAATGGTCAAGCTTTGCATGGATAGAAATAGTTTTTTTGATTTTTAGGCCTTTTTAGCCCAAGCACTGCACCAGCCCTTGCCCGCCACTTGCTTGCCAGCAAACAATGGGCAACCGCCTGCTTTGTCTGCCGCTTTGCCTTGGTACAAAGCACAGTTGCTGCAATTTTGCGT
Organism: Polaromonas sp.; assembly: GCA_043769295.1. Classification (GTDB taxonomy): domain Bacteria; phylum Pseudomonadota; class Gammaproteobacteria; order Burkholderiales; family Burkholderiaceae_C; genus Aalborgiella. The sequence goes on along the minus strand of JAYVJL010000203.1, from coordinate 5,139 downwards.
GGCTGCGTATTTTGGGAATTTGACTTTGTCGGTCTTGGTGCCATCGGCCTTGTAACCAAGTGCTGCGGCTTGCGCGTCTTTTTCATCGACCATGGCGGCCTGGGCAAATGCTGTATTTGATAAAGTTGTTGCGCCAAAGGCACCTGTAGCTAATGAAAAATGAACGATAAATTCACGACGATTTGACATGGCGATTTCCTAATGAGCAACGTTGATGCAAGATAGCTAACGTGCTTTTGGGTATAGAGATTATCCAAGCTTCATGCGCCACGAGTGTGGCGATTACCTAATGTCCGGCTAAACGACTCAAGTGATTGACATGAAAAAAAACCGCTAACAGTATCCAAAAAGAATACTGTTAGCGGTTTTTAGATGAAATGGTGGAGCTGGCGGGATTTGAACCCGCGTCCGTAAGACTTTTTCGCGTAGATCTACATGCTTAGCCGTCTGATTTGTATCTCGCTTCCCTGATCGCGCAGCAGCACGCTACCAAGGTTGCCAGCATCCTATTGTCTTGTTCAAACCTAAGGTGCCCAGGTTCAAACCAGCCGATGTGTATGACTCTACAGCCTGGACGGTTTATTGCTAAACCACCCTTGCCCAGCCCATCGGCCTGCTGTTGTAGAGCTCACTGGCAATTAAGCAGCGAGTGCGAAACGTTCGTCGTTTGCAGTTAGTTTGTTGAATCGATTTTTACGAGCGTGATCCAAGCTCGGCATGCCCCACTGCGCGTCCGTACCCACGTCGAAACCAGTGCAGCCCCTCGAAGCCTATTTTACGACGAGTTGGCTGATTTCAAGACCCTCGACATAAATCGACCTCAAAATCGATATGAAATCAGTTTGAAATACCGTGAAATTCAGCGAAAGCGGCGCGTTCTTTGGCGACATCCTGCACGGTGATACATGATTTATCCGCCGCACCGCCCTTCGCCGGGTTTTGCAGCACATGGGTTTTGTAGGCGTTGCTTTGCCACGGATCCGCCACCACGTAGCCGCCTTCTGGCGCGCAAACCAGGCCCGTGCAACGCTTCCAGGTCGCAGCGTAGATGACACGGCCATCACGGGTAATACCCGGAAATGCGCTGGCCAGGACATTTTTATAGCTTGCCGATTGACCCGATACAGGTGTATCTTCCCAAGGTGCGAGGTTGAATGGCGTGGCCGCAGCGCGTTGGTACCACCAGATTTGACCGCGGTATTCATAGGCAACATCGGCCAAAGTGCCTTGTTCGTTAGGTTTTTCTTTTTCTTTTTGCCAATCAGCAAAACCAAAAATGACCTTGCCGGATTGTGACTTGAACTGCGCACGCGGTTCACACTGCTGCCCATTGGTACCCAAACCAAAAATCCGCATGGTGGGCTCGCCAGCAACGGGGGTTTGCGGCAAGGTGGCAAACTCGCGTCCGTCCACCGACAGCATGGGCAAAGCGTACATGGGGCCGTCAATGGCAGTGCGCTCCAGGCAAAGATTGACGCGACCCGAATCGGCCAGGATACGCTGTTCAGCGGGGTCAACCGTGAGTGTGCGCACAGTCAGCATGCCCTCGCCTTGGCTGTCGGTCTCGCCGCTGGCGTTGGGCCAGCTCAGAGACCGGATGCGAACGGCTTGATTGCTGCGCAGAGGATAGGTGCTGTCCACCTCGGCTGCGGCCGCATAAAAACCCGTCATTCCCCCTCTAAATAGTGGTTTGGCTGCGGTTTGATTGCGCAGAATGTTCGCAAATTCATAGTGACTTCCATTGGTATCAACCAAATAGCGCCAACTGCCTTGCACCGGAAAAGCCTCGTTGGAGAACGGTGTTTCAAACATGCGCTGGGTTTGACGCACCTGACTCTCGGGCACGGTCTCTGGCTGCGGGCCTGGCAGCTCCACCACAGTCACCGCCGTGAGCCGCTTGCCAGAGTAAGAACGCAGTACAAAGCGGCCATCAGGACTGATGCGTTCATAGGCGCCCAGCGCGACCTCACGGTTATCGCCCAGACCCGCCAGTTTAGGGTCCAGTGCGATAAACTGATTGGGAACGATGCATTGCTCCGCAGGCATCTTCAGGGGTGGTTGGCGCGCTCCAACTCCTATCATTCCCATCATTCCCATGCGCCAAAAGTTGGCAGGCATGGCACCGATCAATTTTTGCGGATGGATCTGCCCGTGTTGAGCCATAAAAGCGGTCGGAAAGTGCAGATAAGCGTCCCTGTCGATCAAGGATGCGGCGCACAGCGCCTGGCTGGCGCTCAGTACAGCAGCATCGTCGGTTGGTGATTTTGCGGATGCTTTGTTGGTCTCGGCGACCTTTTTTAAGGTATTTAAATTGTTTAAAGCACGCAAAGCGCTTTGCCATTCAGCCGCTGGGATCCGCCCATCAACCAGGGGGACAAACTGCAAACCCAGCAAGCGGGCCTGCTCTGCCGCCAGGTGCGCCTGCGTCGCGGACAGTACCATGCGCGGGGACCAGACGTAGATCAGGCTGGCAGGGGTGGTGGTTAGCAGTTTTTGCAGTTTTGCATTATCAAAACAAGCTCTAGCCGGCGTAATAATTGCCTGAATTGCTATAAAAAATACAGCAAAAACCAAGATTTTTGTGGTGACCGGTTTCAAATCTGTGCGCAAAGCGTCCTGTGGGTAAATATCAAAGCAGCCTGGGCTTCAATACCGGCCATCAAGCCAATCAAGCAGGCTGTCTGGCTCCTTCAAATGGGCATCCGCCCCCCAGCTGTTGACGTCATGGGCACCCATGTAGCCCCATGTGGCGGCCAAACTGCACATGCCGGCCGCACGCCCGGCTTCAATGTCGCGTTTGTCATCTCCCACGTAAACGCACTGAAATGGCTCCAGTTTTAAACGCCGCGTCGCCTCAAAGATCGGCTCAGGGTGTGGTTTGGCATGCGGTGTCGTGTCACCGCTGATGACCACTGCCGCATCGTTCAGCAAGGCCATGTTGCTCACCAGAGCATCGGTAAAGCGTTTGGACTTGTTGGTCACAATGCCCCAGCGCATGCCGCGCAGTAGCAAACTGGCCAGCAATTCGGCAACGCCATCAAACGCGTGCGTGCGCACCAGCATGCAGCTTTCGTAGTTGGAGAAAAACTCCTCGCGATAGACATTGAATTCGGGATGTTCTGGCGCCATCCCAAAAGCCACGCCTAGCATGCCGCGCGCGCCGGCACCAGCCATAGGGCGGTATTTTTCGTAAGGCAAGGAGGCCATGCCACGGTCCAGCCGCATTTTATCGGCAGCAGCACCCAAATCTGGCGCACTGTCGATCAAGGTGCCATCCAAATCAAACAACACCACCCGCACCAAACCGTGCTTGGGTGTCTGCCTAAAATCTGATGTTCTGACGACGATCTTGTCTTTCATGCTCAATGGGTATGCCTTAAAGCTGGAATTTATAAGTTGAGATGATTGCTTCTCGACGTAAATGGCGGAAAAAAGCATGAGGCGCCATGCTTGGTCGTGCAGGTGTCTAAATCACCGGTTTTTGCGTCGCGACCATGTAATTTACGCGGGTATCCGCACTGAGTTTATATCGCTTTGATATGGGGTTGTAGTCCAAACCACGCATGGCATCGACGTCAAGACCAGCCTGTCGGGCAAAACTGGCCAGCTCACTGGGGGTGATGAATTTTGCGTAATCATGGGTGCCGCGTGGCAACATGCCCATGACGTATTCAGCGCCCACAACAGCCATCAAATAAGCCCTGGTGTTTCGGTTGATGGTGGAAAAGAAAACCCAGCCACCAGGTTTGACCAGTGCACTGCAAGCCGCCACGATAGAAGCAGGATCAGGCACGTGTTCCAGCATCTCCATGCAGGTGACCACATCAAAGCTGCCAGACTGCTCTGCCGCCAACGCTTCTGCGCTGATGTTGCGGTAGGCAATGTGCGGTGTTTGCGCCTCTAAAGCATGCAGTTGCGCTACTTTGAGTGATTTTTCAGCCAAATCAATACCCAAGACATCTGCGCCCTTGCGTGCCATGGCATCAGCCAAAATACCGCCACCACAGCCCACGTCCAGCACGCGCTTACCTGACAAAGACGCCAATCCGTTGATCCAATCCAAACGCAAGGGGTTGATGTGGTGCAAAGGGGCAAATTCGCTTTGCAAATCCCACCAGCGGTGGGCCAAATCAGAAAATTTGGCTAGCTCTGCAGGGTCGGCATTGACAACAGGTTCTACAATATCGGCAGTCACAGTATTAAGTCCATTTTTTATTCAATAGTATGCATATTTGATTTGAACATAATAATTTGGTATTACAGAATGCTTGACAAAAATAAGCATGCATTCACGCCGCAAACATTAAAAAAGCCCCTGAATATGACCTCAGGGGCTCTTTAGATCAACAGTCACTGGTTCGCGTTTTAGACGCGTACCAGATCATCCGTTGAATTATTTCTTCTGTGTACCAACAACTTCGATTTCGACGCGGCGGTTTTTCGCTTTGCCTTCTTTGGTTTTGTTGTCAGCGACAGGTTGCTTCTCGCCTTTACCTTCGGTGTAAACGCGGTTTTTCTCAATGCCTTTGGACACCAAGTAGGCTTTCACAGCTTCTGCGCGGCGAACAGACAACTTTTGGTTGTAAGCATCGCTGCCGTCAGAGTCTGTATGTCCAACAGCAACGATCACTTCGAGGTTGATGCCTGCGACTTTGCCAACCAAGTCATCCAACTTGGCTTTGCCAGCTGGTTTGAGAACTGATTTGTCATGGTCAAAGAAAGCATCAGCAGCGTAAGTCACTTTAGTTGCGGCAGCAGCTGGTGCAGGTGCAGGAGCAGGCGCTGGCGCAGGTGCTGGCGCAACGACAACAGGTGCTATAACAGCCACGGGAGCTGGAGCAGGAGCTTTTGGAGCAATCGCGCCGTCACAACCTGGAGCAGCAGTCGCTGGCGTCCAGAAGTTGTCACGCCAGCACAGAGTACCGTCGCCGTTTTTCCATTGCAAATTACCAACATTTGAGCGCCAGTTGTCGCTGTTGGTGGTTGAACCATTTGCGAAAGCGGAACCTGCAATGGCTACTGTTGCAAACAGCATTGCTACTTTATTTAGTTTCTTCATTTGTATCCTCAGAAATTAATCTGCAGCAAAGCTGCGAAAACCCTACGCCTCATGTGACCATCACACAAGCCGTTACGTGT
>JAYVJL010000202.1:0-21012 GCA_043769295.1 Polaromonas sp. | reverse complement strand
CTTGCCCTGTAGGACACCAAGCCGACTTGCACGCTAGTCAGCCAAAACATCGGGAATCAACGCCACCAGATCCGTCACCCCTACATCCACGCCCGCCTGCGCCAACAGCGTGGTCGCCTGCCCTCTGTGATGGGTTTGGTGGTTGAACAAGTGCAAAAGCAAAGCCGCAAAATTCTTGCTGCGGGCCACGCCTTTCGTGGTGGCGTAGTCCAGGTTGGTGGCCAAATCCTCAGCCGTCAACGCTGCCGCCCATGTGGTGATGGCCTCGTCCAGCAGGGTGCGGCGCTCGCGCAGTGCTGTTAAATCGGTAAACAGCACCGCATCCAGGCCCGTCGGGCTGGGCAGTTGGCGCACAGGGTCCAAGGCTGTGTGCTGGGGCGGGTGTACAGCAAAACGCTTGAGCCAAATCGTATCGGCCACCACCAGGTGGTTCAACGTGCCGATGATGGAGCCGAAAAATGCCCCTCGGTCCAGTGCAAGCGCCGCCGGTGGCAGCGTGGCGGCTGCGTCGTAGAGCTTGGCGTTCATCCAGGCGTTGTAGCGGGCGAGCAGGACAATCTGTTGGTGCATGGCTATGATTTTACTGCATACTATGAATTTAATAGCATATTAGGCAATCAATACGCCGGCTAGCGTCATATTTTATATTAAATCACCCTTAATAACCTCCAAATACCTCAAAACGTGGTATTCACGGCTGCGAGCAGCTCTGGGGTGACTTCGGGCATCACGCCAAACCAGCGCTTGAACGCAGGCCGCGCCTGGTGCAACAGCATGCCCAGCCCGCCAGCGATGGGGTTGCCCCGTGCTTGCGCGGCGGCCAGCAAAGGCGTCATTTTGGGGATGTAAACCACGTCGGACACCAGCGCCGTCAGCGGCAGCTGGGTCAAATCCAGGTCCAGCGCCGAGTTGCTGCCCATGCCCTGGCTGGTGGTGTTGACCAGCAAGGCCACATCGTTGACCGCGTCATGGCGCTTTGCCCAAGGCACAAAAGTCACTTTTGTGCCCAAATTGTGCGCAAATTCGGCGCCGAATTCGACCGCCAGGTCCTGCGCATGGCTGTCGGTGCGGTTGCAGACGCGGATGTCCGTCGCGCCCTGCTCGGCCAGACTGACGATGACTGCACGGGCCGCGCCACCCGCACCCACAATCAGCGCGGGGCCCGCATCCGCACGCCAGCCGGGCTGGGCGTCCAGCAGGCTTTGGATGTAACCAAAACCGTCGTTGTTGTAGCCGCTCAAGCTGCCGTCCGCTTCAACCACGATGGTGTTGATCGCCCCCATGCGACGGGCGGTTTCGTCGACGCGGTCCACCATCGGCAGCGCCATGACTTTGTGCGGAATGGTGAGGTTGCAGCCGGCAAAACCCAGCGCCGACAGGCCTGTGAGCGCATCTTTCAGCTTGGCAGGGTCGACCGGCAGCAGCACGTAGGCCCCGTTCAGACCGTGCTGTTTGATCCAGTGGTTGTGGATGCTGGGGGAACGCGAATGGGCGATGGGCCAGCCCATGACGCCGGCAAGTTTGAAGGGGGGATGGCTGCTCATAACATTCGTTCGTGCGAAGGTGGTTGCTAAATATCGGGGAAAGTATCGGGGAAAGTATCGGGGAAAGCAGCCATTTTAAAGGCGAGGATGTTTGAGGATGTTTGAGGATGTTTGAAAGATGGTTCATTTGACCAAAGTTGTCTTCGCCAGTTGCTGGATCAAGCCCAGCATGGCCTGCTGCGTCAGCGTAGCGGGGCGCAAGCAACCACTTTGCCGCCGGTCAAGCGCGGGTAAAACTGCCCAGCTCAGCCACCCGAACGAAGTATTCAATCTGCTTGAGGTCCATGGCGTTGATTTTATCCGTGATTTGAATATCATGCCTTTAGATATAACCAAATGCTCTATCTGCTAGTCCGTACAAGCGCTTCACTTTGGGAGCTAAGCGTCGCACAATCCACCCATGCAAAACACCCATTCCTTGACGATCACAGGCATCTCCTCCATGGCCACACGTCAGTTACTGGCGACGTTGGTGGCTGACTACAAAAAACAGGTTGCTGTGGCTATCAACATTGAGTCAGTCGGCGGTGTTGATGCGGCCAAGCGTGTGATGAACAGTGCCCAAACGGGCGAAGCGTTTGACGTGGTGATTTTGGCCTCTGATGCGATAGACAAACTCATCGCTGCGGGCCATATTGACCCGTCAAGCAAAGTCGATTTGGTCAATTCTGGCGTGGCGGTTGCCGTGCGTGCTGGTACGGCATCACCCGATATCTCCTCTGAAGCTGCTGTCAAAGCCGCTGTTCTAGCCGCCAAAACCATCAGCTACTCCACAGGCCCCAGCGGCGTGGCACTGACTAAATTGTTTGAGCGCTGGGGGATTGCCGAGCAAATCGCCAGCCGCATCGTCCAGGCACCGCCCGGCGTGCCTGTGGGTTCACTGGTGGCTAAAGGCGAGGTGGAATTGGGTTTTCAGCAGCTCAGCGAATTGATTCATTTAGAAGGCATCAGCATCGTTGGGCCACTGCCGCCAGAGATTCAAATCACCACCACGTTTTCAGCGGGCGTGTGCACCGCTTCCAAGCAAGCTGCTGCGGTGCGCGAGATGCTGGCTTACATGGCTTCACCCGCTGCAGCGGCGGCTAAACTGCTGCAAGGCATGGAGATTGTTCAATGACTTCATTCCCCTTCAATTTGAAGGGGTGCCCAACGGGCGGGGTAGCAATCTCCCGCGCTGCAGCTACCCCGTCGCTTCGCGCCACCCCTTCAAATTGAAGGGGAATTGTCGCAAAAACGCCATTCACATTCAACCCTAAAAAATCGACCAAAAAACACCATGAGCCAACAACAACCCCTCATCATCGACTGCCACGGCCACTACACCACCGCCCCCAAGGCGCTGGAAAATTGGCGGAACCGCCAAATCGCCGGCATCAAAGACCCCGCCAGCATGCCCAAAGTGTCTGAACTGGTGATCAGCGATGACGAACTGCGCGAATCGATTGAGCTGAACCAGCTCAAACTCATGCGTGAGCGCGGCAGCGATTTGACGATTTTCAGCCCCCGCGCCAGCTTCATGGCGCACCACATTGGTGATTTCAACGTCTCCAGCACCTGGGCGGCGATTTGCAACGAGCTCTGCTTCCGCGTGGCTGAGCTTTTTCCTGACAACTTCATCGGTGCCGCCATGCTGCCGCAATCGCCCGGCGTCGACCCCGCGACCTGCATCCCTGAGTTGGAAAAGTGCGTCAAAGAATACGGCAACGTCGGTATCAACTTGAACCCGGATCCTTCGGGTGGCTTTTGGACCTCGCCGCCGCTGTCTGATAAGGCCTGGTACCCGATCTACGAAAAGATGGTCGAATACGACATCCCCGCGATGATCCACGTCTCCACCAGCTGCAACGCCTGCTTCCACACCACCGGCGCGCATTATCTGAACGCCGACACCACCGCCTTCATGCAGTGCCTGACCAGCGATTTGTTCCAAGAATTCCCGACGTTGCGCTTTTTGATTCCGCACGGCGGCGGCGCGGTGCCCTACCACTGGGGCCGCTTCCGTGGCTTGGCGCAGGAGCTGAAAAAACCGCTCTTGCAAGACCATTTGCTGAACAACATCTACTTCGACACCTGCGTCTACCACCAGCCCGGCATTGATTTGTTGAATACCGTGATTCCGGTCAAAAACGTGCTGTTTGCGTCTGAAATGATTGGTGCGGTACGCGGCATCGACCCTGAAACCGGCCATTACTACGACGACACCAAGCGCTACATCGAGGCGTCCAAAATTTTGAGCGACGCCGACCGCTACCACATCTACGAAGGCAACGTGCGACGCGTGTTCCCGCGTCTGGATGCGGCACTCAAAGTCAAGAATATTTAAATCAAAACAAATAAAGACCCAAGGAAACAACCATGACCACCCTCGGAATCGTCAAACGCAACATCAACCGCGCCGACAAAGCCGCCGTTGCCCAGCTCGCCAAATTCGGCGTCGCCACCATCCACGAAGCGCAAGGCCGCGTTGGGCTGATGAAGCCTTATCTGCGTCCTATTTATGCAGGTGCAAAAATCTGCGGCACCGCCGTCACCGTGTTGACGCAGCCGGGCGACAACTGGATGCTGCACGTGGCGGCAGAGCAAATCCAGCCGGGCGATGTGGTCGTGCTGGCTTGCACGTCAGAGAACAACGACGGCATGTTTGGCGACTTGCTGGCAACCTCGTTCCAGGCACGCGGCTGCGCGGGCTTGATCAGCGACACCGGTGTGCGCGACATCAAAGACCTGACGTCTATGAACTTCCCCGTCTTTGCCAAAGACATCCATGCCAAAGGCACGATCAAAGCCACCCTCGGTTCGGTCAACATTCCTGTCGTCTGCGCCGGCGTCAACGTCAACCCGGGTGATGTGATCATTGCGGATGACGACGGTGTGGTCGTCGTCCCCGCTGAATGGGCGCAAAAAGTGGCGGATGCCTCACAAGCCCGTGAAGACCTCGAAGGCGAAAAACGCACCAAACTCGCCGCAGGTGTGCTGGGTTTGGACATGTACAAGATGCGCGAACCGCTGGAAAAAGCGGGTTTGAAATATATTGATTAAGGAATCAGCATGGCATTTACAAACAAGGCCGAAGGTCTTTTCGTCAAGACTGCGGGTTGGCTCAACTGGTACACCGGCCCCAGCAAACCGCGCTTCAAGCTGCCAGCCGGTGCGGTCGATGCGCATTGCCACGTCTTCGGGCCTGGCGACGTGTTTCCCTATGCCCCAGAGCGCAAATACACGCCTTGCGATGCCTCCAAAGAACAACTCTTCGCGCTGCGCGACCATTTGGGTTTTGACAAAAACGTCATCGTGCAAGCCACCTGCCACGGCTCGGACAACCGCGCCTTGGTCGATGCACTCAAAGCGTCCAACGGCAAAGCGCGTGGTGTCGCCACCGTCAACCGCAACGTGACCGATGCCGAGCTGCAAGAGATGCACGCCGCTGGTGTGCGTGGGACGCGCTTCAACTTTGTCAAACGTCTGGCGGACTTCACGCCGCGCGAAGTGCTTTTAGAAATCGCCAACCGCATCGCACCGCTGGGCTGGCATGTGGTGATCTACTTTGAAGCGGTTGATCTGCCCGAGTTGTTCGACTTTTTCACCTCCCTGCCAACGACCGTGGTGGTTGACCACATGGGCCGCCCTGATGTGACCCAACCGGTGGATGGCCCCGAGTTTGAACTGTTCGTCAAAATGATGCGCGAGCACAGCAACATCTGGAGCAAAGTGAGCTGCCCAGAGCGCCTGAGCGTGAGCGGCCCGAAAGCGCTGAATGGCGAACAACATGCCTATGCTGATGTGGTGCCATTTGCAAAACGCCTGGTGGACACCTTCCCCGACCGCGTGCTGTGGGGCACCGACTGGCCGCACCCGAACCTAAAAGACCACATGCCGGATGACGGGCTGCTGGTCGATTTCATCCCGCAGATTGCGACCACACCCGAGCTGCAACACAAGCTGCTGGTGGACAATCCGACACGTTTGTATTGGTCGTAATTTTTGGAGCCAATATTTGGAACGCCCATGTCTTTAGAAAAACCCTACCTCAATCTCCCCGGCACCACAATTTTTGACGCGGAGCAAAGCCGCAAGGGTTACCACCTGAACCAGTTTTGTATGTCGCTGATGAAAGCCGCCAACCGTGCGCGTTTCTTGACCAACCAACGTGCTTACCTGGACGAGTGGTCGATGACGGAAGAGCAAAAATTGGCAGTCCTCGCAGCAGATTTGAACCGTTGCATCGCCTTGGGCGGCAATATTTATTTTCTGGCCAAACTGGGCGCAACGCATGGCAAAAGCTTCCAGCAAATGGCGGGCTCGATGACCGGTAAAACCGAGATTGAATACCGCGACATGATGATTGCCGGTGGCCGCCACATTGAAGGCAACCGTGTGATTGGCGAGAACGGCGACGCGCAGGCGAACCGCCAGCCACAAGGCAGCGGTACGGGCAAATTATTGGATTAAATCGTAAAAATTATGGCAAAAATAACCGCTTCCGTTTACACCTCGCACGTGCCCGCCATTGGCGCGGCATTGGACCTTAAAAAAGACCACGAACCCTATTGGCAACCGCTGTTCAAAGGTTACGAAAAATCCAAGCAGTGGATGAAAGACAACAAACCTGACGTGATAATTTTGGTCTTCAATGACCACGCTACCGCGTTTGATTTGTCGATGATTCCCACCTTCGCCATCGGCTGTGCGGATTCATACACCCCGGCTGACGAAGGCTGGGGGCCGCGCCCCGTGCCTGTGGTGCAAGGCCACCCGGAGTTGGCTTCGCACATCGCGCAATCGGTCATCCAGCAAGATTTTGACCTGACCATCGTCAACAAAATGGATGTGGACCACGGCCTCACCGTGCCGCTGTCGCTGATGTGCGGAGAAGTTGACGCCTGGCCCTGCCCGGTCATCCCGTTCGCCGTCAACGTGGTGCAATACCCCGTGCCGTCAGGTCAGCGTTGTTTCAATTTGGGCAAAGCCATCCGTAAAGCCGTGGAGAGCTTTGACAAAGACCTGAAGGTGCAAATTTGGGGCACAGGTGGCATGAGCCACCAGCTGCAAGGCGCGCGTGCCGGCTTGATCAACCTAGCTTGGGACAAAGCTTTCATCGAACGCATGGTGAATGACCCTGCCGACCTCGCCACCATGCCGCACATCGACTATGTGCGCGAAGCCGGCTCTGAAGGCATTGAGTTGGTGATGTGGCTGATTGCTCGCGGTGCGATGGCAGATGTGAATGACGAAGCCGCTTCTGGTGCTGTAGAAGGCGCGGCGGGCGGCGCTAAACCCAAAGAAATACATCGCTTCCACCACGTGCCGGCTAGCAATACGTCTGTCGGGCACTTGATTTTGGAAAACGCTTAACAATGACAAAAACAATCAAAGTCGCCCTCGCTGGCGCAGGTGCTTTCGGCATCAAACACCTGGACGGCATCAAAAACATCGACGGTGTCGAAGTCGTCTCGTTGATCAGCCGTGATCTGGAGAAAACACGGGAAGTCGCAGCCCAGTACGGCATCGGCCACGTCACCACCCATTTAGAAGACAGCCTCGTACTCAAAGAAGTGGATGCCGTGATTTTGTGCACCCCCACCCAAATGCATGCCGCGCAAACCCTGGCTTGCCTGAAAGCGGGCAAACATGTGCAAGTCGAAATCCCCCTCGCTGACACGCTTAAAGGCGCGGACGACGTGGTGGCGCTGGCCAAAAACAGCGGTTTGGTGGCGATGTGCGGCCACACCCGCCGCTTCAACCCCAGCCACCAGTATGTACACAACCAGATCAAAGCAGGCAAATTCAACCTCCAGCAAATGGATGTGCAAACCTACTTTTTCCGCCGCACCAACATGAATGCGCTTGGCCAAGCCCGCAGCTGGACCGACCATTTGCTGTGGCACCACGCGGCGCACACCGTCGATTTGTTTGCCTACCAGTGCGGCAGCCCGATTGTCAAAGCCAATGCCGTGCAAGGCCCGATCCACCCGGCGCTGGGCATTGCGATGGACATGTCCATCCAGCTGCAAGCCGCCAATGGCGCGATTTGCACGCTGTCGCTGAGCTTCAACAACGACGGCCCTTTGGGCACCTTCTTCCGCTACATCGGCGACACAGCGACGTATTTGGCGCGTTATGACGACCTGCTGCAATCGACGAGCAGCGGCAAAGACGAGAAAATCGACGTGAGCCAAGTGGCGGTTTCCATGAACGGCATCGAGCTGCAAGACCGCGAGTTTTTCGCCGCCATCCAAGAAGGCCGCGAGCCGAACTCCAGCGTGGCCAGCGTGCTGGCTTGTTACAAGGTGCTGGATTCGTTAGAAAAGCAATTGAATAGTTAAATCGCTTTGTTTACGGTAACTGCGGGTCTGAGATAATCATATTTTTCCCAAACCCTCGAAAGCAATCAGATGGCAGATGCAGCAACCCCAGCTACCGAAACAAATGTAACCCCTGTTTTCCAGATCCAGCGCGTTTATCTCAAAGAAGCATCATTAGAGCAGCCCAATTCCCCCGCCATCCTATTGGAGCAGGAGCAGCCCAATGTGGACATTCAACTGGGCGTGGAGGCCCTGCCCATCGCCGAAGGTCTGTATGAAATCAGCGTGACCGCAACCGTGCAAACCAAAATTGGCGACAAAACCGTGTTTTTGGTCGAAGCCAAACAAGCCGGTATTTTTGCCATTGAAAACATCCCCGCCGACCAGATGAGCTCCATTCTGGGCGTGGCTTGCCCGCAAATCGTCTACCCCTACCTGCGCGGCAACGTGGCCGACCTGATCTCCCGCGCCGGCTTCCCGCCTGTGCATTTGGCGGAAATCAACTTCCAGGCCATGTACGATCAGCAGCAAGCGGAACAAGCTGCAACGCCGTTGCAATAGGCCATTTTCAACACAAATATAGGCATAAATATGAATCTAGCCGGCGTATTTATTGCCTAAATTGCTATTTAAAGTATAGCAATGAACATTTTCATCTTAGGCGCAGGCGCATGGGGCACGGCACTGGCCATCAGTGCGGCTGGCAATGCAAAAGCTGCGCACGCCGTCGCCCTGTGGTCGCGTGATGCAGCGCAGGCGGCGCACATGCAGCTGCAGCGCTGCAATGCCAAGTACTTGCCACAAGTGGTCTTTCCTGAATCGCTGCAAATCGCCTCTGGCAATTTTGATGCACGCGTCACAACGGCTGATTTGGTCATCATCGGCACGCCGATGTCGGGCTTGCGCGGTATGTTGCTTCAACTGGCAGATGCAACTTGCCCCGTAGCTTGGCTGTGCAAAGGCTTTGAAGCTGGTGTGGCTGGTGCGGAAGGTCTGCTTGGGCATGAAATCTACGCTCAAATTGCAGCAAATCAGGCTAATACCTCACAAAATACGTTAAAAACTGGCATCTTGAGTGGCCCCAGCTTCGCGCTCGAAGTTGCCAAAGGTCAACCCACCGCCTTGGTGGCTGCCAGCGAGTTGCCCGAAGTCCGCGACGCGCTGACGCAAGCCTTCCACAGCCCCACCCTGCGCGTTTACGGCAGCAGCGATGTGGCGGGCGTCGAAGTGGGCGGTGCGGTGAAAAATGTCTTGGCCATCGCCACCGGTTTGTGCGACGGCTTGCAGCTAGGCCTGAACGCCCGCGCCGCCCTCATCACCCGTGGTTTGGCGGAAATGACGCGGCTTGGGCTGGCGCTGGGTGCGGATATAGAAACCTTCATGGGTTTGTCCGGCCTGGGCGACCTGGTGCTCACCGCCACAGGCGATTTAAGCCGAAACCGAAAAGTTGGCCTGCTACTGGCGCAAGGCAACACCTTGCAGCAAGCGGTGGCATCCCTCGGCCACGTCGCCGAAGGCGTCTACTGCGCCCGCACCGTCAGCCAGCGCGCGTTGTCGCTCGGCGTCGATATGCCGATCACGCAGTGCGTGGTGCAGGTGCTGGACGGTGCGTTGACCCCGCAGCAAGCCGTCAAGCTGCTGATGGGGCGGGATGCGACGGAAGAGCTTTAAGGAAAGCTTCGCGTAATTACGCAGCTGCTTGCAAAGGCTCAAAACCAATCACCAAGCGATGCCCAGCCACATCAGCAGCACGTTGCAATGTGCCTAATGTTATAGATGTGTTGTCAGGGTCAAGCAGACGCTGTACCTGCGTGCGACTGGTATGCAACCTCGCAGCCAGCTCAACTTGCGTCACTTGCATTTTTTCTAACATAGCAACAACCACTTTTTTGATAGCCCGTGCCTCTACATCTGCGGCAATGCCCTCTTCAGCCAAGAAAGCATCAAAATCTTGACCTACATATTTTGAATTAATTGTCATGATTGACTCCTTTGCTCATTCGACGGTTTAATCATTTATAAACTGTTCAGCAATTTCCAACGCTTTTCAGCAAGCTTCAAATCTTCGGATGGTGTTTTTTGCGTGGTTTTTATGAACCCGTGCAGCAAATAAATAGTATTGCTTTCAACCGCAAAAATCACCCTAGCAATACGCGTCGGTAAACGGCTGCGCACCTCCCACAAATCGCCCTGCAAATGCCGTACCAACGGCAACCCCAAAGGCCACCCAAATTGCACGGCCTGAATATCACTGCCAACCTCTTTGCGCTCATCAGCGCTTAGTTTCTTAAGCCAATCTCGCACAGGCTGCGATGGTGGTTCAGAGCCGGGTTGTGTGAAAAAGACGGCTTTGAGTTTGGGAAACATGGCTAATTATGAACCAAAATTGGTGCATACGTAAATTTGTGGTGAAAGTGCTGGACGGTACCTCAACGCCGCATCAAATCGTCAAGCTGCTGATGGGGCGGGATGCGACGGAAGAGCTTTAGACAAGGCTTTGGGAGCCTCAAAACTCCAGGTTATCAATCAACCTTGTATTCCCCAACTTCGCCGCACCCAACACCACCAATTCATCGGCACTTTGTCCACCGCGTGAAAATCCACTTTGCGGCGGCTGCAGGTCGGCGCGGCGGCGGACGGTGAGGTAGTCGGGTTTCCAGCCGCGCTGGGCCAGTTTGTCCAGGGCTTGTTGTTCTAAAACGGTCAGGTTATTGGCGTTTTCACGGTAAGCGGCGGCCAAGGCTTTCAAGGCCAGGGACAGTTGCACGGCCTCGGCGCGCTCTTCAGCGCTTAAATAGCCGTTGCGCGAACTCAAAGCCAAGCCGTCGTCGGCCCGCTGGGTTTCGCCGCCGATGACGTTGATGGGCAGGGCAAACTGCTGCACCATGCGTTTGATGACCATCAGCTGCTGGTAATCTTTTTTGCCAAACAGGGCACTGCGCTGACCCTCTGCTTCTGAAAAAACGATGGTAAACAGCTTCATCACCACCGTGCTGACGCCGACGAAAAAGCCGGGGCGAAAGTGGCCCTCCAAGATATCGGCCACCTCGGTAGGCGGCGAGATTTTGAAGGTTTGCGGCTCGGGATACAGCTCTTTTTCAGTGGGGGTGAACAGCACGTCGCAGCCGGCCTCAGACAACTTGTCGCAATCTGCTTGAAACGTGCGCGGATAGGTGTCGAAATCTTCATGTGGGGCAAACTGCAAGCGGTTCACAAAGATGCTGGACACCGTGACATCGCCCAGTGGCTTGGCCTGCTGGATCAACGCCAGATGCCCCGCATGCAAATTGCCCATGGTGGGGACGAACGCGGGGTGTTTGAACTGCGCTAAATGTTGGCGTAAATCTGCAATGGTGTGGGCGATGTACATTTTTTGAATATTTTTACTATGGATTTAATAGCTGCTTAGGCAATCAATACGCCGGCTACGTCCTAATATGGCATGCAATTAGGCATGAACAGCCTCAAAAGACCAGAAAGGCGTCACATCAAACTCAAAACTACCAAGCGTGGATCGCATTGTCCGGAAAACTGCCATCTTTGACCGCTTTAACATAGGCTTCCATCGCCGCCTGTACGCCACCGGCCTCGGCCATGAAGTTGCGGACGAATTTGGCGTTTTTGCCCAAATTGACGCCCAGCATGTCGTGCATCACCAGCACTTGTCCGGCGGTGCCGTTGCCTGCGCCTATGCCGATGGTGTGGCAGCGCGACAGCTCGTCGGTCAGCGTTTTGGACAGCGCGGCGGGCACCATTTCTAGCACCAGCATGGTCGCGCCTGCGTCTTGCAGCTCATGGGCGTGGCGTTTCATGATGGCGGCGGATTCTTCGGTTTTGCCCTGCACGCGGTAGCCGCCCAAGGCATGCACGGTTTGCGGGGTCAGCCCCAAGTGTGCGCAAACGGGGATGCCGCGCTCGACCAAAAAATGCACAATCTCGGCCGTCCAGCCGCCGCCTTCCAGTTTCACCATGTGCGAGCCGGCTTGCATCAATTGGGTGGCGCTGCGGATGGCTTGCTCTTTGCCTTCGTGGTAGCTGCCAAAGGGCATATCGCCCAGCACCCAAGCTGTGCCTTGCGCGCGGCGCAGGCCCCGGGTGACGCTTTCGACGTGGTAGCACATGGTCTCCAAACTCACGCCAACCGTGCTACTCAAACCCTGGCAAACCATGCCCAGCGAATCGCCCACCAAGATGGTTTCCACGCCGGCGGCATCGGCCACGGCGGCAAAAGTGGCGTCGTAGGCGGTCAGCATGGTGATTTTTTCACCCCGGTCGCGCATTTCCTGCAAACGCGGCAGGCTGATGGGTCGGCGGGTAGCAGGCGTTGACGCTGCCGGCAGGGTGCCGTAGGGTGTCACTTGGGTGGTTATGCTCATGGTGCTCGGTGCTCCCTAATGTCTATTTGATCGGACTGATCGAACGGCTCGGATTGATCCAATTGTCTCAATATCTCGAATATGCTGCGAAAATGGGAAGTCTATTCGATAATGCCATGCACCATCGTAGCGCGAGGTTCACCAATATATGACGCATTTGGCGAAATGACGCTGAAAATGCTACAACCGCTACAACTGTCTTACACAGCCTCCTGACTACAGATTTGACTTTTTTCTTTAAATTTATGACCGCACCTGCCACATCAACCTTTCCAGACTTCAGCCCCGCCTTCATCGCCCAGCTGGCCAAAGAAGACGTGGCGCGCGCGCTCAAGGAAGACGTGGGTACGGGTGATTTGACCGCCTCACTCATCGACCCCACCCGCCGCGCCCACGCCCACATCTTGGCGCGTGAAAGCGCGGTCATCTGTGGTGCAGCCTGGGTGGAAGCGGCGATTTTGGGCTTGGACCCCAGCGCCCGGCTGAACTGGCTGGTTGGTGAAGGCCAGCGCTGCGAGGCGGACGAGGTTGTGCTGCAGATTGAAGGCCTGGCCGGCAAGCTCCTCAGCGCCGAGCGCACCGCGCTGAACTTTTTGCAGCTATTAAGCGCCGTGGCCACCAAAACCGCGCAATACGTCGCCATCGTGCACGGCACCCGCGCCCTTATTGTGGACACCCGCAAAACCCTGCCCGGCCTGCGTTTGGCGCAAAAATACGCCGTGGCCTGTGGGGGCGGCACCAACCACCGCATCGGTTTATATGACGCGGTGCTGATCAAAGAAAACCACATCACTGCCGCTGGCGGCATCCCAGCGGTCTTGAAAAAAGCGGCTGAATTCGCGCCCCATGCCAAATTCATCGAAATCGAGGTGGAAACCTTGGTACAGCTCACGGACGCCCTGGACGCCGGTGCCAAAATGATCCTGCTCGACAACATGAGCGTGCCCACGCTGCTCAAGGCCGTGCTGATCAACGAAGGCCGCGCGATCCTGGAAATCTCCGGCGGCGTGACGCTGGACGGTCTGCGCACCCTGGCAGAAACCGGCGTGGACCGCATCTCCATCGGCACCCTGACCAAAGACGTGACAGCGGTTGATTTTTCGATGCGTTTTGAATCTGTTCTGACCAGCTAATCCATTTTTGTAGCCCACCATGACCACTGCAACCATCCCCATCAAGGCTGTTCATGCCATCAATGTCGAGTACGAACAACCCGCCTGCCCCACCCGGAATGTGTGGGTAAAAGTGCCGGTCGAGCCGCTACCGCACGAACGCATCGAACTCAAAGCGCGCATCAAACGCCTGCTCAAAGAGCGCAACGCGGTGATGGTGTCGCACTATTACGTTCACCCCGATTTGCAGGATCTGGCCGAAGAAACCGGTGGCATCGTCAGCGATTCGCTGGAAATGGCCCGCTTTGGCCGCGACCACGCGGCGCAGACGCTGGTCGTCTCCGGTGTGCGCTTCATGGGTGAGACAGCGAAAATTTTGTCGCCTGAAAAGAAGGTGCTGATGCCCGAACTGGAAGCGACCTGCTCACTCGACCTGGGCTGCCCGATCGACCAGTTCAGCGCTTTTTGCGACCAGCACCCAGACCGCACCGTGGTGGTCTACGCCAACACCAGCGCCGCCGTCAAAGCCCGGGCGGACTGGCTGGTCACGTCCAGCTGCGCGCTCGACATCGTCAAAGCGCTGAAGGACCAAGGCCAAAAAATCCTCTGGGCACCCGACAAACACCTGGGCGGCTACATCCAGCGTGAAACCGGCGCGGATATGGTGATGTGGAACGGCTCCTGCATCGTGCATGACGAATTCAAAGCCTTTGAGCTGGAAGCCATGAAACGCGAGCACCCCCAGGCCAAGGTGCTGGTGCATCCTGAATCACCTGCCGATGTGATCGCTCTGGCGGATGCGGTCGGCTCCACCTCGGCTATTTTGAAGGCTGCTCGCGAGCTGGATGCGCCCGAATTCATCGTCGCCACCGACAACGGCATGATGCACAAACTGCGCACCCAAAACCCCGGCAAGGTGTTTTTTGAAGCCCCCACCGCCGGCAACAGCGCCACCTGCAAAAGCTGCGCCCACTGCCCGTGGATGGCGATGAACGGCCTGGCCGCCTTGGCGCACGTCCTAGAAACGGGCACCAATGAAATCCACGTCGACCCCGCCCTCGGCGTCCGCGCCCGACTGCCGATCGACCGTATGCTGGCCTTCACCGCCGCGCTGAAAAACGGCCAGCCGACGAATCACCTCGTGCCGCATATTGGCGCGGCTTGACCTCAGCTTGTCCATGGCTCAAATTCGTCATTCCCGCGAAGGCGGGAATCCATAACCACTTTGAAATGCTGCTCACTCCTTATCTTGACTGCCTATGGATTCCCGCCTTCGCGGGAATGACGGTCTTCATAGATACTTTCAATCAATGACCTATTCTGTCAAAGAAATCTTCTACACCCTGCAAGGTGAAGGCGCCAATGCGGGTCGTCCGGCCGTGTTTTGCCGCTTTGCCGGCTGCAACCTGTGGACCGGCCGCGAGCAGGACCGCGCCAGCGCCGTCTGCCAGTTTTGCGACACCGACTTTGTCGGCACCGACGGCACGCTGGGCGGTAAATACCGCACGGCGGAGGAGCTGGCCGCGCTGATCGCCGCGCAGTGGCCCACGGCTGAACTCGCCAACCGCTTGACCGTCCTCACCGGCGGCGAGCCCTTGCTGCAGGTAGACGCCGCACTGATCGACGCGCTGCACGCGCAGGGCTTCAGCATCGCGGTGGAAAGCAACGGCACGGTCAAAGCACCGGCGGGCATCGACTGGCTGTGCATCAGCCCCAAAGCCGGGGTTTCCAGCGCAGCGGGCATCGATTGGGTACAACAAAGCGGCCAGGAGCTCAAAGTCGTCTGGCCGCAAGCAGGGATTGATTTGGCTCAACTCGCAGCGCTGGACTTCCCCAACAAGTACCTGCAACCGATGGATAATGGGTTAACAAACAGCAACACCCAAGCCTGCATTGACCAGTGTCTGAAAGACCCGACCTGGCGGCTGAGCTTGCAAACCCACAAAATCACAGGTATCCGATGAGTTCTGACGCTAGTTTCGAAGTCTGCCAACGTTTCTTTTTCGACGCGGCGCACCATCTGAACCGCAAAATCGAGGCCGAAGGCAGCCGCCGCATCCACGGCCACACCTACCACGCCGAAGTGGCGGTGCGTGGACCAGTAGACCCTGACAGCGGCATGGTGATGGACATCGGCTTGATCCGTGTCGAGGTGGCCAAGCTGCGCGAGCAGCTGGACCACCACTTTCTGGACGAAGTGCCCGGCTTGGGCATCCCGACTCTGGAGAACCTTTGCATCTTCATCGAAAAAACCATGCGCAGCAACGGTTTGGTGCTATCCCGCGTCACCGTCTGGCGCGACGCGGTGGGCGACCGTTGCAACATGCTGATCCCGCCCAAATAAGCGGCTTTTGGTTGTTTTGAGCCGCTTTGAGTCGATTCCAGCCAAAATAGACTTCAAATCTGACTCTAGCCGGCGTATTTATTGCCTGAATAGCTATTAAATACATAGCATTTTGATACCTTCCTGAATTCTGTGGTTTTGTAATTCTTGCGACTCTGAATAGAGGGTCGATGCGGTAACTTCCGCTCTGAGTTGCTTTTATGTTCTGCTTCATCTTTTCAGGAGTTTTGCATGTCTGATGCCGTTTCCCCTGTCGTCCGCCGCCAAACCATCGCCGACGCCCTGCACCGTACCGCCATCCGCCTGCCCGCCAAAACCGGCATCATCTGCGGCGCAACCCGCTGGACCTACGCTGAATTTGACGCCTTGGTGAGCCGCCTCGCCGCTGGCTTGGCGCAGATCGGCGTGGCCGAGGGCGATAAAGTAGCCGTGCTGGCGCGCAATTCGCACGGTTTTGCGGCGCTGCGTTTTGCTTTGGCGCGGCGCGGTGCGGTCATGGTCCCCATCAACTTCATGCTCAAAGCCGACGAAGTGGCCTACATCCTGCGCCACGCCGGTGCCAAAACCTTGGCGACCGACAGCGGCCTGGCCGAGCTGGCCCAAGCCGCTGCCGCGCTGGACACGCAAGTCGGCCAGTACATCTGGCTGCCATCGGAAGAACCGAGTGAGCCTCCAACCCATATCCCGGGTATGCACAGCTTTGACGTGCTGGCCGCCTGCACCGCGCCACTGCCCGACATCAACTTGGGCAGCTACGATCTGGCCCAGATCGTCTACACCAGCGGCACTGAATCCACCCCCAAAGGCGCGATGCTGACCCACGACGCCGTGCTGTGGCAGTACGTCAGCTGCGTCATCAACGCCGAAATCGCAGAGGCCGATCTGGCCCTGCACGCCCTGCCGCTGTACCACTGCGCCCAGCTCGACGTGTTTTTCGGCCCCGCCATCTACATGGGCAGCAGCAACGTCATCACCGCCAAACCGGTGCCGGATAACTTGCTGTCGCTCATAGAAAAATTCAGGATCACCAGCTTTTTTGCACCGCCCACGGTGTGGATCGCCCTGCTGCGCTCGCCGCTGTTTGACGCCGCCAAACTGGCCAGTCTGGCCAAGGGCTACTACGGCGCGTCCATCATGCCGGTCGAGGTGCTGAAAGAACTCGCCGCCCGCTTGCCGAACGTGCGGCTGTGGAATTTGTACGGCCAGACCGAAATCGCCCCGCTGGCGACCATGCTGGGGCCTGACGATCAGCTGCGCAAACCCGGCTCCTGCGGCAAAGCCGTGCTGAACGTGGAAACGCGGGTGGTGGACGAGCTGATGCAGGACGTGGCCGCAGGTACGGGCGAAGTCGGTGAAATCGTCCACCGCTCGCCGCACCTGATGCTGGGCTACTTCCACGACGAGGAGCGCACCCGCGCCGCGTTTGACGGCGGCTGGTTCCACAGCGGCGACCTGGCCACCATCGACGCCGAGGGCTACATCACCGTGGTGGACCGCAAAAAAGACATGATCAAGACCGGCGGTGAAAACGTCGCCAGCCGCGAGGTGGAGGAGATGATCTACCGCCTGAGCGAGGTCAGCGAAGTGGCGGTGATCGGCCTGTCCGACCCGCGCTGGGTGGAGGCGGTGACGGCGGTGATCGTCCTCAAAGCCGGCCAGACCCTGACCGAAGCGGCGGTGATGGCGCACTGCACCGCGCACATGGCCAGCTTCAAAGCGCCGAAGCGGGTGATTTTTACGGAGAGTTTGCCGAAAAATCCGAGTGGGAAGTTGTTGAAGCGGGAGTTGCGGACCAGTTTTGGCTGAAAACTGGTTTTTAGGAGTTAGATAGGCATATAGCCGGCGTGTTTGTTGCCTGAAGTGCTACTTTATTTGTAGTGAATTCGCTGCTTTTGGAAGGTTGCTTTTTCACTGCGTGAGCGCTTTACTCGCCCCGCAGGATAGCCACACCCTAGGCAATAAAGGTTATTTCAACTGCAACGGCACATGCGACCGCAGCCCAACCTGCTGGTTGTTGTCATCCACAAACACCAGTTTCGGCTCATGCGTCGACACATCCACCTCGGCGACCTGCG
Organism: Polaromonas sp.; assembly: GCA_043769295.1. Taxonomy (GTDB): domain Bacteria; phylum Pseudomonadota; class Gammaproteobacteria; order Burkholderiales; family Burkholderiaceae_C; genus Aalborgiella. The sequence continues at coordinate 3,259 of JAYVJL010000202.1, read as the reverse complement.
CAAAGGCGGCGATGATGATGAGGTCGCCTGCGCTGGCGCGGCGGGCGGCTGAGCCGTTGACGGAGATCATGCCGGTGCCGCGTTCGCCGCGGATGGCGTAGGTGATGAAGCGTTCGCCGTTGTTGATGTTCCAGATGTGGATTTGCTCGTTTTCGGCGATGTTGGCCGCTTCCAGCAGGTTTTCGTCAATCGCGCAGGAGCCTTCGTAGTGCAGTTCGCATTGCGTCACGGCAACGCGGTGAATTTTGGACTTGAGTAAGGTACGAAACATGGTGATTCAGATGAATAAAGGGTAGATTTTGGCAGTTTTGGAGCGTTTTCGCGCGTCTTTAGCTTGTTGGCCTGCAGGTCATGCCAATCTACGGCATCCAAAGCCTGCTGCAATTCGATGATAGCGGACTCGGGCGACGCTGCGGCGGTGATGGCGCTGATCACCGCGACCCCGGCGGCCCCGGCCTGTCGGGAGGGGGTGGCCTGGGCGACGGTGATGCCGCCAATCGCCACCACGGGAAGCGGCAAGAGCGCGCCCCAGTATGTGAGGTTGTGGTTGCCCTGCGCCTGCCACGGCATGTCCTTGGCGCGGGTCGGGTAGATCGGGCCGCAGGCGATGTAACTCGGTTGCAGTTGCCAGGCACGGCAGACTTCCCAATAGCCATGCGTGCTGATACCCAGGCGCAGCCCAGCTTGGGCAATCGCATCCAAATCAGCAATGTGCAGGTCTTCCTGCCCCAGATGAACGCCGTAAGCACCCTCTTCAATGGCTATTTGCCAGTGGTCGTTGATGAAAAGCTGCGCGCTTGCTGATTTGGCATGCTGAATGGCCGATTGAACTTCGCGTCTGATGTCTACAAGCTCAGGACCTTTGATGCGTAGTTGCACGGTTTTAACTCCAGCTGCCAGCACGCGCTTCACCCAATCGGCACTGTCAACCACCGCATACAGCCCCAGGTTGGGGTCGCTCAGGGGTTCAAAACGTGTCAAACGGGACGGCCGGGATGCGCTGGGCAGGCTGAAACTAGGCAGATTCTCAATGTGCTGGCCAAAATCTGACCGAGGGCGCACCGGGCCGGCGCCCTGCCCGGCTGCGTAGGCATGGCGCAGCGCATGGGTGGTGGCCATTTTGGCCAGAACGAGCGCTTCCATGCTGACAAAGCCACGCGCCATGGCCGCCGCGACGCTGGAGGCAAAAACGCAGCCGGTGCCGTGATGATTGACGGTATTGACACGCGGCAGACGCAGCCAGCCCCGGGCATGCGGGCTGAGGCCATAGTCCTCACTGCTCAAACCTTGGGCATCGCCGCCGGTGATGATGACGGTTTTGCAGCCCCATGCCAGTAACGAGTGCGCGGCTTGCTCGACAGCCAAAGCATCTGCCATCGGCGCTTGATTCAACAACAGCGCCGCTTCTGCGCGATTGGGGGTGATCACATCGGCACGTGGCAGCAACTCGTCGCGATACGCCTGAATCAGGTCGGCGTGGGCAAAGCTTGCCCCCGTCGTTGCACCCAGAACCGGGTCCACCACGACGGCCAGCTGCGGGTTTATCTGCCGCAAGCGGTCAATCCATTGCACCAGCACACGCAGATTCTCCACGCTGCCGATCATGCCGACTTTGATGACCGCCGGCGGCATGTCGTCTGCCAGCGCCGCCAGTTGTTCCTCAAAAACAGTCGCATCAACAGGCGCAATCAGCTGCACGCCCATCGAATTTTGTGCTGTGATCGCGGCTACAACGGTGCAGCCATGCACGTCCATGGCCTCAAAAGCACGCAGATCGGCTTGCAGACCCGCGCCCGCGCCGGAGTCTGAGCCAGCGACCGACCACACGATCGGGGGACGCACCGTGGTTTCATGGTTCATAAAAAAGGCCTTCCCGTCACCGGCGTGGTGGCCACTGCCATGTCCTGCGTTGCCATGATGCCGGCTTCATACGCCAGACGACCGGCTTCGATGCCGAGTTTGAAGGCCTCCGCCATCTGCACCGGCTGGTGCGCCAACGCCACGGCAGAGTTGAGCAGCACCGCGTCAAAACCCAGCTCCATGGCCAACGCAGCATCGGAGGGGCAGCCGATACCGGCGTCCACAATCAAGGGCACATCGGGCAAACGCGCCCGCAAGGTGCGCAGCGCATAGGGATTGATCAAGCCCTGACCGGAACCAATCGGGGCACCCCAGGGCATCAAAATGCGGCAACCGGCGTCCAACAAACGCCGGCAGCTGACCAAATCATCCGTGCAATACGGAAACACCTCAAAACCAGCGCGCACCAGCTCGGTGGTGGCTTGCAGCAGCTCAAACGGGTCGGGCTGCAGGGTGTGCTCGTCGCCCACCACCTCCAGCTTGATCCAGTGCGTGCCAAACAGCTCACGCGCCATATGAGCCAGCGTGATCGCTTCACGGGCGGTACGGCAACCGGCGGTATTGGGCAGCAAGCGGGCACCGCTTTGGCGGATCAACTGGTAAAAGTCGTTTTGTGTTGCCTGGCCTGCGCTGGTAGTTGCACCCACTAACTGACGCTTCAAACCGACCGTGACAACCTGCGCGCCCGAGGCGGCTATCGCCTGCTGCAGCATGTGCGGGGACGGGTAGCTGGAGGTTCCCAGAAAAAACCGGCTGCTCAGTTCAACATCTGCAATATGAAAACTCATTGAAGTGCCCCTAGAAGAACCCATGGCCTTAGCCTCCTGTGATGGCTTGAAACGTAAATACCGCATCGCCGGCCAGCAATTCTCGTGCGACGCGGTCAGAACGGGCCACAAACTCGCCATTCACGGCGGTGGCGACGGCCTCTGCCGCCAGTTGGGCGTTGGCAATGACATCGACCAGGTGGGTGCCAGTAAGAACCGTCTGTTCCTGCCCATTCACCGTTATCAAGATGTGACCAGCGTGATTCATGCGACCTCTGCAGCTTGCAGCATCTCGGCCACGGCCTGCTCGACCAGGGCCGGCGCGATCAACCAGCCATGCCGAAACAGGCCATTGATGCGCGTGATGCCTGGCGAACTTTCCAAACGCGGCAAGTTGTCGGGCAGCGCCGGGCGAAGATTCGATTCGCTGTGGATGATGCGCGCTTCTGCCAACTCGGGCAGGATGCTGTGCGCGGCGGACAGCAACTCCAGCGTACTGCGCAGCGACACGGGGGAGCGATCTTCGCTTTCAATCTCGCTCGCGCCGACCACGATCTGCCCGCCCTGACGCGGCACGATGTACACCCGGTGGCGCGGGTGCAGCAAACGCACGGGCCGGTGTAGCACCACGC
>JAYVJL010000201.1:0-3461 GCA_043769295.1 Polaromonas sp. | reverse complement strand
GGGATAAAAGCATCGTCCTGCAAAGCCATCACCACGCTCGGGTCAATGCTCACAATATCGCCAACAAAACCCACGTCATGCTCTTTGCTCGGGTCTTTGTTGTCAGTCATGCTCAGCTTTTTAGCGCGAATAAGGCCCCCATCACGACCCGTTAACCCCACCGCTTTGCCGCCCGCCTGATTGATCAGGCCGACGATATCTTGTTGCACCTGGCCAGCCAGCACCCATTCAACAACTTCCATCGTCTCATCGTCAGTCACCCGCATGCCCTGGATAAATTCACCCTTTTTACCCAGTCGGTTCAAGGCCGTCTCAATCTGTGGCCCACCACCATGCACCACCACCGGGTTTATTCCCACGAGCTTCAGCAGCACCACATCTTCAGCAAAGTCAGCTTGCAGTGCCGGGTCAGTCATGGCATTGCCACCATATTTGATGACCATGGTTTTACCGTGGAATTTGCGAATGTAGGGCAGTGCCTGGGCAAGGATTTCGGCTTTGTCGCGCGGGGAGATGTGGGAGAGGTCGGGGTCGGGGTCGGTCATGATATTGGCTATTCAAAAAATTAAAAATACAGTCCACACAGAATTTAAGAGAAACGTCTGCCGATAAAGCAACTCTGGTGCAATAAAAATTTAACATCACCTCTCATTTAAATACCAGCTTGCGGTTTTTTTCAAGGCAATATCTACAGCCACGGGAGGTTTCCAGCCCAATAGAAGTCTTGATTTCTTGATGTCGACTTGTAAAGGCTCACAAAGTCGATGAATCACCGCCTGCTTCCCAAAAATACGGCCAATAAACTTCAAGATAACAGTGGGTATTGCCAAAAGTCTTGCGCTGCGTCCCAGCGCAACCGAGGTGCGCTCCATCAGCTCGGACACGGTCAAATCCTCACCATCGCTGACAAGAAAAGTCTGGTTCGCAGCTGCGGGATGGGTCAAACATGTGGCGATCATGTCGACCAAGTTATCAAGAGCCACCAAACTTCGCTGGTTGTCTAGCGCTTTGAGTGGTAGTGGTACGCCCTTTTGTAACCAATCCATCATCTGGTAAAAGTTCGCCCTAACTCCTGGACCATAAACAAGCACAGGACGAATGATGACCACCTCCATACCCGTGCTTTCAGCCAATTTCACCAACAACTGTTCAGCCTCAAGCTTGGACACGCCATATGAGTCGGTAGGACGCGGTGTGTCATCAGCCGTAAATGGCTGGCCAAAGGGGGTATTTTCTCCATTCACTTTGACTGAACTGATAAATACGAAACGGCGCACACCCGCCAAAGCGGCTTGTCGCGCCAGGTTCAAGGTGAGATCAACATTAAATCGCCTGAATTCTGCCAAGGGATCCCGAGCGGTGTCGTTCATCAAGTGAACACGGGCAGCCAAATGCACGACACAGTCAATGCCGTCAACAACGGAAGACCAATCGGTTGACTCATCCATGTCTCCCATGCTCACGTAATTGACCGATGCGGACTCATGAACTGAATTACGTTTGCGGAGCGCCCCTGTTACCTGATGTCCCCTCAGCTGAAAATCAGCACAAACAGCTTGACCAATAAATCCGCCAGCACCAGTAACAAGTACACGCCGCTCTGATCTTGCTTCGATCGGCGCACTCACATGCTCGTCGACAGTCCGTCTCAAATGAGGCAATTCGATCGTAGAACGGCTGGAAAATATGCCTCCCCACTTTTGCCAATACAAAAAACCAGACTTGACGGTGATAAGTTTGGCCTTCAAAGAGCGATGGGTGTCGCGAGCCCACTGATGAACAACTCGGACTTGCGGTACGTAAACAATTCGAGCGATCTTGAGCATTCTCCGGCCAATATCTGCATCTTCATAATGCAAAAAGTAGTCGGGATCAAAACCACCAATCGCTCTCAAAGGTTCCGTACGAAAGAACATGAAGCAGCCCGTTGGATATTCAATGGGATGAATCGATTTTTCATAGTCACAATCCCGCATTTCAAAGTTGTTCAATATGGATTTCAACAGGGACTGTAGCCAAAGTGGCGAAAAACTGCGCAAATACATGGCCAGTAACGTAGGGTTTCGCTTGCACATGTAATGCCTTTCCCCCTGCTCACCAAAAACAGCAGGCGTCAGCAAGCCTACGTCGATATTTTTCTCCATGAAACGAATTGCTTCGAACAATGCGTCGGCATCCACAAAGAGATCTGGATTGATAACCAAGTGGTATTTGGAGTCGGTATCGGCAATAACCAAATTATTGCCCCGCCCGTAACCAACATTTTCAGCAGGTTGAATGAGTTCTAGAGTCCAACTGGGCACACGCTCACGAAACGCCTCAAACCAGTCATTGACCGTGCTGTTGTGGTCGCGATAGTTGGAATTGTCTACGAGCGTCAATTTCAGTTGTAACTCATAAAACTTGCCCGCCATTTGAGCAGCATTCTGTAGTGCAAGTAATGTGCGCTCAACTGTTGAAAAATCTGGCCTGTACAAAACCAGAGATGTACTTATGACAACAGGATTCGTATCAATCAGCATTCGTTTCACCAAGTGGGTTTTTAATAATTATTTTTGCAGGCACACCCACAGCGACTGCATAAGCTGGCACATCACACAATACAACGGCATTTGCACCAATCCTTGCATGGTCACCGACAGTAATGCCTCCCAATATTTTGGCACCCGAACCGATGAGGACTTCGTTACCAATCACTGGGCGTGCAGCGAGGGTAAAGCTCAAGTCAGACTCCACCGCGCCCAAAGTAACGCCCTGCATGATGGTGCAGTTGCTGCCAATGCAAGCAGCGCCAATGACTGTACCGACTGTGTGAGGCAAGAACAGTCCTCCTGCTATTTTTACTTTTGGTGAAACTTCAATACCAAAAATTGCCACGTTGAGCATTGCGCATAATTTAGCAAATACACCCAAGCGATTGGCGTGAAAAAATTCTGCCAGCCGTACAAGAACAACGGGCACTATGCGTGGATTGAAACAAGCCATAACAAACCTGAGCGCGCTTAACTCTCTCATATCCCCACACAAACGGTTGAACTGCACAATATCAGACCGTAATTTCTTCACAAAACAACTTTCTTGTAGGCAACTAGCGCTACAGCACTAACGGCTAGTCCACAAAACATAAAAAGCCAATGTACAAACTGCAAATGCTCCTCATGGATTGCGCCAGACATCAAGACCATGTAGAACAGCGGTACTGTACCAGCCAGTAAAAGTGGCCAAATAAATCGCCGCTTCATCAAAGCATTCCTGCGCCTGACATATTCGACAACAAAAACAAGATAGGCAAAGTTCGGCAACACAAAAGCCCAACTTAATGCTTCGAGCGAATCAAAGTTTTGCAAGGCATAACGCGTCGTCGCGAGCAACAGCAAATTGAGTATGGCATCAGAAATCAGCAAAACACGCGCCTGTCGGGTTGCAAAAATCAAGGTGCCGTAAACCCATGAAATACCGCG
>JAYVJL010000200.1:0-10625 GCA_043769295.1 Polaromonas sp. | reverse complement strand
TGGCTACACCGGCTGGATAGGCTGTGAGTACAAGCCCAAAACAAGTACGCAGCAAGGCCTGGGTTGGCGTACGGCATTAACCAAATAACCCAAATAACCCAAATAACCAGCAGCTTTACATAGTTACATAGCACAACAAACACACTAGGATTTCAAGTGATCAAATCAGGACTCAAGATCGGATTTATTGGTTTGGGCATCATGGGTTCCCCCATGGCCGGACATCTGCTACATGCAGGGCACACGCTGTACATACACAGTCGCAGCAAATTGCCTGACGAATTGGTCGAAGGTGGCGCTACCGTTTGCGCCAATGCGCAAGAGGTGGCCAAGCGAGCGGACATTGTATTTTTGATGCTTCCTGACACCCCCGATGTTGAGAAGGTGTTGTTTGGCGAGCAAGGCGTAGAGGCAGGCTTGGAAAAAGGCAAAACCGTGGTGGATTGCAGTTCTATTGACCCCATCATGACACGCAGTTTTGCGGCCAGGATAAAGTCTTTGGGCTGTGACTATGCAGATGCGCCCGTTTCAGGTGGCCAGGTTGGTGCCAAAGCCGCTTCGTTGACCATCATGGTGGGAGCCGATGCGCAGGTGTTTGATCGGATCAATCCTCTGCTGATGCTGATGGGTAAAAACATCACGCTGGTAGGGGGCGTGGGTGATGGTCAAGTGTGCAAAGTCGCCAATCAAATCATTGTGGCGCTCAATATTGCGGCGGTAAGCGAGGCCTTGGTATTTGCGTCAAAAGCCGGTGCTGATCCTGCAAAAGTGAGGCAGGCTCTGATGGGTGGGTTTGCGGCTTCGCGGATTTTGGAGGTGCATGGCGAACGCATGATCAAACGCACGTTTGCACCCGGATTTCGTATTGAGTTGCATCAAAAAGACCTCAATCTCGCGTTGCAGGGGGCGCGTGCTTTGGGTGTAGCACTACCACAAACTGCCGGTGCCGCCCAGCTCATGCAGTCTTGCAGCGCGCTCGGGCATGGGCAGTTGGATCACTCTGCACTGGTCACAGCTTTGGAAAATATGGCGCAGCATAAGATAGGCTAAGTTGATAGGCTAAGTTGCAGCACAATTTACGCAGTTCCTGCGCGCAGGGTTATCTACAGGCGGGTATGGTTTATGCCGCTGCTCGCTTACGCAGTGTTTGCATAATGTCTTTGTAGCCCCCACCAAGCTCCGCGGTGTCTGGCGCGCTAAACACGGCACTACCGGCAACGCAGGTGTCCGCACCCGCACGGACAATCTCGCCAATGTTGTCGGCTTTCACGCCGCCATCTACCTCCAGCCAGATGGGTTGGCCGCCAGCAGCCATATGGGCATCAATGCGGGCACGGACTTGCTGCAGTTTGGCCAAAGTAGACGGAATGAACTTTTGCCCGCCAAAACCGGGGTTGACGCTCATTAATAAGACGATGTCCAGCTTGTCCATCACGTGGTCCAGCCATTCAATCGAGGTCGCAGGATTCAGCACCAGCCCGGCTTTGCAGCCCAGTTCGCGGATCATAGACAAGGTGCGGTCCACGTGTTTGGAGGCTTCGGGGTGGAAGGTGATGATGTTGGCACCGGCTTTGGCGAACAGCGGGATGATGCTGTCCACCGGCTCGACCATCAAATGCACGTCAATCGGGATGCTCACATGCGGGCGAATCGCTTCGCACACCAGCGGGCCAATCGTCAGATTCGGCACGTAATGGTTGTCCATCACATCAAAATGAACCATATCCGCCCCGGCGGTTTCAATGGCGCGGACTTCTTCGCCCAAGCGTGAGAAATCGGCGGAGAGGATGGAGGGCGCGATGCGCAGGCTTTGTTGCATGTGTAAACCAGTTAAATAGGTGAGTCGTCCCCTATTTTAGATGTTGACCAAAAAACGCCAGTGTCCGCTCCAACGCCAGTTGGGCCGCCGGGGCGTTGTAGGAACCCCGCTGGTCGCAGTTAAAACCGTGGTTGGCGGGGTAGATTTGCACATCCACCTTGGGCTGCGCAGCGGCAAAAGCGTGGACGGTGTCCAGCGGGATACCGGTGTCCTGGTCGCCAAAATGCACCATGACCGGGATGGTGGGCTGGCGCGCCGGCTCCGCGCCCACCGTCATGCCGCCACCGTAGTAGGGCACGGCGGCGCCGAGACCCGTCAGTGTGCAGGCTGCGCGCCAGGTCAGCAAGCCGCCCCAGCAGTAGCCCACCAGGCCAACTTTGCCACCTGGCAGCAATTGATGGGACGCAAAGTCAATCGCCGCCTGCACGTCCTGCATCACCTGCGGCTGGATGGCTTCGGCGGCGGCTTTCAGGGCGATGCCAGCCTGGATGTCTTCAGGGGTGTAGCCCAAATTGACACCCGCCTGCACACGGTGAAAGGTGCTGGGCGCGACGGCCAGGTAGCCCTGCGCGGCGTAACCATCGGTGACAGCCTGGATGTGGCTGTTGACGCCAAAAATCTCCTGCAAAACGACGATCGCGCCTTTGGGTGCGCCAGTAGGTTGGGCGACATAGGCCGGAAGGACAAAGCCGTCGCTGGAAGTGATGTTTTGAAAACGAGACATGTTGCTACTCCTTGGGATGGGTGAGACCGCTGAGCGGTTTGACTATTATCAGGTCACCGCCTGTTTTTGGTTGAATTCAGGGCGTTTCCATGCCTCTGAGACCAGAACCTCGCGCAAATGTTCAACCGCGTGCCAGACATCTTCAAATCCGATGTAGAGCGGCGTGAAACCAAAACGCATGATGTCCTTGTGTGTTTTGCCGTCGCCGGCCCGGTAGTCGCCGATCACGCCGCGGGCGATCAGGGCTTGCACGATGGCAAAGGCGCCGGAGCTGCCGTCCAGGCCTGCGCCATGCTCGCGCGTCAGGCAGACCTGCGAGCCGCGCTGTTCGTGCGCGCTCGGGGTGGCCAGGCCGATACCGAAGCCAGCACAGCGTTCTTGCACCAGTTCCATGAACACATCCGTCAAGGCCAGCGACTTGGTTCGCAGCGCTGCCATGCCGCCCAACGCTTCGGCGGCCATGAACACATCCAGCCCGCAGTCCAGCGCTGCCATGCTGAGGATGGGCTGGGTGCCGCACAAATAGCGGTTCACACCGGGAGCGGGGCGGTAGTCGGGCGTGAACTCAAACGGTGTGGCGTGGGCCCCACCAGCCGGCCAGCGGCTGCCAGAACCGTTCGGCATGTTTCGGGTTGACCCAGACAAAGGCCGGCGCGCCGGGGCCGCCGTTGAGGTATTTGTAGCCGCAGCCGATGGCAAAGTCGGCCTTTGTACCAGTCAAATCAACAGGCACGGCCCCCGCGCTGTGCGCCAGATCCCACACGGTCAGGATGCCGGCGGCGTGTGCGGCCTGGGTCACGGCGGCCATGTCGTGCATCGCACCGGTGCGGTAGTTGACGTGGGTGAGCATCAAAATCGCCATGTCTGCGGTCAAAGATGAGGCAATCTCGTCCGGCTCCACCAGTTTCAGGGTGTAGCCGCGCTCCTGGCACAGCGCTTCGGCAATGTAGAGGTCGGTCGGGAAGTTGCTGCGCTCGCTGACGATCAGTTTACGAGTGGTCGAGTCGGCAGCGGCGATGTTGAGCGCGGCGCTCAGCACTTTGTACAGGTTGATGGAGGTGGTGTCGGTGGCGACGACTTCGCCGGCGTTCGCACCAATCAGTTTGGCGATCTTGTTGCCGGCTTTCTGCGGTGATTCAAACCAGCCGGCGGTGTTCCAGCTGCGGATCAGGCCGACGCCCCACTCCCGCGTCACCACCTCGGCGACGTGGGCGGCGGTGGCTGTGGGCAGCACGCCCAGCGAGTTGCCGTCCAGGTAGATCACGCCGGGTGGCAGGCTGAACTGGTCTTTGAGCGATCGCAAAGGGTCTTGGGCGTCGCGTTGCTGGCAGTGGGCTTGGGTAGTCATAAGGATTCAGTCACAGTGAGCTAAGAAGGTATCATTGGTGATCTAGGTGTGGTGTCGGTTAAATCCAACATACAGCCAACAAAAAACCAATAAATCGCCAACAAAATTAATCTTAAAAGTTAAGAATTCAAGATGACACAATCTGCCGCTTTCCCTAGCAATCGCCCCCGCCGGCTGCGCAGAGATGCCTTCACCCGCAACCTGGTGCGTGAAAACGCCGTCACGCCGAACGACCTGATCTACCCGGTCTTCGTGCTGGATGGCCAAAATCGCCGGGAAGTCGTGAAATCCATGCCAGGCGTCGAGCGCGTGAGTCTGGATTTGCTGTTGCCGGTGGCTGAAGAATGCGTCAAGTTGGGCATCCCGGTGATGGCGCTGTTCCCGGTGATCGACGCCAGTCTGAAAACCCCCGACGGCCGCGAAGCCTTTAACCCCGACGGCCTGGTGCCGCACGTTGTGCGCGAGCTGAAAAAACGCTTCCCCGAACTGGGGGTGATGACCGATGTGGCGCTCGACCCCTTCACCAGCCACGGCCAGGATGGGCTGCTCGACCCAAACCCGGCTGAGAATAACTACATCATGAACGACCCCACCGTTGAGGTGTTATGTAAGCAAGCGCTCACTCAGGCGGCAGCCGGCGTGGACATTGTGGCTCCTAGCGACATGATGGATGGCCGCATCGGGGCGATTCGCAACGCGCTGGAGGCGAACGGCTTCATCCACACCCGCATCATGGCTTACAGCGCCAAGTACGCCTCGGCGTTTTACGGTCCGTTTCGCGATGCGGTGGGCTCGGCAGCGAATCTGGGCACGGCCAACAAAAAGGTCTACCAGATGGACCCCGGCAACAGCGACGAAGCCCTGCGCGAAGTGGCGTTGGACCTGGCCGAGGGCGCCGACATGGTGATGGTCAAGCCCGGCATGCCCTACCTGGACATCGTGCGCCGCGTCAAGGACGAGTTCAAGGTGCCGACCTTTGCGTATCAGGTCAGCGGCGAATACGCCATGCTCAAAGCCGCCGCGCAAAACGGCTGGCTCGACCACGATGCGGTGATGATGGAAAGCCTGCTGGCCTTCAAACGTGCTGGGGCCGATGGCGTGCTGACGTATTTTGCGCTGGATGCGGCGCGTTTGATTCGCCAAAACAACAAGTAAACAACAAGAAAATTTTCAATAGCAATTAAGCACGCACCATGCAAATCGTCATCTTCACCCAAGGCAGTTTGCAATTTGTCGACCAGTTGCCCAGCAGCGCACCGGCAGATGGCTTTGTCTGGGTGTTTACCGACCGTGAATCCATGCAGTTGGATTTACCGGCCCTGCAAACCCTGGCGCAGCAGATCGGTGGCTCGGCTATGCTGGATCTGCACTGCCAGGATTTGGCCTCTACGGTCCACCCCTCGAATTACGACTACACCTCGGTGTACGATTTGATCATTTTTCGCCGCTTGGCGACGCAGCTGGAGATGCAGGCCGAAGCCGAGCATGACGCCTCCCTTGCGGCCTACCACGGACAGGGCGGCAAGCCGCGCATCAAAGCCAGCAACACCCTGCCGGGACTGAGCCGGATCAGCTCCAAAGCTGTGGGTTTTGCGGTGTTTGACCGTTTGCTGATCAGCGTCCACCCGCGCGACTGCTACGCCGCCAAGAGTTTCATCCGGCGGTTTTTGGCCGATGCCAGCGCCAGTCTGGATGCGACGAATGCGCGCAGTCGCATCCCCACCAGTCCGGTCGATCTGGTGCTGCGCATGGTCAACGCCATGGTGGATAGTTATCTGGATTTGCGCCGCGAGTTGACCGGCCAGCTCGACAACTGGCAGACCGAATTGCTAAAACCGCATTCGCGTTTCAACAACTGGACCGCGCTGATGGGCACCCGCAGCCAGCTACATACACTGGAGGATTTGTGTGAAGAGCAGCATGACGCCATGCAGGAGTGGCTGGATACCTTGCGTGAGCAGCCTTTGACGGCGGGAGAGACCAGTTCCGCAAGCCCTGTAAACCTTGCAAGTAGCCAGGCCGAGCACGATGCCTTGATCGCCCGTGCCCGGGATGTGATCGAGCATATCGAACGTGTGGTCCACCACGTGCGGCGTCTGGAGCAGTCGGCCGAGTCGGCGATTCAAATCTACTTTGGCGCACAAGGCAATCGCACCAATGACATCATGCGCACCCTGACGGCCTTGACGGCTATTTTCTTGCCTTTGAACTTGATCACCGGGTTCTTTGGCATGAATTTCGAGACCTTTCCCCTGATTCACTACCAAAACGCACTGTGGTGGACGATGGGGATGATGCTGGTGATTGCCGTCGTGCTGGGCCTGGTTTTTTGGCGCAAACGGTATATTGCGCGTAGCGCACGTTAGATCAGAGCCAGCAACGCGAACAGGACACGTTCAGGACACATTCAGGACACCATCATGACCCATCAAAAAGTAGTGTTGATCACCGGCGGCAGCCGTGGCATCGGCGCGGCAACAGCCCTTCTGGCTGCGCAACACGGCTGGGCCGTGGCGGTCAACTATGTGGCCAATTCGCTGGCGGCGGATGAGGTGGTGCGCCAGATCCGGGCCAGCGGCGGCACGGCAATGTCGGTGCAGGCCGATGTGGCGGTGGAGGCGCAGGTGCTGCGCCTGTTCGAAGCGGTGGACGCCAAGCTGGGCCGCATCGACGGCCTGGTCAACAACGCCGGCGTGGTGGACATGCCGGCGCGGGTGGATGAGATGACCGTTGCGCGGCTGGAGCGCATGTGGACCACCAACATCACCAGCAGTTTTGTCTGTGCCCGCGAAGCCGTCAAGCGCATGAGCACCCGCTACGGCGGGACGGGCGGCAGCATCGTCAACCTGTCCAGCGCGGCGGCCCGTCTGGGCTCGCCGGGGCAATATGTCGACTATGCCGCCAGCAAGGCGGCGATTGACGCCTTCACCCTGGGTCTGGCCAAGGAGGTTGCGGCAGAGGGCATCCGGGTCAACGCCGTGCGTCCTGGCATCATCGACACCGACATCCATGCCTCGGGCGGGCAGCCAGATCGCGCTGCGCAGGTGGCGCCCCTGGTGCCCATGCAGCGCGCCGGCACGGCGCATGAGGTAGCCCAAGCCATTGTGTGGCTGCTCTCAGAGGCATCCAGCTACACCACCAGTTCCACCGTCGATGTGGCGGGAGGCCGCTGATGGCGGTGGACTTGAAACCCCTGGTGACACTGCTCGCCATCGTCAACCCGCTGGCCTGCGTGCCATTTTTTATTCATTACACCCAAAATTTCTCGCGCCAACAGCGCCAGCACACAATTTTGATCGCCTCGTTCAGTGCCTTTGTGGTGATTGCGGTAAGCGCGTTGCTGGGTTTGCAGATTCTGGATTTCTTCGGCATTTCCCTGGCCAGTTTTCAGGTGGGCGGCGGTTTGCTGTTGATGACTTCGGCGCTGAGCATGTTGAACGCCCAACCCGCTGATTCGCGGTCAAATGCCGATGAGTTGCAGGAGGCCGAGACCAAATCGGCGCTGGGCGCCAGCATCGCCGTGGTGCCACTGACCATTCCGCTGCTGACCGGCCCGGCGACGATGTCTACGGTGGTGATCTACGCCGACAAGGCGCACGGCGCGGTGCAACTGCTCAGTCTGGTCGGCTATGGTGTGGTGATTGGCCTGGCGACCGCACTGTGTTTTGCCTTGGCGCAGCCGATTGCCCGGGTCCTGGGTAAAACCGGCATCAACATCATGACCCGGTTGATGGGCCTGATCCTGACGGCGCTGGCGGTGGAGCTGATCACCGAAGGCCTGCATAAATTGTTTCCGATTTTGGCGCGATCGCTCTAGCGTGATTCTTTTAATTTAACCCCGTGGCATCCTGCCAGGAAGATATTTGTATGACATCCCTCCCTCCCCATCCCATTGAACCCGCTGCGCCAGAGCTGCTGGTCGAGCAGCGCGGCCCTGTGCTGTGGCTTACCATCAACCGTGAGGCGCGGCGCAACGCCATGAGCCACGGCGTGTTGGCTGGCATGCAGCAGGCGATTGATGCGGCGCAAACCAACCGGGACATTCGCGCCATCGTTATCACCGGCGCGGGCAGCAAAGCCTTTTGTGCGGGGGCAGATCTGCAGTCTGCCAATGCGTTTACGACCGATTATTCCGACCCTATGGGTCACTTGGCGCGGGTGCTGCGCAGCGCCAAAGCCAGCCATATCCCGCTGATCGCCCGGGTCAACGGCGCCTGCATGGCTGGCGGCATGGGGCTGATGGCGATGTGCGACATGGCGGTCGCTGCGCCTGAGGTGGTGTTTGGGCTGCCTGAGGTCAAGGTCGGCGTCTTCCCCGCGCAGGTGCTGGCGGTGCTGCAGCATGTGATTCCGCGCCGCAACCTGGCCGAGATGTGTCTCACCGGTGAGCCCATCACCGCGCAGCAGGCGCTGGCCATCGGCTTGATCAACCATGTCAGCGACCCGGATGGTCTGGACGCCAAACTAGACTGGTTGCTGGGCCGCCTGCTGGACAAATCCCCCGCTGCCATCCGGCGTGGCGTCTACACCATGAAGAAGATCGAAAGCATGGCGTTTGAAGAGGCGATGTCCTTCACCGAGAGCCAGATCGCCCTGTTCACCCTGACCGAAGACGCCAAAGAGGGTCAAAAAGCCTTTCAGGAAAAGCGCAAGCCACGGTGGTTGGGGCGATAAAAAGTCGGGCGAAATTCGTTGCTATTTTTTACATAGCAGTCTAGGCAATAAATACGCCGGCTGGAGTTGAATTTTTATCGCAATGTATTGTGTTTCAAGGGTTTGCACCGAAAACTGCAGTCTGGGTGATACCCGCAAAGGTGTTCTCCTACACCAATTCAATTGAACTTCCGATAAAGTTCAGCGACGCAATACCTTACGATTTTTTAAAGTTCACGCCAGCGCAATGTCGTGGGACGCCATAAAGAAAAGGTAGTGCAGATATTGATTGCACCGATGTAAAGACCAAAGTCATGCCCAGACGAATCCGAAATCCCCTTTTAAGTCGCTCATTTCAGCGCATGCTGACCTCGATGACGCGCACTGCTGTGCGCACTGGCTCCAAGGTGGTGGCGCAGGCGTTGCGTCCACCCAAACCTGTGCGGGCAAAGAAAACTGCAATCAAAACAGTAATTCCTTTTTCGACCCAGAGAAGCGATGGCTTTACCGCTGGGATGGCAGGAGCGCTGCGTTACCGGCTCTTTAAGCCGCAGGGCGTGCGGCGTGGCGAGCGTCTGCCCCTGATGGTGATGTTGCATGGTTGCGGTCAGAACGCCCAGGCGCTGGCCGCGAGCACGCGCATGAATCAAATTGCCGCGCGTGAGCGTTTTCTGGTGCTTTATCCAGAACAGAATCACATCTCGAATATGCAAGGTTGCTGGAACTGGCACCAAACGCGTTCGGGCAAGGCGCAAGGCGAGGCCGACGCTATTGCTGCGACAATCGATCAGATTTGCCTGACGCAAGCCGTTGACCCGATGCGTATCGCTTTAGCAGGGCTCTCGGCAGGCGCAGGCATGGCTGCGTTGTTGGCGACCCGCTGCCCGGCGCGTTTTCGGGCAATCGCCATGCATTCGGGCATCGCACCCGGTGTTGCCCATTCTTCAGCCACCGCGCTCACCGCCATGCGTGGTCGTCGGGCAGGCGTACCCCTTTCGCCACTGGCCGAAGGAATGCATCTGCCTGCATTGCTGGTTATTCAGGGCAGCGTCGACCCTCTCGTTGCGCCCAGCAATGGTGTGGAAGCGGCGCGGTTGTGGGCGGCACGAGAGGGTGCCAAACCAGGCCAACCCCGTACCGTGCAACGTGGCGCGCGCTACCCCGCCATCATCACCGACTATCGGGCCCAGGGCCGACTGGTGGCAACACTCTGCGAAATTGACGGGCTTGGCCATGCGTGGAGCGGTGGTGCAGCAAATCAAGCTTACAGTGATCCGAAGGGGCCGGACGCCTCACGCATGATCTGGGCCTTCGCGGCAAAACAATTTGCAAACGCCGCAAATACCAAAGACAAATCGTGTTTTTGCTGACCATTGTGGCCCCCCCCCAAATGGGATAAGCACGTTAATTCAAACAACGCAGAACCTGCCAAAGCACCGCCAGCCTTGCTTGGGGGCAGGGCTAATGTCCGCTTAATTTGCTTGTAGAGTCGCCATTCCCCATTCCCCATTTCCCATGCCTCACCGTATCCGGCCAGATGACGCCCCTATCCCATCCCCAAACCCGCCAGCCAGCGCCTCTCGCAAATACGCCACAAAGGCCGTGACCGCGCGTGGCACATGGGCGGAGTAGGGCCGAATCGCATAGAGTTGTTCGGCAAAGGCACCCACCGGTTTCCATTGCGGCAGCACCTGCAGCAGCTTGCCAGCCCGCAGGCTGGCCTGGGCGCTGAAGTCGGGCAACAGCGCGATGCCCAGGCCAGCCAGTGCGGCATCGCGCAAGGCCTCGCTGTTGTTGGCGGACAGTGAGCCCGACACCGGTACCGCCACGCGCTCTGTGGCGTGCGCCGTCATACCCGGCGAGATGTTTTCAGGTCGAACCGGCTCGAAGGTCCAGACGGGCGCGTCGTGGGCCCGCGGGTAGTGCAGGCAGTTGTGCGTGACCAGATCGCCCGGCATGGCAGGGAACCCGTGTTTACGCAGGTAGCTGCGGCTGGCCACCAGCACGGAGTGCGTGGCGCACAGGGTCCAGGCCACGTGGGTGTCGGGCGGGGCGGCGGTGTGGCGGATCGCCAGATCGAA
>JAYVJL010000199.1:0-11341 GCA_043769295.1 Polaromonas sp. | reverse complement strand
TGTGATTTTGAATTTGAGCGCAACTACCCGCCCACCATCAACTCCGAAAAAGAAGCGAATTTCGCCGCCAAAGTGATGGCCGATATTGTGGGCGCAGCCAACGTGCTGCCGCAAGAAGCCACCATGGGCGCAGAAGATTTCGCCTACATGCTGATGGCCAAACCCGGTGCCTATTGCTTTATCGCCAATGGCGAAGGCGACCACCGCGAAATCGGTCACGGTGGTGGCCCCTGCATGTTGCACAACCCCAGCTACGACTTCAACGATGATCTGATTCCGCTGGGTGCAACGTATTGGGTGCGCTTGGTTGAAGAATCTTTAAAACAAGCATAAAAGGGCTGACATGATTGATTTGGTACAGGCTTTTTCACCCAGCTACGCCCAAGCGCGGACCAAGTTTTTAGAAGCGGCGGCCACGGCAGGCTTGCAAATCGAATCGTATAACCATCCGCTCAAGGGTAAAGACGGTGAAACGCTGGCCATGGATGTAGCGGTGCAACTGCCTGCATCGGGCGTGGCGTCAGACAAATTGCTGATCGTCAGCAGCGCCTGCCACGGCGTAGAGGGTTATTGCGGCTCTGGCGTGCAGGTGTTTGCTCTGCACGATGCCGAATGGCTGGCCAAAGCCCGTGCGCAGGATGTGACGGTGCTGTATATACATGCGCTCAACCCCTACGGTTTCTCGCACATTCGGCGCACCACGCATGAAAACGTGGATTTGAACCGTAATTTTCACGATTTCAGCAAACCGCTACCCGTCAACGTGGCCTACCGTGAACTGAGTGACATGTTGATGCCACCTACTTGGCCGCCAAGTGATGCCAACATGGCGCAGTTGTATGCGTATATTGAAAAGCATGGTGAATTTGCCTTCCAATCGGCCGTGTCGGGTGGTCAGCATGAATACCCTGAAGGCTTGTTTTTCGGCGGTAAAGAAGCGACCTGGAGCAATTTGACTTTACGTAAAGTGCTACAAAAGCACGCAGCTGGGATTAAAAAAATGGGCTGGATTGACCTGCATACCGGTTTGGGCCCCAGCGGCTTGGGTGAGCGCATTTTTGCCTGCAATGACGATGCACAGGCTTTGCAGCGCGCCCGCGCGTGGTGGGGCGGCGTGCAGCATGCGGACGGCACGTTTGAAACACCCATCACTTCGTTTTTTGACGGTTCATCCACCTCAGCCAAGCTTACCGGCTTGATGTGGGGCGCGGCTTACGAGGAGTTTCCGGGGGCGCAGTACACCGGCATCGCCATGGAATACGGCAGCTTGCCGCCGCTGCAGGTCAATATGGCGATGCGGGCTGAAAACTGGTTGCAACACCACCCAGAAGCCCCAGCTGACGTGGCGAAAAAGATCAAGCAGGACATGCTGGATGCCTTTTACACCGATACCGACGCCTGGAAAGGCCAGATCATCAGCCAGGCGCGGCAAGCCATGTTTCAAGCGGTGGATGGTTTGAATTCGTGATTTTGCCTGTCGCTGTGCTTGATCGGTCAGATTTGTAGGGTAGAGTTCGCGGCATGGAAAAAATAACGCATCAGCCGCTGGACGTGGTCATCATGGCTGCCGGCAAGGGCACACGTATGAAAAGTGCCTTGCCCAAAGTTTTGCACCGCTTGGGTGGTCGCGCATTGTTGCAACATGTGCTCGACACCGCGTCGCAGCTGGGCGCACGCAGCGCGGTGGTCATCACCGGTCATGGCGCTCAGGTGGTTGAAGACAAGATAAATGCTATATATTCAATAGCATCTCAGGCAATAAATACGCCGGCTGGAGCTATATTTTACCTTAAATTTGTCCGTCAGGAGCCACAACTGGGCACGGGGCATGCCGTGCAGCAGGCCGTGCCTTATTTGCCCGATGATGGTGTTGTCTTGGTGCTCAGTGGCGATGTGCCCTTGATGCAGGCCGACACCTTGCAGCATCTGATAGCTTTGTCTGGTGGTAACAAACTGGCCCTGTTGAGCATTGATTTTGCCAATCCCACCGGCTATGGCCGCATCGTGCGCAGTGGCGACAAGGTGCAGACCATTGTTGAGCAAAAGGACGCTACGGAGGCTCAAAAAGTCATCCAAGAGGTCTACAGCGGCATCATGGCTGCGCCGGCCAAGCTGCTGAAGGCGTGGTTGGCGCGCTTGGACAACAAAAACGCCCAAGGCGAGTATTACCTGACCGATGTGGTCAAGTTTGCTGTGGCGGACGGCGTGGCCGTGTTGGCGCACAAAATTGACGATGCCGTTCAAGTTGCCGGCATCAACAGCCCCATGCAACTGGCCGAGCTGGAGCGTGCCCACCAATTACGTCAAGCCAACGCGCTGATGGAGCAAGGTGTCCGTATGGCGGACCCAGCGCGGTTTGACCTGCGCGGCAAGCTCACGTGCGGCCAAGATGTCGAGATTGACATCAATTGCATCTTTGAAGGCCAAGTTTCTTTGGGCGCGGGTGTGAAAGTGGGCGCTCACTGCATGATTGCAAATGCAACCATCGCCGCTGGTGCGGTGATTTACCCGTTTACCCACATCGATGGCGAAAAGCTGGGGGTGAGCATAGGCGCAGGTGCTTTGATTGGCCCGTTTGCGCGTTTGCGACCCGGTGCCACATTGGGTGCGGATGTGCATATCGGCAACTTTGTTGAAGTTAAAAATGCAACACTGGCCGATGGTGCCAAAGCCAACCATTTGGCCTATTTAGGCGATGCAACTGTGGGTGAACGGGTCAACTTTGGGGCGGGCAGCATCACCGCCAACTACGATGGTGCCAATAAGCACCGCACCGTGATTGAGGCGGACGTGCATGTGGGCAGCAACTGCGTGCTGGTGGCGCCCGTCACGCTGGGTGCGGGTGGCACGGTGGGTGGCGGCTCCACCATCACCAAAAATACGCCTGCAGGCGCACTGAGCGTGGCGCGCGGCAAACAGGTCAGCATTGCCAATTGGCAGCGGCCTAAAAAAGCAGCTAAATAGCTCGCCGCACAGAGCAACTTTTGCATCATGGTGACGATTCGCACATTGGCAGACTTGCAGCAGGTCAAGCAGACTTTGGCCGACCAGCAGACCAGGCAAGCTGCGACCCTGGCGGCAGAACAAGCGGCCAAAGCGTTGGCACTGGCCAATAAAAATCTTTTTGCCAACAGCGTGGGCAGGGTCAAACCGCTGTCAAACAAGCCCAAAGCGGCCTCAAAAATAAAGCCACCCGAACCTGTTCCGGTCCAGCGTCTACGGGATGACCAAGCCGTTCTGCGCGAATCTTTGAGCGACGCGTTTGATGTGGAAACATTGTTGGACATTGACGATGCCTTGAGTTTTCGGCGCCCCGGCATTGGCACAGATGTGACCAAAAAACTCCGCCAAGGGGTTTGGAGCATCCAGCGCCAGGTCGATTTGCACAATTTACGCACTGAAGAGGCACGTGACGCCTTGGGTAGGTTCATCCGCGAAGCCCACAAACACGGCATGCGCTGCGTACGGGTGGTGCATGGCAAAGGGCTGGGTTCACCCGGCAAAGAGCCTGTTTTGAAGGGTAAAGTCAAAAGTTGGCTGATTCAAAAGCAGGAAGTACTGGCTTTTGTGCAGGCTAAACCCGCCGAAGGAGGCGCCGGTGCTTTGGTGGTCTTGCTAAAACCACAGCACAACCCCAACTAAAAACGTTTGATTGACTAAAACTCCACAAACGCAGCCGTTTACAATCACGGGTTGGCACTTTTGATGCGGACCCCTCATCAACACAACCGTTTTACCTATAAATCAGGAGTTTCCCATGTTTATTTCTTCAGCTTTCGCTCAAACCGCCCCTGCCGCAGCCGCTGCGGGTGGTGATATCCAATCCAGCATCATGAGCATGCTGCCCTTGGTGCTGATGTTTGTGGTCTTGTATTTTGTGATGATTCGTCCACAAATGAAAAAGCAAAAAGAACACCGCACCATGATCGACGCCTTGGCTAAAGGCGACGAAATCGCCACAGCCGGTGGTTTGCTGGGTAAAGTGACCAAATTGGGTGATGGTTATTTGAGCCTGGAAATTGCAAACGGCGTTGAAGTGCAAATGCAACGCAGTGCTGTGGCTCAAGTGCTTCCAAAAGGCAGCATCAAATAATTTCGAAGCAATTATTTGCAAGTTTCATTAATCCTGGTTTGAATAAAGTGCGATCATGAATCGATATCCGGTTTGGAAATACGCGATCATCGTGATCGTTCTCTTGGTGTCCGTGTTGTTCACGCTGCCCAATTTCTTCGGTGAAGCCCCTGCAGTGCAGGTTTCCAGCACGAAAAGCGTCATCAAAGTAGACAGTGCCACGCAACTGCGTGTCGAAGAGGCGCTGAAAAGCGCTGGCTTGACCCCCGACGCGATGACTTTTGATGGCAAATCCATCAAGGCGCTGTTCAAAGACACCGACACCCAGCTAAAGGCCAAAGACGCCATTCAAAAAGCGTTGGTGCCTGACACAAACAGCCCCAGCTACGTAGTGGCGTTGAATTTGGTGCGCCGCTCACCCGCTTGGCTCAACGCCCTGGGGGCTGCACCCATGTATTTGGGCCTGGATCTGCGTGGCGGCGTGCATTTCATGCTGCAGGTGGACATGCCGGCGGCCTTGACCAAAAAAATCGAATCCATGACCGGTGACATTCGTTTGGCACTGCGTGAAAAAAGCGCGCGCCACAGCGGTGTGAGCCGCAATGGCCAAACCATCGAGATCAAATTTCGCGACCAGGAGACCTTGGCCACAGCCAAAAGCGTCGTGGCAGACCAGTTTCCAGACTTGCTGTTGACGGACGGGTCAGATGGCACCGAGTACAAGCTCCGTGCCAGTATCAAGCCTGAAGCGGCACGCAAAGTGCAAGACCAGGCGCTGAAACAAAACATCGTGACCCTGCACAACCGTATCAACGAGTTGGGTGTGGCAGAGCCCGTGATTCAGCAACAAGGCTTGGACCGCATCGTGGTGCAATTGCCTGGCGTGCAAGACACTGCCAAAGCCAAAGACATTTTGGGCCGTACCGCCACGCTGGAATTGCGCATGGTGGATGAATCTGCCGAAGGCCAGGCGGCTGAAACCAACAGCGGCTCCGTGCCCTTTGGGTCTGAGCGCTTCCTGGAGCGCAATGGCCGTCCGGTGATTGTGAAAAAACAAGTTATTTTGACCGGTGAAAACCTGACCGATGCACAAGCCGGTATTGACGGTCAAACCCAGGGTGCTACCGTCAATTTGAGCCTGGACGCGAAGGGTTCGCGCATTTTTGCCGACATCACGCGTGAAAACATCAACAAGCGCATGGCCATCATTTTATTTGAAAAAGGCAAAGGCGAAGTGGTGACGGCACCTGTGATTCGTTCTGAAATCGGCGGTGGACGCGTTCAGATCTCGGGCAGCATGAACACCTCGGAGGCCAACGACACAGCGCTGTTGCTGCGCGCGGGTTCGTTGGCTGCGCCCATGGAAATCATCGAAGAAAGCGCGATCGGCCCCAGCCTGGGCAAAGACAATATCGACAAAGGCTTTCACAGCGTGACCTGGGGTTTCCTGGTCATCGTGGCCTTCATGTGCGTGTATTACATGATGTTTGGTGTGTTTTCGTCACTCGCGCTGGGCGTCAATTTGTTGATGCTGGTGGCGGTGCTGTCCATGCTGCAAGCCACTTTGACCTTGCCCGGCATTGCCGCGATGGCCTTGGCCCTGGGCATGGCGATCGACTCCAACGTGTTGATCAACGAGCGGGTACGTGAGGAGCTGCGCGGCGGTGCATCACCACAAGCGGCGATTGCCACCGGTTTCGAGCGCGCCTGGGCGACGATTCTGGACTCCAACATCACCACCTTGATTGCCGGTGTGGCGCTGCTGGCCTTTGGCTCTGGCCCTGTGCGTGGCTTTGCCGTGGTGCATTGCATCGGTATTTTGACCAGCATGTTCTCGGCTGTGTTTTTCTCGCGCGGCTTGGCCAACCTGTGGTACGGGCGTCAAAAGAAACTCAAAACCGTGTCTATCGGCACGGTTTGGCTGCCTGAAAAAACGGCTGAAGCTGCAGACAAATCCAACAGCCCGGCTGTTAAAACCAAATAAGGAGACGAGTCATGGAATTCTTCAAGATTCGCAAAGATATCCCGTTCATGCGTCACGCCTTGATTTTCAATGCGGTGTCCTTGATTACCTTTTTGCTGGCCGTGTTCTTCTTGTTCTCACGTGGCCTGCATTTGTCGGTTGAGTTCACCGGTGGCACCGTCATGGAAGTCAGCTATGCTCAACCGGCCGAGCTGGAAAAAGTGCGCAGCAAAGTCGCCAGTTTGGGTTTCACCGATGTGCAGGTGCAAAACTTCGGTACGTCGCGCGATGTGATGATCCGTCTGCCTGCGCAAAAAGGCGTGAGTTCTGCGCAGCAAAGCGACAAGGTGATGGCCGCATTGAAGGCGGATGCTGCCGATGCCAATCTGCGCCGTACTGCTTTTGTCGGTCCTTCAGTGGGCGAAGAGCTGGTGCAGGACGGCCTGAAAGCCTTGGGCATGGTTGTTTTCGGCATCATGTTGTATCTGGCGATTCGCTTTGAGTGGAAATACGCTGTTTCAGCCATCATCGCCAACTTGCATGACGTGGTGATTATTTTGGGATTTTTCGCCTACTTTCAGTGGGAGTTCTCACTCTCGGTGCTGGCGGCAGTGCTGGCGGTGCTCGGTTATTCCGTCAATGAATCGGTGGTTATTTTTGACCGAATCCGTGAAAACTTCAAACGTTACCGCAAGATGGACACGATTCAGATCATTGACAACGCGATCACATCAACCATCAGCCGTACCATCATCACCCATGGTTCCACACAAATCATGGTGTTGTCGATGCTGCTGTTTGGCGGCCCGACATTGTTTTACTTTGCTTTGGCGTTGACCATCGGTATTTTGTTTGGCATCTACTCGTCGGTCTTCGTGGCTGCGGCCATCGCGATGTGGCTGGGTATCAAGCGCGAAGATCTGGTCAAAGCCGCACCGACCAAAAAAGACCACAACCCCGATGACCCAGAAGCGGGTGCTGTTGTTTAATTTGACAAATTAACCAGCAACCACACGCTGGTACAAACCGCCCGGCAGACGGGCGACTTGCCCATCCAACTCAAGCTCCATCAAGCGTACCTGCAGGCTGGCGGCATTCCAGCCGGTGCGGGCAACCAGGGCATCAATGCTGACGGGGTCGTAACCCAGCGATTTGACCAAATCGTCGGGCTCGAAATCTGAATCTGTGGCGTCCACCGCGTCGCCCTCGTAGCCTGTGTCTGCCTCTGGTTGGGTCGCTGGTTTGAGTAATTTTGAATTCGGCAAGGGCGGTGGTGTGAGCTGCAAGCGCAGCTCTTCCAGCACATCCTACGCCGATTCAACCAGTTTGGCCCCTTGTTTGATCAGGGCATGACAACCGCGCGATTGCGTGGAATGGATGGACCCCGGTATGGCAAACACATCTTTCCCCTGCTCGCTGGCCAAACGGGCCGTGATCAGCGAGCCGGACTTCACCGCCGCTTCAACCACCAGTGTGCCCAAACTTAAGGCAGAGATGATGCGATTGCGTTTGGGGAAGTTGGGCGGCAGTGGTGGCGTACCCAATGGAAACTCACTCACCATCAGCCCATGCTGCACGATGCGGTGTGCCAAGCCCAGGTGTTTTTTGGGATAAACCCGGTCCAAACCTGTACCAATCACGGCGATGGTGCCACCACAAGGCGGTCGTGCGTTATTGGTAAGATGGCCTTCCAGCGCCCCCTCATGGGCAGCACCATCAATGCCCAGCGCCAGCCCGGACACCACGACCAAACCCGCTTCGCTGAATGTTTTGGCAAAGGCGTGGGCGTCAAGCAAGCCCTGCGGTGTTGGGTTGCGGCTGCCGACGATGGCAATGCAGTCTCTGGCGGATTGATGGCTCATGCTGTGATGGGGGAGCGTACTTGATTTGGCGCTGGCTTGCGCTATCAAATCAATATGTCCATGCAAGTACAGCACCAAGGGCGGGTCTTCGGTGTTGAGCAGGGCGGTGGGATAGCGCGGGTCACCCAGGGTGAGCACAAAGCGATTGTTGGCACCGCTGGTCTCGGCTTCTTTCAACCAAGCCAGCGTGGTTTGCAGCTGCGCTTCCAGTTCGGGCGGTGGCGTTTGCAAAGCAGTCGCCATCGCTGGGCTGACCACCTGACGCAGTGCCACCGTGGCTTGCTCAAAAATGGCCTGTGGCAGACCAAATGTCGTCAGCAGTTTGCGTCCATTCAGGTTGCCCACGCCCGGAGTGAGGCACAGCCGTAGCCAGGCGACAAGCTCTTCGCGATCCATCAAATGTGTGTCGTCGCTGCTGGTGCTGGGAAACGGGTTCGCACGCGTCTCGTCATCAGCGCGGATTGATAGGGTTGATCAACCAGTCGCCTACTTTCAGAGGCTCGTTGGCTTGTAATACCAGCGCATATGACAACTTTTCAAAAGGGCGGAACACCATCAGCAAGCCGTTGCGCTCGTCAGGCAGTTTGATGTCCTGCCAGTTCGGGCCGGTTTTATCGACCAGGCGTGCGCCATTGGTCTGGATGGCCAGCACATGACCGCGTTCCATACCGTCTTTGGTGCCACGGTTGATGACCACGATCTGGTTTTGTGCCACATTCGCCACGGAGCTGCCGTAAACGGACACAATGCGCGCCTCGACCGCACCAGCAGGTGCGTGTGGGCTATAGCTCAGGATTTCCAGCGGTGGTTCGGGCAACAAGCGGTCACCAACGCGGATTTCTTCTTTAGAGCGAACGATGTCGAAGGTGGCTGGAACGATCTCAGTCTTGGCCGTCTCGCCCGCTTTGACCTCCACATCACGCATCTGCATCACGGACTCAGCACGAATCAACCGTGCGCGACCAATGTACTGCGCTTCATAACCCAGTACTTCACTGGTGCCAGGGTCTTTCAAAGCGGTTGCATTGCGGAAAATCCTGAAACTGCTGGGGCTATCCGACCCCGTGGTCAAGCTTGTGCCCGATGCGCTGCGTGCATAAGCACGGTCGCCTTCACTCAGCAAAACGCGGCCTTCTTGTGTTGCCACGAATCGCGGTGCCGACACAAGCGTCAACTCTTCAACAATGATGGGCTCGGACAGAAACGGCTCGATCAAGTGGTTTTGCAGCGTCGGGATGGACGATTCGCCCAACGCGGTCACGCGGATGCTGGGTGACAGTTTGACGGTTTCCAAATCGCCAGCGCCACGACCACCGCGACCAAACCCCACGGACTGGCTGCGCAAACGTGCACGACCGTCTGATTTATCCAAATAAAGAGTTTGACCCGGGTAGATCAAATGCGGGTTTTTGATTTCCGCCATGTTCATACCCCACAGTTCAGGCCAGCGCCATGGGCTTTTGAGGAACATTTGGGAGATGGCCCACAATGTATCACCACGTTTCACAGTGTAACTGTCGGGCGCGTTGGCGGCCAGTTCGCTCAGGGGTACACCGTCGTTAGCGGCGCGTTGTGCTGTATTTTGCTGAGAGGGACTGACTGTCAGCGCATGGCCTGTCGCAGCCCCTGCTGACCCTGCAGGCAAAGCTGTCAGTGCTGTTAATGTCATCGTCGTTAGCAAGGCAGACGTTAAAGTAGATGAATGAGCACCGCTAAGTGCGCGAAGAATCAGGTTTTTATTCATAGACAACATTGTTTCATTTTCAGCGAATTAGCTTAATTTTCTATCTAAAACACAAGAATAAGGCAGGAATAGTAAAATAGTTGTTGTCTTTTCCCCTCTTTTTTGCTTTGGCACTATCTCCGTGGTGTCCGTACAAGTCAGTTTGAAGCCGCTGCCCGCCTAACTACATGCTATTACCTATACTTTCGTTCCCAGATCTGCGTTTGCACACTGTCGCCAAGCCCGTGGCAGAAGTGGATGCGCGCATCCAGACCTTGATCGCCGACATGCTGGAAACCATGTACGAAGCCAAAGGCATCGGCTTGGCCGCGACACAAATCAATGTGCACGAGCGCCTGGTGGTGATTGACGTGTCTGATACACGCGACCAGCCTTTGGTGCTCATCAACCCAGAAATCACCTGGCACAGCCCTGAAAAACACGTGGGCGAGGAGGGTTGTTTGTCCGTCCCAGAGATTTATGACGTGGTTGAGCGCTCGGTGTCTGTCAAAGTCACCGCGCTGGACGCCAAAGGAAACGTCCAGACCATTGAAGCCGAAGACATGCTGGCCGTGTGCATCCAGCATGAGCTGGACCATCTGAAAGGCAAGGTGTTTGTGGAATACCTGTCCAAGCTCAAGTTCAACCGCATCAAAACCAAGATGCTCAAGCTCAAACGTGAAGAGGAACGGGACGCGCAAGCCAGCCCATCAAGCTCCTCGCGTGCTTGATGTTCTTGAAGCCCCGCCCATGAAGCTCATCTTCGCCGGCACGCCGGCGTTTGCGCGGGTGGCGATGCAGCAACTGGTCGCCGCTGGCCATGAGATCACCTTGGTCCTGAGCCAGCCCGACCGTCCTGCTGGCCGTGGCATGAAACTGCAGGCCTCGGCCGTCAAACAGTTTGCGGTAGAACACCACATCCCCGTCGCCCAGCCGCGCAGTCTGCGTCTGGACGGCAAATTCCCCGAAGAAGCCCTGGCCGGCAAAGCCGCCATCGACCAGGCGATTGCCAACGGCGCGCAGGCCATGATCGTCGCCGCCTACGGTTTGATCCTGCCGCAGTGGGTGCTGGATGCGCCGCCGCTGGGTTGTCTCAATATTCATGCCTCTTTGCTCCCGCGCTGGCGCGGTGCAGCCCCGATTCACCGCGCCATCGAAGCGGGCGACGCCCAGACCGGCGTCACCATCATGCAGATGGACGCCGGGTTGGATACGGGTGACATGCTCTTGGTGGACCAGTTGTCGATTCTGCCCAGCGACAGCACGGGTGTTCTGGACGACAAACTGGCCGACATGGGTGGCAGGCTCATCGTCCAAGCGTTGGCGCAACTGCCCAGCGTAAAGGCCACCAAGCAGCCAGAAGCGGGCATCACGTATGCCCACAAAATCGAAAAACACGAAGCCGCGATTGACTGGTCACTAGGCGCAGCGCAGATTGTGCGGCGCATTCAGGCCTTCAACCCCTTCCCCGGTGCGGTGACGCAGCTGGGCGGCGAACACCTCAAGGTCTGGGCGGCGCATGTGGCCACGGCTGCCGAGCTGAATATAGGCCCAAAACTGCTTGAAACGGCTGAAAATGGTCAAATTATGGCTATAGCCGGCGAATATATTGCCTGTAGTGCTATTAAATCAGTAGTAAATTTGTCGTTTGATGGTTTGCCTGATGTGGCTGAGGCTGCTTTCGTTTGCATCACCGAGTTGCAGCGCCCGGGCGGCAAACG
>JAYVJL010000198.1:0-2549 GCA_043769295.1 Polaromonas sp. | reverse complement strand
CACAGCGACGCGATGGCCGAGTTCAATCAAATACAAACCCAGCGCTTCAATGAAGGTCGATTTGCCCACACCCGGCACGCCGCTGATGCCCAGGCGCAGTGATTTGCCGGTATGCGGCAGCAAAGCCGTCAATAACTCATCCGCCTGCGCCCGGTGGTCGGCGCGGGTGGATTCGAGCAGGGTGATGGCTTTGGCGAGGGCGCGGCGCTGGGCGGCGGATTCGCCGCTGATCACTTGTTCGAATAGATTCAAACCCAGTTCTCCAACCTCAAACCTTCAATCCGCTCAAACTCGCGGGTATTGTTGGTCACGCAAACTGCATCCAAAGCTAAGGCGTGAGCAGCTATTTGTAAATCTAACTCTCCAATCGGAGTACCTGCATTTCTGAGCTGACTTTTTAACTTTGCATAATGCCAAATAGTTTGCTTACTCCAATCCAAAATAGGAACACCTTCAAAAAACACATCTAATCGCTTTCGGTTTTCTTGAACGCGCCGACTATGTTCAACGCCATAGGCCAACTCTGCTGCAACGATGGCTGATATAGCGATTTGGTCGGGAGCAATGCTCAAAAACCGCTGGTTGACCTGTTCATATTTGCCCGAAATTAGATATACGCAAATGTTGGTGTCGATTAAATACATAGTTTTGTCGAAGTAACGATGTTTTAGTCGTCAAACGACACTGGTTCTGTGAGATTGCCGCGTTCGCGTTCAACCAACGGGAAATCACCTGTTGATTGGGTGCTTAAAGACTGCAATTGTTGCCACCATACATCCCGGCTCAACTTCGGACGCAGAATCACGGCATTACCCTGGCGCTCGATGGTAACTTCTGTCGTATTGAAGCGAAATGCCTTCGGCAACCGCACAGCTTGGCTGCGTCCCGTTGTAAAAATTTTTGCAGTCTCTAGGTTTGCTTGCATGATTTTCTCCTTAGTGGTTCAAACTTTGATACATATCAATGATACGTATCAAATGAACTAAAGTCAACCCAAAGCCTTCGTAATCTGCAACAACACATCCCGCGCACTCACCGGAATCGGTGTGCCCGGTCCGTAAATGCCTTTGACACCTGCTTCATACAGCATGTCGTAATCCTGCCGTGGAATCACACCGCCGACGAAGACGATGATGTCATCGGCGCCCTGCTTGCGCAGCTCGGCGATGATGGCGGGGACCAGTGTTTTGTGGCCTGCAGCGAGTGTGGAGACACCAACCGCATGCACGTCGTTCTCAATCGCCTGGCGGGCGCATTCTTCGGGGGTTTGGAACAGCGGACCCATGTCGACGTCAAAACCGAGGTCGGCGAAGGCGGTTGCGACGACTTTGGCGCCCCGGTCATGCCCGTCTTGACCTAATTTTGAAATCATCACACGCGGACGGCGGCCTTGTTCCACGCCGAACTCGGCGATGTCGGCTTTGAGCTGGTTCCAGTAGTCCATGGTGTCACCCTCATTGGAAGCTGTGCCGTCGGCGTTTTGCCCGTATGCAGCCGCGTACACGCCCTGCACTTTTTGCGGGTCGGCGCGGTGGCGGCCGTAAACTTGCTCTAAAGCGTCGCTGACTTCGCCCACGGTGGCACGCAAGCGCATGGCTTTAATCGTTAAATCCAGCAGGTTACCAGAGTTTTCTTTTGCTGCATTTGTGATAGCTGCTAAGGCAGAAGATACACCGGCTGCATCGCGTTTTGACTTGATTTCATTGAGGCGTTTAATCTGCCCATCGCGCACCGTGACGTTGTCAATCTCGCGGGTTTCCAGTGCATCTTCGGTCGCCAGCTTGTACTTGTTGATGCCGACAATCACGTCCTTACCGCTGTCGATGCGGGCTTGCTTTTCAGCCGCAGCCGCTTCGATTTTCAGCTTGGCCCAGCCACTGTCAACCGCTTTGACCATGCCGCCCATGGCTTCGACTTCTTCGATGATGGCCCAGGCTTTCTCGGCCATCTCGTTGGTGAGCGATTCCATCATGTAGCTGCCCGCCCACGGGTCGATGACGCTGGTGATGTGGGTTTCTTCCTGGATGATGAGCTGGGTATTTCTGGCTATGCGCGAACTGAACTCGGTCGGCAGGGCAATCGCCTCGTCAAAACTATTGGTGTGCAACGACTGCGTGCCGCCAAACACCGCCGCCATGGCCTCCACCGTGGTGCGCACCACGTTGTTGTACGGGTCTTGCTCGGTCAAACTCCAGCCGCTGGTCTGGCAATGGGTGCGCAGCATGAGTGATTTGGGGTTTTTGGCGTCAAAGCCCTTCATAATGCGGCACCACAGCAAGCGCGCGGCGCGCATTTTGGCGACTTCGAGGTAAAAGTTCATGCCAATCGCCCAGAAAAAGCTCAGCCGGCCGGCAAAGCCGTCGACGTCCATGCCTTTGGCAATTGCGGTTTTGACGTATTCCTTGCCGTCTGCCAGCGTGAAGGCCAGTTCCAGCGCCTGGTTTGCGCCAGCTTCCTGCATGTGGTAGCCGGAAATGCTGATCGAGTTGAACTTGGGCATGTGTTGCGCCGTGTACTCGATGATGTCGCCAATGATGCGCATGGACGGC
>JAYVJL010000197.1:0-10126 GCA_043769295.1 Polaromonas sp. | reverse complement strand
GAGCGTTGGCGCTCCCTCGGGCCGGTCTCCTTCGGCTTCGGTGCAGCTTCCCCGAGATACCATCCTGGCTGCTTGTGCCCGGTCCCCTGACCCTGGCAGGCTAGTGGATCGAGAACCTTGCGGTCGACGCGTGCCCAGCCCGACATCTGGTTTACCAAACCCAACGCCAAAAGCAAGCCCCCAACCCGTTGAATGGCTCTTGATCTGCTGGGCTGGCCGCGCGATCGTGAAGACCTCACACCGGAGGCCTCCTATGTCCGCAAGTCCCATGCTGCAAGCCATCGACCTCGTGCGGGTCAACATCGACGCGATGACCCTGGAAGACCTCGAAGCGCATGCTCAGCAAGTGCTGGACACTTTGGGCGGCTTGAATGAATACACCAACAGCCCAGCCCTCAAAAGCGGGAACGCCAAGCGCAACGCCTTGCATCAGGCCCGTAAGCTGCGGCTTCATATGGCGCGCGTTCGGGACTTGATCAATGCCCACAAACTGGCAGCGGTGGTGGTCGCCACCATGCACGCTGCTGGCTCGGCGAACTTGGCGCCGGGTGCGCGGCTCCCGGGCTGCTGAGGTTTTTTTGTGCCTCGCGCGCGATGCGCGCACGCGCGTGCGCGCGAGGTGGCAGTATAGCCGGGCCTGACAGGATCGATTTCGATGCTGTGGCCCGGCGCACCAGCGTGCCACCAATGCCAGGACGAACCCCCGAGCCGCAGGCCGCAGGCCGGGGGCTGGTCCTGGCATGGCACGCACTGACTTGCTCCCCGCCCTTGCAGGGCGGGGTCGGGGGTGGGTCGAACAAAACCGAGCTTGCTCGGTGTAGTGAGTAGACCGACCATTCAGATGGCCGGGCGTGCTATCTCGGGCGGAGCGCGATATGTTTACAGCATGAGCACACCGCACCCTACCGCCGCCCCCTACGCTGTGCTGCGCGTGGATCGTCGCAAGGCCAAGGCCATGGCGGCGATTGCAGCTTCTTCCGCACATACGATGCGGGAGAAGCCAACGCCCAACGCGGACCCTGACGGGCCGGCACCGGTAGTGATGCACCTGGCAGACGGCCAGACGCCCTATCAAGCGGCGCGCCATCTGCTCGATGGTGCAGAGCGGCGCAACCGGGACACGGTGCTTTGCCGCGAGATCGTGCTCTCTGCCAGCCCTAGCTACTTCCGGCCAGGGCGCGAAAGCATGGGCGGTGTGTTCGAGCCGGATAGGGTCAGGGCATGGGCCACTGCCTCGCTGGCTTGGGCCAAGCGGCAATGGCCGGACCAACTGGCTTCGGCGGTGCTGCACCTGGACGAAATGAGCCCGCACCTGCACCTGCTGGTGGTGCCGCGTGTGAAGTCGGCAGCGGGGGTGTGGAAGCTCAACAGCAAGGCGCTGTTTGACCGGGAGCGGCTGCGGGAGGTGCAAACGGGATATGGGGAGGCATTGGCGCCGCTGGGTATCCGGCGCGGGGAGCCGGGGAGTCAGGCGGCGCATTCTGAGGTGCGACAGTTTTATGGTGCTGTCAATGCGTCCAAAAGCCTACCGGAGCGGGTCAAGCTGCCACCGGCACCCAAGGCCCCAGCGCCACCTAGCGGCATCGCTGCGGGGGTGGCTGATGCCCTGGGCTCCGCCTTGGGCATCGAGACGGTGCACCAGCGGGCGATGAGGGCGCACGCGGGCGCGATAAAGCGGTGGTGCCAGACGGTGAAGGACTTGCGCCAGCAGGATGCGGCGGCTTGGGAGCAGTTGAAGGCCCGCAGCGCCATGGCACCGCTGGCGCGAAAGCAGCGACAACCAGCGGCCACACAACAGCAGACTGTGCCCCCGCAACCAATCTCCATGGGAATAGCGCGGCCTGCACCACGCCATTAGTTGCGACTCTTAAAAGTCAACGATTAGGCGTCAGGCTTCCATAGAGGGTTTAAGCAGGCCCGCGCGAAGGTTGGCAAGTGCAGTCTTCCGGTCTTCAAATTCAGACTCACTCAGATAGCCCTCTCTGAATAAACGCCGCAAGAAATCTTCGGCCGACATGGCGCCCTTTCTGTTGTTTGCTTCGCGCGAGGCAGCTACACAATTGCGATAACTGTTGTTCCCTTCGGGCCGGGACACGACGTGTTCAACAATAAAATTGTCATTGCCCAATGCCTTCAAGGTGTAGAAGCAACGGAACTGCTCGCGGGCCAACAGGCGTTGCCGATTCTCAGGCGCCGAG
Organism: Polaromonas sp.; assembly: GCA_043769295.1. Taxonomy (GTDB): domain Bacteria; phylum Pseudomonadota; class Gammaproteobacteria; order Burkholderiales; family Burkholderiaceae_C; genus Aalborgiella. Next base: position 7,928 of record JAYVJL010000197.1, on the reverse strand, counting down.
AAGAAGTCCATGTCCTCAATGTCGATGATCTCGGGTGGCAGCTCCGGTGAGATGAGGCCTTCAATCTCAGACGGCAGATGCAGCCGGAGCAACCGACCAGCATGCGTTGTCCGGACAACTGTTAAACAGCCTTTGGCTTGCAGCGACGTGACTTTTTTGTATGCTGTGTGTTCTGACATTGGCCGACCGTCTTCTCCAACGCCCGTCGCGAGGCGATGCCTAGCGGACTTGAAGCCAATGGTGATCTCTTCGAGATTGAGCAACCGACTGTGGCGGAATACGTAAAGATAAATCGCTTGCTCGTATGTGTCGAGCTTTGGTGCCAAGTGATCTTGGAAGTGCTCAAAGAACTCACGAATATCGAACGCGAAAACGGGTGGTTGGTCCATGGAACGAGAATACATCATCATGGTCTGGCCTCAATCGGCGGTCTATTGCGTTTTGTCCAATGCGCGCAGCGTCTTTTCTGACATGCCAACACCATCCAACTTGCTGGCCAGAATCGAGGGCCGCAAATTTGCATACCGCTGCAACGTCTTTAACTCAGTATGACCTGTGATTAACGCAATCTCCATGGTCTGCAACGTCGTGCGTTCGAAAAATCGCGCCACTGCTTCATGCCGCAGGTCATGAAAATGCAGGTCGGCACACTCGGCGCGCTTCGTGATTCGTTTGAATCCGCGCCCGAGCACTGAGGACACGGCGGGCAGCGTGGCAAAGACGCGGGGGTCGGTTTTCACGCGGCGTTTTTTCAACTTAGCCAGAACCCCAAGGGCCTTAGTCGATAGCGGCACCTGTCGCCCCTTACGGGTCTTCTCGCGCTCTTTCGGTATCACGATAAATCGCTGGTCGATGTTTACTTCGTCCCACTGCATACCAATCAACTCACCCACCCGCATCGCAGTTTCCAGCGCGAGGCCGATTAAAAGTTGCCAGCCTTCCGGGTCTTTATACATACCACCACAGGCGGCTATCAGGCGCGCCTCCTCGTCGCCATTTAAACGCCGCTCTCGCGGTGCTGCCCATGCGGCTGGCACCTCTACCGCCTGAAACTTGTCGCCCAACGGGTAGTGGTGCTCATGCGAGTGCCATTCGATAGCGGTCTTCAACGCATAGAAAAGCTTACGGGCTGAACCCGGTGTGTAGCACCGCACACGGTCGCCGTCATACAGCGGGTGGGTCTTGGTCTTGTTGGCTGGCTGCGGTATCGGCGTTACTTGCAGTTTCTTCAAGAACGCACTGATGACCTTGTGGCTGAGTGTGTCGATGGTGAAGTCGCCAAGATGATATTTCACGGACTCGACGCCGTATCGCTTCGTGTTGGTCAGCGTGCTGACCGTCTCGCCTTCGGTGTCAGTGGTGGTGTGGGCTGCAAGGTATTCGCTCAATGCGTCGGCAACCGTGGTGCGCTCGCTTTTGCGCGAGACCTTATCGCCGCCGCGTATCTTGACCTCTTGTTCCTGCGCCCACTTTACGGCGTCTCGCTTCTTGTTCTTGTCGAACGTCTTGGACAGTGGCGGATGACCCTTGATGGTTACGCGCGCTTCCCAGAACTCACGCTCGCCGCGCACTCGCTTGGTAACTGCTGCCATGGTGGTGCCTATGATGAAGTTGAGCCAAAAGCCTCTAACCCGCGCCAACTTGGGATCGACTTGGGATTTCATCATAAGCGATAGTCCAGAATCGTTACTGCATGCGGCTTATCGCTTGATAGTGTTGGCTCCTCCTAAGCGCTAGATACAGGTTCGATTCCTGTTGGTGGTACCACATTTTTTTGCTACTTTATTAGTAGCTACTTTCGCCCGTACTTATTGGATTTTAGGCTTAAAACACCTAAAAATCAGGCTCCCCAACCATCCCCAAAGGCCTGCACCTGCTCCAGCACCAGTTCCACCGCTGCGTCCTGGTGGTCTGGCGGGTATTTGTACTTGCGCAAGATGCGTTTGACCATCAGCCGCAGTTTGGCCTGCACGCTTTCCCGGGCTGACCAATCCACGCTCAGGTTTTTGCGCAGGTTCTCCGTCAGCTCATGGGCGATTTTTTTCAGGGTGTCGTCGCTCAGTTCGCGTACGGCAGATTCGTTTTCAATCAGCGCGTAATAAAACCGCACCTCGTCTTCTGTCAGCCCCAGCTTTTCGCCCTGCAAAGATGCTTCTCTAAACTTTTTCGCCATTTCAATCAGCTCTTCCATCACCTGCGCCGTTTCAATCGACCGGTTTTGGTAACGCTGAATCACATTGCTAAGCATGTCTGAGAACTTTCTGTCTTGCACCACGCTGCCTGCAAAGCGGCTTTTGATCTCGCCTTGCAGCAGGCGCTCCAGCAGTTCAACGGCCAGGTTTTTTTCAGGCAAGTTACGCACCTGCGCCAAAAACTCGTCGTCAAGCAGGCCAATGTTTGGCTTGTCCAGGCCCACTGCGTCAAAAATATCGACCACGCTTTCAGACACGACAGCCGACGAAATGATCTGGCGAATGGCCAGCTCGCGCTGCTCGTCGGTGCGCTTTTTGGCCGTCAGTTCTCTCTTGGTCAAAATGACTTTCACGCCCTGTAAAAACGCCACCTCCTCGCGCACCGCTTTGGCTTCGCTAAGGGTGCAGCACAAGGTAAAGGCGTGGCTCATGGCCAATGCGTTGTCGGCAAAGCGCTTTTTACCATCGCGCGTTTTGCCCGTCGCCAAGCCCAGCACGTGGTTGGCAGCACCAGCGAGTGTTCTGTGGCCACCCGTTAAAAAGCCGCTGTAGTTAAAACCATGCAGCATGGCGCGCAGCACGTCCATTTTTTCAAGCAGCAGGCTAAAGGCTTCGTGTGCATCCACCGTTGGCCTGCCGCGCCCCTGGCTGGCGGTGTATTCCTTCATGGCCAGCTTCAACTCGTTGCCAATGCCAATGTAGTCCACCACCAGGCCACCCTGCTTGTCTTTAAACACCCGGTTCACCCTGGCAATCGCCTGCATCAGGTTGTGGCCCTTCATGGGTTTGTCGACATACAAGGTGTGTACGCAAGGGGCATCAAATCCCGTCAGCCACATGTTCCGCACGATAACCATGCGCAGAGGGTCGGACGGGTCTTTAAAACGCTTTTCCAAGCGCTTCTTAACCTGTGCGCTGTAGATGTGCGGGCGCAGCAGGGCTTTGTCGCTGGCTGAGCCTGTCATCACAATTTTGATCGCGCCTTTTTCAGGGTCAGCGTCATGCCAGTCGGGCCGTAACTTGACGATCTCGTTATACAAGTGAGCGCAAATGTCGCGGCTCATGGCCACCACCATGGCTTTGCCGGTTTGGGCTTTGTTGCGTTCTTCAAAGTGCGCCACCAGATCAGCCGCTACGCTGGCGATTCGCGGCTCTGCACCCACTATTTTTTCAAGCGCCGCCCAGCGGCTTTTCAGCGCGGCTTGCTGGTTGCCGTCATTACGTTCGTCGTCCTCAGTCAGCTCGTCCACGTCATCGTCCAGTTGCTGCAAGTCAGCGTCTTTCAGGCTCAGCTTGGCCAGACGCGACTCGTAATAAATTGCCACTGTCGCGCCATCTTCTTTGGACTGCTGCATGTCATACACATGGATGTAGTCGCCAAACACGGCGCGCGTGTCGCGGTCTGTGCTGCTGACGGGTGTGCCCGTGAAGGCAACAAAGGTGGCTTTGGGCAGCGCGTCGCGCAGGTGCTGGGCGTAGCCTGCCTGGTAATGACCCACGTCATAAATCGGCGGCTCAAACTCCACCCGGTGCGGCGTCACCACACCATCGCCAGTTGCTATAACATTAGGAGCTGCTTGCGCCCGTATTGTTTGGTCAAGAGGCTTGTTTGTCTTTTTTAGCCTTAATTTGGCTTCAAAACCGTACTGCGTACGGTGCGCCTCGTCGGCTATCACCACAATGTTGTGCCGCTCTGACAGGATGGGAAAGGTGTCTTCATCTTCCCCCGGCATAAACTTTTGAATGGTGGCAAACACAATGCCGCCTGATGGCCGGTTGCCCAACAACGTGCGCAGCTCTTGTCGGGTGCGCGCCTGCACAGGTTGTTCACGCAGCAGGTCTTGCGCCAGGCTGAACACGCCAAACAACTGCCCATCCAGGTCATTGCGGTCGCTAATCACCACGATGGTTGGGTTTCCCATGGCGGGCTCTTGCATTACGCGTGCGGCAAAACAGGTCATGGTGATGCTTTTGCCGCTGCCCTGCGTGTGCCACACCACGCCACCCTTCTGGTTGCCGCCGGGCCGCGACGCCTCAATCACCTTGGCAATCGCAAACCGCACCGCGTGAAACTGGTGGTAGCCCGCAATCTTTTTAAGCAGTGCGCCGTCGTCTTCAAACAGCACAAAGTAGCGCAGGTAATCCAGCAAATATTGGGGTGCCAGCACGCCGCGCACCAGCGTTTGCAACTCATTGAACTCGCCCAGCGGGTCCAGCGTTTGTCCGTCAATCGTGCGCCAGGCCATAAAGCGCTAGGCATCACTTGACAACGACCCCATCAGCGCCTCGGTGCCATCTGATATCACCAGCACCTCGTTGGTCTGAAACACGTCGGGGATTTGCTCTTTGTAGGTCTGTATCTGCTCGTAAGCTTTCCACACGTCAGCGTTTTTGTCCGCAGGGTTTTTAATTTCCAGCAGCACCATGGGCAAGCCGTTGATGAACAAAATAATGTCAGGCCGCCGCGTGTGGTGTGGGCCTTTGATTGAAAATTGGTTAACCGCCAGCCAGTCATTTGAATCACCCCCTCTCCCGCTGGGAGAGGGTTGGGGTGAGGGCTGCCCCCAATCCATCAGCCGCACAAAATCACCCCGCGTTTCGCCATCTTTTTGGTACTGCACCGGCACGCCCGTCACCAGCAACTGGTGAAAGCGCCTGTTGGCAGCCAGCAGCGCGGCAATGCCCAGATCCATCACCTGTTTAAGCGCATCATCACGCGCTTGAGCAGGCACGCCTGGGTTCAGCCGGTCAATGGCGGCGCGCAAACGCCCGGTCAAAATTACTTGCCGGTAGTTGTCACGCTCAGGCGTGGGGCCATCAGGCGCGATGTCAGGGCCATAAACCACGCCATAACCCACGTCGGCCAGCCAGCCTAGGGCTTCTTGTTCGAGTTGGTCTTCGGTCATGCGTTGTTGATGCCTTATGGTGATCAGTTCGTCATCAGGTCAATATACGGTTGATAGCTGTAGCTGCGGTTTTGCTTTTGCCCTGTCAATTCAACCGCAATGCCCAGGCCAACGAGCACCTTCACCGCGGCATTGGCCGTTGGAAAGCTGGTGGCCAGCTTTTTACGCACCTGCTCAATGGTAAAACGCGGCATCATCGGCAGCATTTCAAACAGGCGGTAGCTGGCCGGACCTGCCTTGGGTGAGTCCAGCAGTCGGCGGCGGTCTGCGCTGACCAGGCTGGCAATGGCCACAATGCCGCGTTCGGCCTCGCTTGCTGCAACCGTCACGCCTTCCAGGAAAAACGCCACCCAGCCTTCCCAATCGCCTTCGGTACGCACGTTCGACAAGCGCCGGTAGTACTCAGCCTGGTATTGCTTTAAGTAGCCGCTCAGGTACATCAATGGCTCGGGCAACAGGGCAAAATGCTCCAGCAAGGCGGCAATCAGCAAGCGGCCAATGCGGCCATTGCCATCCAGAAACGGGTGAATCGTCTCAAACTGAACATGCACCAGCGCGATTTTGACCAGCGGCGGCAAATTTGTAGCGGCATGAATGAACTGCTCCATGTCGCCCAGCAACTGCCCAACACGCTCTGGCGGCGGCGGCACAAAAACCGCCTTGCCGGGCCGGGTACCGCCTATCCAGTTTTGCGAGCGCCGCAACTCACCCGGCTGCTTGCCAGAACCGCGTACCCCGTCCATTAACAAGCGGTGTGCATCACTGAGCAGTCGCACACTGATGGGCAAACCAGCCGGGTCGCGCAGGTTGGCTTGCACCAGCTTGAAGGCGCGCAGGTAGTTGGTGACCTCTTCCACATCATCGGTATTGCTAATCGCAAAGCCCGCTTCGCTGTCGAAAAGGTCAACCAGCGTGGCTTGCGTACCCTCGATTTGCGAGGTCAGCAGCGCTTCTTTGCGAACGGCGCTGTAAAGCAGCCAGTCCACCGAAGGCACCAGCCCTGACACGCCCGACAAGCGGGCCAGCGCCAGTTCTGCAATGCGATTGGCTTCAACAAAAGATTCAAGCGCCAGCACAGGCCTCTTCGGCGGCAGCGGATGCGGCACAAAAGCCTGGACGGATTCGCCCATCGTTGTGGTGGTGACATAGCTGCCAGTGTTGCGCATGGTGTTAAAGAGTTCTTAAATTGACGGAGATTCTATTAAAGCATTCTTTAACGTAAAACACTACTGGTAAAGAAACTTTGCATGTACAGCCAACGTAGGTCGGGTTAGCGAAGCGTAACCCGACACCCCCGATTTTTGCCACACCACCGACATCACTCCTGCCCAACACCCTCAAACGTCATCCCCGTTTGCCCCCAGTCTGCCGGGTAAATGCCTGCTGCAACGTGCCTGCGAAAGCTCGAATACGGCCACGACATGGGTGACGCAGCCAGTCCGTGCTTGACGGGGTTGTAATGGATGTAATCGACATGCCGCGCGTAGTCATGGTCATCGCGCACCAGGTGCTCCCAGTAGCGGTGTTGCCAGACGGCCTGCTCATGCTTTGCAGCGCAGGCAACATCTGGGCTTGCTCGCACGGCTTCAGGGCAATGCTTGGTAAACCAGGTTTTGATCAAACGCCAGCGGGTGGCGAAATCCGCATCGTCGGGCGGCAACGTCCAGATGCAATGCAGGTGGTCTGGCAAAACAACCATTGCGTCAATCTCAAAAGGACGGGCATCACGTACCCGTCTAAAGGCGGTGCGCAAGATGTCAACCGCTTCGTCAGAGGCAAAAATGGGCCACCGCTTATGCGTGACCAAGGTAAAAAATAAAGTGCCACCCGGAGTGAATGCGCGTCGATATTGCATGAGCTTTGTGTCGGGTTAAATCATGTAGGTCGGGTTAGCGAAGCGTAACCCGACATTCCCGACATTTGTCGCACCACCGCATACGTCGGGTTACGCCCGGAGGGCTAACCCGACCTACAGGGCTCTGGCAAGCGCAACTGCCCCGAGATCAGGCGCGGGAGCAGGGTGTCGCGGAGGGTCGCTAGGGTTTGGGCTTGCTCGTGATTCGACAAGATGGTTTCCAAAATTGGATGCATCAAATCGTTAAATTTCGAATAAGCGTCGGCAGGGGGCAGGATCGAATCGTAATTTAACAAAGCTGAACCGCTCACGTTGGCCTGGGCGCTTCCCTGCGATTGAGCTTCTGCATATGCTTTGAAATCGGTGTTTCGTACCAAACAATAAACAAAGCCACCGTCATGCATCCCTCTTGCCGTGGCAATCCGCCCAACTCGCTGGTTCAGGTATGCGGCGGGTTCGACCTCAGCCACTAGCCCTGTCTCACCAACATAGCCCGTCATTCCAACTAAAAGGTTACCACGCTGTAGCCGAAAGCGATCCAGTCCAGAGGTCGTCGCAGGAGTGACGAAAGAGCAACCAGCGAAGTCAATGATGCCTGGCTTCACGTCCCCTATCTTGACGACAGGATGCCCAAAATTGACCCAGTCCTTGCTTTTGAAAGCGTATCCATTTTGGAATTCAGCCAAATTGGCTAGCGTTCCAACCCGCCACCCCCTCGGCACCAAGCCCAACGCCGACTCCTCAAACCCATCGGGAAACAGCGCTGCTGTGGCCTCGTCCATGCCTGTTCCGTCATTCCCGCGAAGGCGGGGATCCAGTGCGTCACACGCGCCCCCAGCTTCTGGGTTCCCGCCTTCGCGGGAACGACGGGCCATATTGGCGCGCACGGGGTCGAAATCGACAAACCATGACTTGAACAGCGCCTGGGCGATGGCTTCGAGCGTGGCGTTGGTTTCGCGCAGGAGGGTGATGCGG
>JAYVJL010000196.1:0-15480 GCA_043769295.1 Polaromonas sp. | reverse complement strand
TCAGCCATCGATTTGGGCGCTTGATTTGCTGTAAATTTAGCCTCATCGTTGGCAATATAGACGTGGGCGGTAATCTGTTTTCTGGGGTTAACCAGCTTTTCCAGCAAAGCGTGGCCAAACAGCACCAGCTGCGTCTGCGCCCACAGTGGGTGCAGCGTCACAAACAAGCGTGTCCAGTCCTTGGCAATCAGCGCCTCCCACAGCTCAGGCGGGGCGATCAAAAAAGCCGCGTTTTCGTCAAACACCGTCAACGCATCCCGCACCGGGCCGCGTGTGGTGACCGAGCCAAGCCGTTCAATCTGCCCGGCCTGGAGTTGATTCAGCCGTGTTTTGGTCAGCGGGAATTGAATCCAGCACAATGCATTAAAAAAGTCATGCAAACCGTCACGGGTAGGGCATTGTTTGCTATTGAAGATATAGTGTTCGTAAGCCATGCCCGCTGGCAAAAAGCTTTGCGGAACGAAGGTGACCGGGGCTGTGCGCAGGCGATTGAGGCTGTCACACAGAGGGGGTTGGTCTGTCCTCTGGGTCGCTACATCCTCACCCAGGCCGCGCAGGTGGGCCAGCCAGAGCGCAGACCAGTCAATCGTCTCTAAACCATGCGCCAAGGCAGTGATTCCCCGGAACGCAGCGGTTTGAGCGCGGCTTCGCCAAAAGCAAAGCTCTCAGGTGGTGTCCAGCTTTCCTTCGCCAGCGTGATGGTGTCTTTGTTGCGCGGCAAACCGTAAAAATCAGCGCCGTTGAAGCTGGCAAAGGCTTCCAGTTTGTCCAAGGCGCCCGCCGTATCGAATACCTCAGCGTACATTTCAATCGCCGCGTGCGCGGTGTAGCAGCCGGCGCAGCCTGTGGCGTGCTCTTTCAGGTGGGCGGGGTGGGGGGCGCTGTCGGTGCCCAGAAAGAATTTGGCACTTCCTTGCCCAGCACTGGTAGCTGCATCGACCAATGCGAGCCGGTGCATTTCGCGCTTGAGGACGGGCAGGCAGTAGTAATGGGGTCGGATGCCGCCGGTGAAAATGGCATTGCGGTTGTACAGCAGGTGGTGTGCGGTGACGGTGGCTGCGGTGAATTTATCTGCATCACGCACGTACTGCACGGCTTCTTGGGTGGTGATGTGCTCAAAAACGATTTTGAGTTCGGGGAAGTCGCGTCGTAGCGGTATCAACTGCGTGTCGATAAACACGGCTTCACGGTCAAACAAATCAATGTCCGATGAAGTAACTTCACCATGCACCAACAAGAGCAGACCTTCGCGTTGCATCGCTTCCAGCGTTTTGTAGGTTTTGCGCAGGTCGGTCACGCCAGCATCGCTGTTGGTGGTTGCTCCGGCTGGGTAGAGCTTGGCGGCGACGATACCCGCGTCTTTGGCGTGTTTGATCTCGTCCGCAGGCAGGTTGTCGGTCAAATACAGGGTCATCAGCGGTTCAAAATTCACGCCTGCAGGCACGGCGGCCTGGATACGTGCTTTATACGCCAGCGCTTGTGCGGCGGTGGTGACGGGCGGACGCAGGTTGGGCATGATGATGGCACGGCCAAACTGGGCGGCTGTGTGCGGTACAACCGTGTACAGAGCCTCCCCATCGCGAACATGCAGGTGCCAGTCGTCAGGGCGGGTGATTGTCAATTTTGTCGTCGGTGTTGCATTCAAAGTTTGAGTCATGGGTCTATTGTCTCAAAAAAAAGGACACCCCGGGGTGTCCTTAGCTCAGCGAAACGTGAGGATCAATGTGCCAAAATTTTGTTCAAAAATTCTTTGGTACGGGGCTGGCGGTTCTCTGGGTGGCTGAAGAACTCGTCTTTAGAGCAGTCTTCCAGGATTTTGCCGCCTACGTCCATGAAGATCACGCGGCTGCCGACTTTCTTGGCAAAACCCATTTCGTGGGTGACGACCATCATGGTCATGCCTTCGGTGGCCAAGCCCATCATGCAATCAAGTACCTCGCCCACCATCTCAGGGTCCAGCGCAGAGGTGGGCTCGTCGAACAGCATGGCAATCGGGTCCATACTGAGGGCACGTGCAATCGCCACGCGTTGCTGCTGGCCACCCGAGAGTTGGCCTGGGAACTTGTCTTTGTGAGCCATCAAACCCACGCGGTCCAGATATTTCAAACCGTGCGTTTTGGCGTCTTCGGGACTGCGACCCAGCACTTTGACCTGGGCGATGGTCAAATTTTCAGTCACACTGAAATGCGGGAACAATTCAAAGTTCTGAAACACCATACCGACGCGGCTGCGCAGCTTGGGCAGGTCGGTTTTCGGGTCATGTACAGCCAGCCCGTCCACAAAGATTTCGCCTTTTTGGAAAGGCTCCAGGGCGTTGATGGTTTTGATCAGTGTAGATTTGCCTGAACCAGACGGGCCACAAATCACCACAACCTCGCCTTTTTTGATGCTGGTCGTGCAGTTGTTGAGCACTTGCACGGGGCCATACCACTTGGAAACGTTTTTAAGTTCGATCATGTTCTTCTCCGAATTGAAGGGGTTTATAGCGGGTGCGTCATTTAGCGGACGATGGCGATTTTGGCTTGCAGCTTTTTGACCAGATAAGACAAGCCAAAGCAAATCACAAAATAAACCAGGGCGGCAAGGATGTAGGCCTCTTCAGGGCGACCATAAATCTTGCCGGCCGTGGTGAAGCCTTTGAGCAGGTCATAAGCGCCAATGGCGTAAACCAATGAAGTATCCTGAAACAAGATGATGGTTTGGGTCAGCAAAATGGGCAGCATGTTGCGAAACGCTTGTGGCAGCACAATCAGGCGCATGTTTTGGCTGTAGGTCATGCCCACGGCTTGTCCGGCATGGACCTGGCCGCGCGGGATGGATTGAATACCCGCCCGCATGATTTCGCTGAAATACGCGGCTTCAAAAGCCACAAAGGTGATGATCGCTGAAAGCTCCGCTCCGATGGGGCGGCCGATCAAAAAAGGCACCAGTAAAAAGAAACCCAAGATCACCATCACCAAAGGGATGGAGCGCATGCCGTTGACGTAAATCGTCGCCGGCAGCGCCAGTACTTTGCTGCCAGACAGACGCATCAAAGCAAGCATAGTGCCCAATGCGATACCGCCCAAAGTCGCGATGATGGTTAGTTGAACACTGAACCAAAATCCGTTCACCACGAATTTTGAAATGATGTCCCAGTTGACAAAAGAAAGGTCAAGTCCGCCCATGTCAATGCCCCCCGCCCGTACCACCAGCGACGATGAAGCCGGGGATTTGAATTTTCTTCTCGATAAAGGCCATGACACGGTTCACGGCGAAGGCGGAGATGATGTACAACAAAGTCACGCCCAGGAATATCTCGATGCCTTTGGATGTTTCTTCCGCCGCCTGGGTGTAAAACCAGGTCAGTTCAGTCACTGATACGGCAAAAGCGACGGATGAATTTTTGAGCATATTCATCGTCTCACTGGTCAATGGCGGCATGATGATGCGAAAGCACATGGGTAGCAGCACATAGCGATAAGCTTGCACAGTGGTGAACCCCATCGCACTGGCCGCGTAGCGCTGGCCTTTTGGCAGGGCCTGGATGCCTGCACGCACTTGCTCGGCAATGCGGGCAGAAGTAAAAAACCCGAGTGCCAAAACGACCAGGGCAAAGCCCGGCACTTGCTGCATGACCGGAAACACCTTGGGCAGCACAAAATACCACAAGAAAATTTGTACCAGCAGGGGGATATTGCGAAACAACTCAACCCATGCATTGGCCAAACGCACCAACCACGGACTGTTGGGCAGGGTGCGTACTGTTCCTACGATTACACCTGTGATCATGGCCACCACGTACGCGCAACCCGCTACAGACAGCGTCCAACCCCATGATTGAAGCATCCACTCCAGATAGGTGCGGCCACCACCATCGTCATTTAAAAATACATGCCAGTCCAAATTCATAGTGTCTCCCAAAAAAATAAACCCCGCCAAAGCAAAGCAGAGGCGGGGTATGTCAATGTATCTGTTATTTCTTGGTGTAGGACTCGACAGGGTTGTCGTTAGGTGTTGCCCAGGCTGCTTTGGTCGCGTCGCTTGCTGGCAAGCCAACTCGGGTGTTCTTCGGAGGGATGGGTTGGACAAACCATTTGTCGTACATTTTGGCCAATTCACCGGATTTGATCATGGCCTTGACGGTGTCATCAGCCAGCTTTTTCATGGCTGCGTCGTCTTTGCGAATCATGATGGCGATAGGCTCAACGCTCAATACTTCACCCACGATTTTGAAATCAGCCGGGTTTTTAGAGGTGGCGATGTTGCCGGCCAAAATTTGACCATCCATCACGAAAGCGTCCGCACGGCCAGACTCCAGCAGCAAGAAGCTGTCTGCATGGTCTTTACCAAACACCTCTTTGAAATCAACACCAGTAGCGCGCTCATGCTTGCGCAACAACTGGACAGATGTTGTTCCAGTGGTTGTTGCGACGTTTTTACCATTCAATTGCGAGATGTTTGTGATGCCACCGTTGGCTTTTACAGCAATACGAACTTCTTCAACGTAAGTGGTCACAACAAATGACACATCTTTTTGACGTGTTGCGTTGTTGGTGGTTGAGCCGCATTCGATGTCAACGGTGCCGTTTTGCACCAAAGGAATGCGGTTTTGTGATGTCACTGGTGTGTATTTCACTTCCAGCTTTTTACCGGCCGCTTTTTCGACCTCTGCAATGATGCGTTGGCATACTTCAATGTGGTAGCCCGCATACTTGCCGTCACCCAAAGTGTAAGACAAAGCGCCAGATGAATCACGCACACCCATGGTGATGCTGCCAGAGGCTTTTGCCTTGGCAAGGGTGTCATTGGCCTGGGCCATCACTGCGGAACCAGCGGTGGCCAAAATTGCCAGAGCGATAAGTTGTTTTTTCATGCTTTTGGTCTTTCAGTAAAAAAATAAAGGAAATTCAATAACGTCACTGTATATCATTGGCCTTGCGGGATAACCCTTGTGAATCAAGATTCGTGCCAACATTAAAAGTTAAAGTGGCACGTGCAACACTTTAGATATTTTCACGACACCTTGTCGTCACAGTGGCGCGAACTGTAAAGGCACTCGGCTTTAAACACCAATGCTGAAAGCGCGAAGCCTTATGCAAAAAATTTATATTTAAGAGGATCTTCGATTTTCTGTGCTCAAGAAGTGCTGTTTTTCACTAAATAAGCCCAAAGTGCTTGCGCAGCGCCCTTTTTGGCCTCTTTGCCCGAGGGTTTTTCCCTATAAGCGCGCAATTCCATGGTCATGGTCAAATCGACCAATTCTGGCGGTGCGGCGCTGACCAGGCGTTTGGCGCGCAGGTCTTTTTTTACCGCGCTGTAGGGCAAAAACGCAATCCCATGGCCCTCGAGCGCCATGGCTTTGAGGCCTTCAGACATGTCGGTTTCATAAACGCGGTCTAAGTGGATAGCGGTGTTGGACTGTTTCAAAATCAAATCGACCACCAGGCCCAGATAAGCACCGGGGGCGTAACCCAAGTATGGCAAGGGATGACCAGCACGACCGGGTAGTTTGAACAAAGGGGCACCGTCGGCATCGGGTTTGGCGTAGGGGGCAATCACCTCTTGACCCAAACTCACCATTTCATAGCGGTCTGCATCCAGTTGAAAAGGTTGCGATGAGTGGTGATAGGCGATGAGCAGGTCACAGCTGCCTTCAACCAGGCGCAGCACAGCATCGTGGACATTCTGGGCGATCAAACGGCTTTTGATCGGGCCAAAGTTTTCACGCAGCGTAGATACCCAAGCCGGGAAAAATGTAAAAGCCAGCGTGTGCGGCACGGCAAACTCAATCACATCCTGCCCCGCAGATGTGTGCCCGCGCAGCATCGCACGCGTGCTTTGCAGGGCGCGCAGCATCTCCAGCGACTGGTCATACAAGGTATCGCCGGCGGCGGTCAGGCGCGTGGGATACGAGCTGCGGTCCACCAGATCGGTGCCTGCCCAAGCTTCCAGTGCCTGAATACGGCGCGAAAATGCGGGTTGGGTAACATGACGAAGTTGTGCAGATCGACTGAAGCTGCGGGTCTCAGCCAGGCTGACAAAGTCTTCTAACCATTTTGTTTCCATGCGTGTATTGTGGCAAAGCTGGACAATTTAGTCCGCGAGTTCCGATTTGGCCATTTCCACATCCAGGCGTTCCATGGCGTCCAGCGCTTTGCTCGTTGCGGCGGTTTCGTAGAGCTTGGTGGCTTCTTTCATGCGTTTGTCGCCCTCCAGCATGACCATGCTGTTGGCTTGCTCGATCATGGCAATGGCCGAGTTGAAATTGAGCGTGAGCGCCTCTTGAAACAGCTTGAAGCTGGTGTCTTTTTTGACGCCATAGGTCATGCTGCCGATGAGCGAACCCACTTTGTCGATCACTTCAGCATGAAACGCCCCCAGAGCGATGTGCGCATCGGCATGTTTGGGTTGCAGTTTGATGGATTTTTCCAGCGCATCTTTGACTTTGCCGCCCAAACCTTGCGCCAAAGCTTTGGCGACGCTGATACCTTGGCTGTAGCGGCCCAAAGCATAGGCCTGCCAGTAGTAGGCGTTGGCGTTGCTGGGATCGTCTTTGGCCTGCTTTTCAGCACGCTCGGCCACTTCCATGAACAAGGCAAGCCTGGTACTTTCCTTGGCCTCCAGATAATTGGCGTAAATGCAGGTGGCTTTGTTCGCAACGGTGATGCCAGCACCTCCTAATTTGAGCCCCAATTCGCAGGCTTTTTGGAATTCACCTGCATGAAACAAAGCCCAGGCCTCCAGCACACTGACATCTTTGGGTAAAGGTTCTGCATCACCCGTGTGCAAGCGCGCCCAGTTTTTTTTAACACTGGCAGCATCGAATGTGTAGTCACCGGCATGGGGGAAAGGGGTCCATTTGGCCACGTTTGTCTCCTTTGATGACTTTTGTTCTGTCTTTTTCTGTCTTCAGACTTGGCTAAAATTTTACTTCGCCCCCAGACGCCGCCAGCCTATAGTTTCCCCTAGTCTAGGTCGTTTTGAGGCTCGAATTTGTGTTTTATTGTTTGATATCAAGGGTTTTGCCGCCACCATTGGTGCCTGGGTTCAAGCTGTAGGTGCCGACCAGGTTCAACAAATGGGTGCGCTGCAGCGGTTCCAAATAGGGCACCAGCAAATGAAGCACATGGTGCGCGCCACGCAGCAAAGCCGCCTGTGCATGCTCAGGTTCAAGCGCACGACGCGGGTCGCGCACGTACTCAAAACTCAACCAATAGGTCAACACGACCACCATGCTGGTGGCAGTGGCATCCACCTCACGCGAGTCAATGCTGATGGCGCCACTGCGGCTCATGCCATCCAGCAGGGCTTTGACCGAATGGGTCTTGTTCTTCAATATCCACTGGAAATGCGTCTCCAAACGACGGTTTTTACTGAGCAAATCGTTCAAGTCGCGGTATAAAAAGCGGTATTCCCAGATCCGCTCAAACAAGGTGTGCATGAAAAACCAGGCGTCCTCCACATTGCGCACGCCGTCGCTGGCGTTGAGCAGTTCGCTCAGCGAGCGCTCAAAACGGTCAAACAGTGCGTTGATGAGCTCGTCTTTGGCGGGGTTGTGGTTGTACAGGTTGCCGGGGCTGATGCGCAGTTCCGCCGAAATCAAGGTCGTGGAGACATTGGGTTCCCCAAAGCGGTTAAACAGGTCCAGCGTGACCTCTAAAATGCGTTCTGCCGTTCGGCGCGGTGCTTTTTTCACCATAAAGGCGTTCCTCGTTTTTGAATGACGGCTATTGGCTGTACTCTACCCTAGATGATCTTTGAGATAAATATGTGCAAAACAGGGTGAGTTCTATGCCGTTGATGGCCATGTGGCGAGTACAAACATGACGCATTGGCTGTCCGTCGTGGTGCAAACGCCTGCGCACAGCAATGTGGCCGGGCCTTTGACCTACCGCAGTGAAGAAGCCTTGCAACCCGGCACCTTGGTCCGCGTCCCGCTGGGCGCGCGCGAGCTGATGGGCGTGGTCTGGGCGGTGCTGCCCGGTTTGCCGGCTGAGTTGCAGCGCGCGGATGGCAAAGTGCTGGACATCAAACAGATCACCGCCGATCTGGGCATCACGCCCTTATCCACCGCTTGGCGCAAGCTCATCCACTTCACCGCCAGCTACTACCAGCGCTCATTGGGCGAAGTCGCCTTGGCCGCCTTGCCGCCGCAACTGCGCACCCTGAACGCCATGCAGGTGGAGCGCCGGCTGAAACGCGTCAAACCAGTTGTTTCAACTTCAGAAAACCATAAAAATGCTATTAAAAATGTAGCACTAAGTGCAGAACAAACGCCGGCTATCGCCCAAATAAGCACCCAAAACGGGCCTTTTCTGCTGTTTGGGGCCACCGGTAGCGGTAAAACCGAGGTTTACCTGCAAGCCGCACTGCAAGCGCTGCAAAGTGACCCCGACGCCCAGGTGCTGATGATGGTGCCCGAGATCAATTTGACCCCCCAGCTAGAAGAACGCGTGCGCGAACGGTTTTGCCATCTCTACGGTGAAGATGCTGTGGTCTCCATGCACAGCGGCATGACCAACCCGCAGCGACTGAAAAGCTGGCTGGCTGCGCACTCAGGCACCGCCCGCATCGTACTGGGTACGCGCATGGCCGTGTTTGCATCCATGCCACATTTGAAGCTGATTGTGGTGGATGAAGAGCACGACCCCAGCTACAAAAGCCAGGACGGGGCGCGCTATTCGGCGCGTGATTTGGCGGTTTATCGCGGTAAATTGGACGGTGCCAAAGTGATTTTGGGCTCTGCCACACCGTCATTTGAAAGCTGGTACCACAGCCGGCCCGCTGAAGAAGGCGGCCGCTACATGCGTTTGACCATGGCCCAGCGTATCGGCGGTGGCGTGCTGCCCAAGGTGCTCACGGTCAACATGGAGCATCAACCCAAAAAGACGGTGTTGTCGCCACCGCTGCTGTCCGCCATTGCCGAGCGTATCGCACGGGGTGAGCAAGCCATGGTTTTCTTGAACCGCCGCGGCTACGCCCCCGTACTGCACTGCGGCGACTGCGGCTGGAAGAGCGAGTGCCCGCACTGCAGCGCCTACCGTGTCTTCCACAAAATCGACCGCACCCTGCGCTGCCACCACTGCGGTTTCACCGATCGCGTCCCGCGTGCCTGCCCCGCCTGTGGCAATACCGACATCAGCACCATCGGCCGCGGCACCGAGCAGTTGGAGGAGCATCTGGCCGATCTGCTCTCAGGCGTCAAGCGGCCTGACGGTTCACCGGTACGCATCGCCCGCATCGACGCCGACAGCACCAAGCTCAAAGGCGCGCTGCAGCAACAGCTGGCGCAGGTGCATGCGGGGGAGGTGGACGTGCTGGTGGGCACCCAGATGATCGCCAAAGGGCATGACTTTCGCAACATCACGCTGGTAGCAGCTGTCAACCCTGATGGGGCGCTGTTTTCCAGCGATTTCAGGGCACCCGAGCGCCTGTTCAGTCTCTTGATGCAGGCGGCTGGTCGCGCCGGGCGCGACGCCGCACAGGGTGGGCGCAGTGAGATGTGGATCCAGTCGCATCACCCGCAGCACCCTTTGTATCTGGCGCTGAAGCAGCATGATTACCCGCGTTTTGCCGAAGATCAGCTCCGGGAGCGCGAGACCGCCGGCATGGCGCCGTTTGGCTACAGCGCTTTGGTGCGGGCCGAGGCGCGCACGCAAGAGGCGGCGCAGGCGTTTTTGACCGCCGCGAGCGCCCAAGCCGCCAGTTTAGCTGATGACATGGAAGGTTTTGAACACATCACGCTCTACCCTGCCGTGCCCATGACCATGCAGCGTATCGCCAATGTGGAACGGGCGCAGATGCTGGTGGAATCAACCTCCCGCAAAGCGCTGCAGCAGTTTTTGAGCCGTTGGCAGGGTGTGCTGCAAACGACAAAGCAAAAAGGTCTGATCCGCTGGGCGGTGGACGTGGACCCGCTGGCGATTTGACATTCTTGTCCGGTTTAATTTTGCTATTAATAATATAGCAGTATAGGCAATAAATACGCCGGCTAGTGTGCTATTTTGATGGTATTTATGGCCGAAGAAGCGCCACAGCGCCTGAAAACGTCACAAACGCCAGCGCAGTCGATACCAGAATGATCCGCGCGATGCGGCCATTGTTGGCTCCAAACCGCTCCGCCAGCAGCGACACGTTGCTGGCGCTGGGCAGGGCGGCGACCAGGACCAGCACCGTCAACGCGAAGTTATCCAGCGGCACGCCCAGTTGCTTGGCCGCCAGACCCACCGATAACATCAGCACGGGGTGTAAAAACAGCTTGATCAGCGCCACCGGCAGGTAGTCGCCCAAAGGAGGATTGTCATGGGCGTTCATGTGCGAGCGCGCCAACACCGCGCCTATGGTGAACAGCGCCACGGGCGAAGCGGCATCGGCCAGCAAGCCCACCGTCACCGCCAAGGGCTTTGGCAGTTGCAGGCTCACAGCTGAAGCCAGCGTGCCCAGCAAAATAGACCACGGCATCGGGTTGGCGACCACGCCTTTCAACGCGTTTTTGGCCGCTTTGCTGAAACCGTGCGCATCGGCAGCGTCGAGCCGGGACAAGGCGATGCACAGCGAACTGGTGATCACCATGTCAATGACGATGGTCACAATCGCCGTACCAGCTGCGCGCGTGCCCAGCAAGGCGACCAGCAAAGGCACACCCATGAAGCCCGTGTTCGGAAAGGCCGCTACCAGCGCACCCAAAGACGCGTCATTCCAGCCAATACGCTTGTTTTTAGTGACGGCGATGGTAAACCCGACCATCACTAGCGCGCAGAACAGATAGACGCCAAACACGCTGGCATCCAGCAATTGGGCAATCGGGGTAGAGGCCCCGAAGCGAAACAGCATGCACGGCAGCGCAAAGAACAGCACAAAGCTGTTGAGCCCTGGAATGGCGGCCAGTTGCAGATAGCCGCGTCGGGTGGCGACGTAACCGCACAAAACCAAAACGAAAAAAGGGAAGGTGATTTGTAGGACGTTTAGCACCGATGTATTGTGCAATATCTTGGCGGACGGCATTTAAGCGCTGGACAAGGGCTGATAAGCTCTAAAATCACCAAAACTATAATCGGAGACACCCATGCGAATTCTCATTGCCGAAGACGATCAGGTCCTGGCCGATGGCCTGCTCCGTACGCTGCGCAGCTCAGGGGCTGCAGTGGACCATGTGCCCGACGGTTCGCAGGCCGATGCCGCCTTGATGACCAACACCGAGTTTGATCTGCTTATTTTGGACCTGGGTCTGCCCAAAATGCATGGTTTGGACGTGTTGAAGCGGCTGCGCGCGCGGGGCTCCAAGCTGGCGGTGCTGATTTTGACCGCCGCCGACAGCGTGGAAGAGCGCGTCAAAGGGTTGGATTACGGTGCAGACGACTACATGGCCAAACCCTTCAGCCTGCAAGAGCTGGAAGCCCGCGTGCGCGCCCTGACGCGCCGTGGCATGGGCGGTGCCGCCAGCACCATCAAACATGGCCCGCTGGAGTATGACCAGGCGGGCCGGGTCGCCACGATTGACGGCAAGATGGTGGAGCTGTCCGCCCGTGAACTGGGTTTGCTGGAAGTTTTGCTGCAGCGCAGCGGCCGTTTGGTGAGCAAGGACCAGCTGGTCGAGCGTTTGTGTGAATGGGGCGAAGAGGTCAGCAACAATGCGATCGAGGTTTATATCCACCGCCTGCGCAAAAAGATTGAAAAAGGCCCGATTCGTATCGCCACCGTGCGTGGTTTGGGCTATTGCCTTGAAAAAATCGCGCCTTGACGTTTTTGCTATGGCGATGATTTGACCGATTGAAATCGCCAACCCAGCATGCCAGTCTTCAAGAAAAAATTACCCACGCCAAACATCTTCAGGCGGGAACAGCGCTCGTTGTTTGGCGAGATTTTGGACTGGATGCTTACCCCACTGCTGCTTTTGTGGCCTGCGAGCTTGGCGTTGACGTGGCTGGTGGCGCAAAACATCGCCGACAAACCGTTTGACCGCGCCCTGGAATACAACGTCCAGGCTTTGGCACAGCTGGTGGTGGTTAAAAACGGTCACGCCCAGTTCAACCTGCCGCAGCCCGCCAGGGAGCTGCTGCGTGCGGACGATGCCGACCAAATCTATTATCAGGTCATCGGCCTGCGCGGTGAACTGCTCAGTGGTGAAAAAGAGGTGCCTGCACCACCAGACACGCTCAAAACATCGGCATGGGAAGTCAAGTTGCGGGATGAAGAAATCCGGGGTTTGCCAGTGCGCGTGGCGGCCATCTGGATCCAGTCCGATGTGCCGGGTGCCCGCGATGCGCTGGTGCAGGTCGCCGAAACCCGTGAAAAGCGCTCTGTGCTGGCGACTGAAATTATCAAGGGTGTGATGCTGCCGCAATTCGTGATCTTGCCGCTGGCGGTGCTCCTGGTGTGGCTGGCGCTGGTGCGCGGCACGCGGCCACTCAACCAGCTGGAGGCGCGGATTCGGGCCCGCAAGTCGGACGATCTGAGCCCGTTGGACGAAAGCTCCGTGCCGCAAGAGGTGGTGCCCCTGGTGTCGTCGGTGAATGGCTTGTTGACGCGTCTGAAAGACTCCATGGCCACGCAAAAACGTTTTTTGGCGGATGCGGCACACCAGCTTAAAACACCGCTGGCGGGCTTGCGCATGCAGGCTGATCTGGCCTTGCGGCAAAGCACCAGCACCGATGATTTGAAGCTGTCGCTGCAGCAGATCGGCCGCTCCAGCATCCGCGCGACCCACACGGTCAATCAGCTGCTGGCCTTGGCGCGCGCCGAGGGCGGCGGCAATGTGCTCGCGCAACAAAATTGCGACCTGGTCCTGCTGACGCGCGACGTGGTGCAAGACGCCATTCCGCGTGCGATGGAGAAGCGCATCGACCTGGGTTTTGAAGGTGCGCAGGTGGGCGACCCGGGCGTGGTGGTCTTGGCCAACCCGACCTTGATCAAAGAGCTGGTGCGCAACCTGGTCGACAACGCCTTGAACTACACCCCGTCATCGCTCGAGCACCCTGGTGTGGTCACGGTGCGCGTGCTGGCCGACCCCTATGGCAAGGCGTTGTTGCTGCAGGTGGAGGACACCGGCCCGGGTATCCCCGAGGTCGAGCGCGCTTTGGTGATGCAGCCGTTTTACCGCGTGCTGGGGACGAACACCGACGGCTCGGGCCTGGGTTTGGCCATTGTGCAGGAAATCGCCAAAAAGCACTGTGCGATCTTGACCGTTGAAGACGCACGGCCCGGACACGTGCCGCCCGGGGCGATGTTCACGGTCCGGTTTTTGGCCAACGCCTAGTTCAACGCCAAGTCCAGCATCAAGGTTTGCAGGCCAACAGCGGTTTGCCCGCGAACTGTGCCTGCATGGCGGTCAGCTTGGCGCGCAAAGCAGCATCCACGGCAGGCAGGACGAGTTGAAACCCGGTCTGCCCAGGCTGCTCTTGCAACACCCTGGCGGTACGCACACCTTGTTTGAACAATTGACTCAAAGCCTGGTTGGCGGCTTCCTGGTTGTTATGACTGCCCAGTGAGATGCCAGGCTCCAAAGCCGCCTCTGCCAATGGTTCAAAAGGAACGTTGATTTTAACGAGTTGCGTTTTTTTGAGATCCCGCGTTCTGTTGTCCGGGTACTTGCCCATATATACAATCCAGCGCGCCTGTCGTGTGGACGGATCCAGGCGCCAGCTTCCCGCAGGCAGGTTGGTTGCCAGTGCCTGCTTCAGTGCCGTGCTTTGCTGGTCGTTGAACACCCCCGCCTGCAGGCACATGCTTGCTGTTTTTACATCTGCAGACAGCGCTGGTGCAGCACCTGTCGCCGGGGATAATGCAGAGGGTGTTGTAAAGGGTGTTGCAGGGCTTGGGTTGTTGGTCGTCGCAGCGTTGCCGGACGGCGCGGTCGCATCTGCGCTTTTCAGAATCTGAATGCGTTGGGGTTCGATTTGCTGCTCCAGCCGTTGCGGTTCGTTTTGCGGGGCGATGCCCATACCCCAGCTGCCCAGCATGTCGTGCGACCACGCAAAGTAAGCCCCATTGGCGAGCAGCAAGATGAAAACGAATAGACGCAGCATAAAAAACCTGGGTTGATCAATTAAAACGGCCTGACGCTCACTTCTGAGCTGCTCACCACCTGCATGCCATGTCCTGTGTGCACCAGCAAAGCACCATATTCGTTGACGCCGTGCGCGCTGCCCATGATGCGCGCCGTATCGCTGAGACTGGCTTGGCCATCATGCAGGGTCACGGTGCGGTCCCGCAGCACGTCCAGCGCGTTGAAACGTGCCTGAAAAGGCGCAAAACCATAGCCTTCAAAAGCCAGCACGGTTTGAACCAAGGGTGGCACCACACGCAGCAAAGCTTCTGCTGCGCTGATGTTGGGCAACAGCTCCTGCAGCCAGGCCGGCGGCGTGCGCAAAGCCGTGTCGGGTGCGGATGCTGGCTCACAAAGGTTGATACCCACACCCATCACGGCGTAGCGCTGGCCGTTGAAGACAGCGGTTTCAATCAAAATGCCCGCCAGTTTGCGTTCTTTCAGCCACAAATCATTGGGCCATTTCAAGCCAATCGCGGGGTGCAAACTCTGCGCCACGCTGACGCCGACCGCCAGCGACAAGCCTGACCAATCTTGTGGTGACAAGGGCATGCCCAGTGAAAAAGTCAGCGCCGACAAGGACGCGGGTGCTCTGGCAGCCAGATCATGCCAATCACGTCCCAGGCGGCCACGACCTGCAGTTTGTTTCTCCGCCACCAGCAAAATGGGTTCGACCTGCCCCGCTTTGGCGCGACGCATCAGCTCGGTATTGGTCGAATCAATTTCAGGCAATACCTCCACCGAAAAGCCCGGCAGCAAAGGCGACACGGTTTCCCAGATCGCCTCGGCATGCCACTTGATTGGTGTTGTTGATTGACCCATCCCGTGCGCACTAGTTGGCTTTTTTACGGCTCTTGGGTGCCAAAAGCGTGCCACGACAGGTCGCAGCACCGCACCAGCACGGGTACTCGGCTTTCAGCTTGGGGGTATAGCGCTCGTCGATCACCAGGCCGTAGTCGTAATTGAGCTCTTCACCGGCGGCAATGTTGCGCAGCGCGCGGATGAACACGCGGCCGTCTTCTTCATCGGCCTCGCAGCTGGGCGCGCAGGAGTGGTTGATCCAGCGGGCTGAATTGCCGTTCACTTTGCCATCGATCACGTGTTTTTCGTCGATGGAAAAGTAAAACGTGTGGTTTGGGTCGCTCGGGTCATGCGGGTGGCGGCGCAGTGCTTCGGGCCAGGTGATGACCTCGCCTTTGTACTCGATCAGCGTTTCACCCTCGGCAATATCGACCTCGGCAAACACCCCTTTGCCATGCACGCCCGAGCTGCGAACGGCGATGCGACGCTGGGGAGAAGGTGATTTTTTACGAGCAACAGGTGCTGTGCTGGCCGAAGTTTTTTTGGGGGCTGATGAAGATTTTTTTACCACGGCTGAAAAATTTGGTATGTTTAGTACGTACGGGTGCGCGCGTGCGCACGCGAGGAACAGGGATTGTAATCTTATGAAAACA
>JAYVJL010000195.1:0-2728 GCA_043769295.1 Polaromonas sp. | reverse complement strand
GCTATAATTTGCGGCTCGGTGATATAGCTCAGTTGGTTAGAGCGCAGCATTCATAATGCTGATGTCGGTGGTTCAAATCCACCTATCACCACCAGATTTCACCGTGTCATTGAGGGCTTGACCCGCAATCCAGGGCTCCTGGATCCCGGATCAAGTCCGGGATGACGAATCCGAATTATCAGCCTCTGGACAAACACCATGAACCGCTGGACATCAATACTTCTCGTTCCGCTGGCCGCGCTGCTCATCAGCACCGCCAGCGCGCAAACTGAGGATTTCAAACCTAACACTCGCCAATTTCCCAAAGAAGCCAGACGCGGCGAACTGGTGGTGCTGACTGCCCCTGAAATAGCGATGGACAGCAAGCCCGACAGGCTGTCGCCAGCTGTGCGCATCCGCGACATCAACAACCACCTGGTGCTGTCGGGTACGCTGGCCAATCAACGGCTCGTCGTCAACTATGTCCGCGACAACACGGGTCTGGTTCACAATGTCTGGGTGTTGAACAGTGAAGAAATCAAACAGAAAATGCCCGGCCAACCGGAAGGCATTTTGAGCAATATCCGCTCAATGTTTGAGACACCAGTCGTTAAAGACGACGGCAATACGCCGTACAACCAGTTGCCCAGGTACAAGCAATAAAAACGTTATTACTCAGCGCTTGTCATCCCGGCCTTGAGCCGGGATCCAGGTTCCCTGCGGTGCTTGCAACAAAGCGGGTTCATGGATTGCGGGTCAAGCCCGCAATGACGTATCGAGATCTGAGCAGTTGCGTAAAAACAGACGTTTTTTCCTATTTTTAGTTCTTTACAGGTATCAAATAAGTCTGCATCCCAATAAATACTGGCGCAAGCAGCTCCTTTATTCATAGCATATTAATTCACTCGTCATGTCAAAAAAAGTCTTCATTAAAACCTTCGGCTGCCAGATGAACGAGTACGACTCGGACAAAATGCAGGACGTATTGCGCGCAGCCGACGGCTACGAGCCGACGCAGGACATAAGCCAAGCCGACCTGATTTTGTTCAACACCTGCTCGGTACGTGAAAAAGCGCAGGAAAAAGTTTTCAGCGACCTGGGCCGCGTCAAACACCTGAAAGAAAAAGGCGTGCTGATTGGTGTGGGCGGCTGCGTGGCCAGCCAGGAAGGCGCAGCCATCATTGCCCGAGCCCCGTATGTGGATGTGGTTTTTGGCCCGCAAACCCTGCACCGCCTGCCCGACCTGCTGGAAAAACGATCACGCCTGGGCAAGCCGCAAGTAGACATCAGCTTTCCAGAAATCGAAAAGTTTGACCACCTGCCGCCCGCGCGGGTTGAAGGCGCGAGTGCTTTTGTATCCATCATGGAAGGCTGCTCCAAATATTGCAGCTACTGCGTCGTGCCCTACACACGCGGGGAAGAAGTTTCCAGGCCGTTTGAAGACGTGCTGGTTGAAGTCGCAGGCCTGGCTGACCAGGGCGTCAAAGAAATCACGCTGCTGGGCCAAAACGTGAATGCTTACCGGGGAAAGATGGGTGAGTCTCTAGAGATCGCTGACTTTGCCACGCTGCTCGACTATGTCCACGACATTCCCGGCATTGAGCGCATCCGCTACGTGACCAGCCACCCCAACGAGTTCACCCAAAGCCTGATTGATGCCTATGCCAGGCTGCCCAAGCTGGTCAACCACCTGCACTTGCCGGTGCAGCACGGCTCTGACAAAATCCTGATGGCCATGAAACGCGGCTACACCGCGATGGAATACAAAAGCACCATCCGCAAGTTGCGCGCCATCAGGCCTGATCTCGCCATGAGCAGCGACTTCATCGTCGGCTTTCCGGGTGAAACAGATGAGGACTTCGACAAAATGATGCGCCTAATCGACGACGTGGGCTACGACACCTCCTTCAGCTTCATCTACAGCCCCCGTCCCGGCACACCCGCCGCCAACATCAAAGACGACACACCCCACAGCGTCAAATTAAAGCGCCTCCAACACCTGCAAGCGACCATTGATAAAAGCGTAGAAGCCATCAGCGCCAGCCGTCTGGGTACTGTGCAGCGCGTATTGGTAGAAGGCCCCGCCCGCAAAACCCCGAATGCGCTGTTTGGCCGGACTGAATGCAATCGGCCTGTGGTGTTTACCGGGCCTGATCGCTTGATTGGGCAACTGGTGGACATCAGGATTACTGAAGCGCCTATGCGGTCGTTGAGGGGTGAGGTTGTGACTGTTGATGAGGCTACTTTCGTTTAATGATGTTGCAGATTGATCAGAGCCTGGCTGAAGTCTATAAAAATATGTCCGAAATAAATACGGTTGATCACTTGAAGCTCATGAGGCAATTATTTTTGCCGGGCCCCGTCATTCTTTTCGTGGTTGGTTGGATAAATGTGATTCCTACTTGGCTGCTCATAACTTTGCTGGCTATTTCTGTGCCTTGCAGCCTTATATTTTTTGTTACGGGGTTAAAAGCTTGGCGCACTCAAAAAGGGTTGTAGAACCGCGCAATTCATAGGCCTTTTACCTTTCACCAGTCTGCCGGGACTCGCCCCGGCGGGCGACTTACTTTTCTTTGCTTCGCCAAAGAAACCTAAGGAAAAGAAAGGCGACCCGCAGTCTGAGTCCCTGCGCTTCGGGGCACGCTGCGGTGCTCGTTCAAAGTGGGGTCAATCGCAAACTCGCTTCGCTCAAACAAGCGCTTGCCCTGATCCACTTTGCCCTGCGCTCCTCGCCTCAGCCAGGACGGGT
>JAYVJL010000194.1:0-7898 GCA_043769295.1 Polaromonas sp. | reverse complement strand
CGCTAAATTTGCTCGTCTTCATTTGCAAAAACTCTTTCTGCCCATCTGGGCTTTGTAGTCTCTACTTTTAACTGTTATTAATTTACGGGGGGATTACCGGTGCGTCAAAACCCGTCAACCACATGTCCCGCACGATCACCAGCCGCATCGGGTCAACCGGGTCTTTGAAGCGTTTTTCCAGCCGCTTCTTGGTTTGCTTGCTGTATATGTGCGGGCGCAGCAGCGGTTTGTCACTGGCTGAGCCCGTCATCACGATTTTGATCGCGCCTTTTTCAGGGTCATCCTCGTGCCAATCAGGCCGCAGGGCAACGATGGCATCGTACATATGCACGCAGATCTCGCGGCTCATGGCCACCACCATGGCTTTGCCGGTTTGCGCTTTGTTGCGCTCCTCAAAATGCGCCACCAGGTCAGCGGCCACTTGTTTGATGCGTGGCTCCGCGCCCACCACCTGCTCCAACGCCGCCCAACGGCTTTTCAGGCGGGCTTGCTGGTCTTCTTCCTCGTCTTCGGCCAGTTCGTCCACTTCGGCGTCAATATCGGGCAGTTCGGACTCTTTCAGCCCCAGCTTGGCCAGGCGCGATTCAAAGTAGATCGCCACCGTCGCGCCATCGTCCCTCGCCTGTTGCATGTCGTAGACGTGGATGTAGTCGCCAAACACGGCGCGGGTGTTGCGGTCTTCACTGGAGACGGGCGTGCCGGTGAAGGCGACAAAGGTGGCATTGGGCAGCGCATCGCGCAAATGCTGGGCGTAGCCAACTTGATAACTGGTCAAGTCGGTGGTCAAATCCCCTTGATTCGCCAAAAACTCGGCTTCACCGTCTTTGGCCATGTACTTGGGCAACTCTCCAGAACCAGTGGTTAGTACAGATGTCAATACGGACGGCGCAAAAGACTGCTTCTTGATCTTCAACTTCGCCTCAAACCCATACTGCGTGCGGTGCGCCTCATCGGCAATCACGACAATGTTGTGGCGGCTGGACAAGATGGGAAAGCTGTCTTCATCCTCCCCCGGCATGAACTTCTGGATGGTCGCAAACACAATGCCGCCCGAAGGCCGATTCGCCAGCTTGTCGCGCAAATCTTGCCGGGTGACGCCCTGCACCGGTTGCTCGCGCAGCAAATCCTGCGACAGTGAGAACACGCCAAACAGCTGGCCGTCCAGGTCGTTGCGGTCGGTGATGACCACAATCGTGGGGTTTTCCATCGCCGCCTCACGCATCACGCGGGCGGCAAAGCAGGTCATGGTGATGCTCTTGCCCGAGCCCTGCGTGTGCCACACCACACCGCCCTTGCCTTTGATGTTGCTAGGGCTGCCGGGGCGAGACGCGGCCACTACCTGGTCAATCGCCGCCCGCACCGCGTGGAACTGGTGGTAGCCGGTTATCTTCTTCACCAGCGTGCCGTCATCCTCAAACAGCACAAAAAACCGCAAATAGTCCAGCAAATACGCGGGAGCCAGCACGCCGCGCACCATGGTTTCCAGCCCGTTGAACTGCCCCAGCGGGTCTAAGTTGACACCATCCACCGTGCGCCAAGCCATGTAGCGCTCTGCATTGCTGGACAGCGAACCCATCATCGCCTCCGACCCGTCGCTGATCACCAGCACCTCGTTGTACTGAAACACATCGGGTATTTGCTCTTTGTAGGTCTCGATTTGCTGGTAGGCCTGCCAGATGTCGGCCTTCAGGTCGGCGGGGTTCTTTAATTCGAGCAGCACCAGTGGCAAGCCATTGACGAACAAAATAATGTCTGGCCGGCGAGTGTGTTTCGCACCTTTAATGGAAAACTGGTTCACCACTAGCCATTCGTTGGCGGCTGGGTTGGCAAAACCCTCAAAATCAACCAAATAAACAAAATCGCCCCGCGTTTCTCCGTTCTTCTGGTATTCCACCGGCACGCCGTTGATCAGCAGCCGGTGAAAATGACGGTTTGCCGACAGCAGCACCGGCGTTTCCAGGTTCAGCACCTGCTGCAAAGCGTCTTCTCGCGCTGCTAGGGGGATGTTGGGATTGAGCCGCTGGATAGCCTGCCGCAGCAGCTCGACCAAAACCACCTGCGAGTAGTTGCTGCGCTCAGGCGCGCTGCCGTCCGGTGCGATGTCAGGGTCATACACGTGGGTGTAGCCCACATCGGCCAGCCAGCCCAGGGTTTCAAGTTCCAGTTGGTCTTCGGTCATTTGGCGATTTGCCCAGATAGGTTGATTGAATCGACATAACTCAGAAATATGTTTAAAAGCAGCGAGTTTTTAAACATATTCATCAACAATTGATTCCAACAACCTGCTGGGGTCTTTTTGTTTGTAGGTATATACACTTAGAGTTCATAATTCCGCATTCTGGTAAGATGCATGCACGCCGTGACTGCGTCGCTACTAGCAGATTTGAGGGCAACCTCAACACGGCGCCCTCTTTAAAGTGGTGCTTCTTTGACAGCATCACCATCCTTTGGGAAATTTCACCAAACCATAGCCCTCAATCTTGCCGGCTGGCGACGTGCGAAACGAATTTTTAATCTGCTCCGCAAAACGTTTGTCTTGCGACTTATACGCACGAAACACCGCCCCAGCCACCATATCCGCAAATTGGATGCCAACGCTCAGATGTGACGGAGCGATAAAAAGTCCCTCAACCATATTGCCGTACGACGAAATCGTGCTCTTGTCGCCATTGAGCAGCTTATGGTGCAACTCACGCAAACGCTGGTCATCCTTCGGGCCGCGATGATCGCAGACCACAATACCGTTCAACTTCTGCCCGACAGTGCGCTCCAAATCCTGCAGGTAATACTGGAATCGTTCAGTCAATTGCTTGTAGCTGTACCAATACAAATCATCACCAGTCTTGATGTAACTCTGCTGAAACGCCAACACGGTATTGGTCACGATGCAAATGAGACGCACCGATTTGTACTTACCAACGACTTGATATATTCCAGTGCGTAAAGACTCACGCTCAGACCCAGAAAGATGAGACAAAGCATGAATCCTTCCACCCTTATCAGGAGCAAAGTAACGCCACTTGATTTCTCCGTCAATTTTGTATTGGGTCTTCAGGCGGGCTAAATCCGTTGCCATTTTGGCCCAGATATCTTCTGGAATGACGATGCCACCTAATACAAAAAATGGCTGCAACGCGGCCTTGCTCTGTTCAGGCGGAGAACCGGATTCATCGACGAAAAGAATATGCATTTAAACCTCTTGATCTATGAATTTTGCCTTAGATTTCTCACAAAAATTCAAGCAAAGACTTTTTCAACCACAAACCCCTCTTTTGGAGGTATGGTATGCCTTTAGCCTCTGTATTTATTACATATATTGCTATATTATTTATAGCAAATGCGCAACTACGCAGGAAAACGAAGCTGGCCCGGGATCGGGCGAGGAGCAGGGTTTCAAGTTCCAGTTGGTCTTCGGTCATCTTGTTAAAAGCTCAATATAGGCTGAATAACTGTAACTGCGGTTTTTCTTCTGACCTGTCTGCTCTGCCACGATACCCAAGCTCTCCAGCAGCTTGATGGCCGCTGCTGCGGTGGGCGAGGTGGTTCCCAGCTTTTGCCGAACCTGCTCGATGGTAAAGCGCGGCATCATGGGCAGCAGTTCAAACAGGCGGTAGCTGGCCGGGCTGGCTTTAGGGGCTGCCACCAAGCGGCGGCGATCTGCGGCCAGCAATGAGACAATGGCCACGATATTACGCTCGGCCTCAAGGGATGCTTCTGCCACACCCTCCAAAAAGAAAGTCACCCAAGCCTCCCAATCGCCCTCTACGCGCACGTTCGACAAACGGCGGTAATACTCCGCTTGATGCTGTTTGAGATACCCGCTCAAATACAACAGAGGCTCGGGCAGCAGCTGCCAATGCTCCATCAGCGCTGCGATCAACAAGCGCCCAATACGGCCATTGCCATCTAAAAACGGATGAATCGTTTCAAACTGCACATGAATCAGCGCTATTTTCACCAAAGGCGGCAGCTCCGCTGGCGCTTGGTGGATAAATTTTTCCAGCTCTGCCAACAAATCTGGCACCTGCTGCGCTGGCGGCGGCACAAACACCGCATTGCCTGGCCGCGTGCCACCGATCCAGTTTTGTGAACGGCGCAACTCGCCCGGCTGCTTGCCTGTGCCGCGTGCGCCATCTAGTAGCAAATGATGGGCTTCGCACAGCAGGCGTACGCTCAGCGGCAGGCCAGCAGGGTCGCGCAGATTGTCCTCTACCAGTCGAAAAGCACGCAGATAGTTTGTCACCTCTTGCACATCGTCCGTGTTGCTGATGGCAAAGCCAGCTTCAATGTCCAGCAAATCCACCAACGTCGCCTGCGTACCTTCAATTTGAGAGGTCAGTAGCGCCTCTTTGCGCACAGCGCTGTACAACAACCAGTCCACCGAAGGCACCAAACCCGCCACCCCAGCCAAACGCGCCAGCGCCAACTCGGCGTGCCGGTTGGCCGCAGCAAATGCGGCAGCGTCCAAAGCCGGGCTACGCGGCGGCAAACCATGTGGCACAAATGCACGTACAGGCTCACCCAAGGTGGTGGACGTGACGTAAATGCCTGTGGTGCGCATGAGATGAAAGGATTTGAAAGTTTTCTTTAATAGAGTAGGCTCATATTAAAGCATTCTTTAATTTGAGGCAAGGCGTTGAAAGAATTCTTTAATAGCTGTGCATGACAAGCCCGAAATGTATAGTTTTTGCGATCTTCTATACATATCGGTTCAAAACACCCATTTTAGGTGTTTGAACGCATTTTGAGGGTTAAATATGTCTATAGCCGGCGTATTTATTGTTTAAGTAGCTATATTATTAATAGCAAACTGGCACCCCCCCGACATCGCTCAAGCCGCTATCTTGAGCGGCACCAAGGGTGGGCGCTCTGGCTTGGCTGTTTCAGCTTTGATCTGGGCTTCCAGAATCTCTTTCAACGCAGGCTTCACAAAGCGATGCAAGATATCCCGCATCAACGGCTGATAACCCACGCCGTGAAAGTCCGCAATCAGCTTGTAATTGCGAATCAGGTCTTTGGGCAAGCGAATGGAAATGGCTTGCAGTTCCAATGCTTCCTCCAGCGCGGCTTCATGTGCGTCATCCGCCACGGCGACATATTGCTCATCTGCACCCAAGGCGCGGGTGTCCCAGGCTTCTTCGGTGTCTTTTACTCGTTTGGCATTTAATTTTGTAGTCATATTGAATCTCCTTCTTCAGCATCAGCACACCATGCCATGGCGTGCGTAAATCGCCAGCTCAACCTCATTCGGTCCGTAAGCGGTTTTTAGTATGATTTGTACACCTTTTTGTATATACACAATCTTTAGTAGCCGATTTTTATTGGTTCTTGCTATAAACCAAAGTGTGGGCGGATCTGTCTTTGTCAAGGCACGGCTATCAGTCAATAATCTACCATTTTTATTGAAAAAAAATTGCCGAACCTCTGCCACCTCTACCAGATGCCTGGTCTTCAGCTTGTGCAGAATGGCCTCAGAGATTTTGAGATTTTTCAAAGTATATTGATTGTATATACAAAATCGAAATACCGATTAGGGAATCCCCTCGGTTTTGACGGTGAATTAGCCTGTAAATCCCAAAAAAACCTCATTTTAGAGGTTAAATATGCCTCTAATCGGCGTATTTATTGTCTAAGTAGCTATTAAATATGTAGCAAAAATGCAGTTGCGCAGGCAAACGAAGCTGGACGGAGATCAGGTTGGGGAGCAGGGCATCACTATCAGAAAGTGAACATGATCGGCTTATCATGTAAAAAAATTGATTATTTTTAACATGAGAAAAGCATCATGTTAAAACTATCAACATGATGTCAGCTCACCAAAATGTCAAAAAAAGCATCATTGATGAAGTAATTTTCACGCCAAACGGTCTGTTCCCGCAACAAACCAGCCTCGGTCAAGGCGCGTAAATACTTGGTACAGGTTTGCCGAGTGCCTAAACCGGCTTCTTCCAAAAACTTAACTTTGCAATATGGATGTCGAAAAACCACCGCCAAAATACCCGCGACCTGCACCTTGGGCAAGACCGCTTCTGCTTTGGCTGCGGCAGTTTGCATCAGTGCCTCAATCGACAAAATACGCTCGCAAGTCACCCTGGACGTGCTCTCCACAGCGCGCAGCATGAACAATATCCATGGCTCCCACTCGCCGCGCTCGGTCACACCGGCCAAACCACGGTAATAGTCGCCCTTGTTTTCCATGATGTAGCGTGACAAATACACAATCGGCACGTCCAGCAGCTTTTCAGACAGCAGCAGCAAAATATTTAAAATCCGCCCTACGCGTCCATTACCGTCAGGGAAAGGGTGAATCGCCTCAAACTGGTAATGCATCACCGCCAGCCGCACCAAAGGGTCAAGCTCGGACGGCTCGTTGATGAATCGCTCCAAATTGGCCAGCTTGTCACGAATAACCGCCTCCCCGTCGGGCGGTGTGTAAATCGTCTCGCCCAATGGGTTGGACAAACGCGTACCCGGCAAACGGCGCACACCATCATCGGCCTGCTTCACCACGCGGTACAAATCCTCAAACAAGCGCGTCGTCAGCGGCATATCGTCTTTAACCCACTGAAACCCAGCCCAGAGCGCATCTTTATAGTGCAGCACCTCTTTGGTTGGCTCATCCGCGCCTTCACCGTCATTGGCAAAACCGCGAAACAGTGCATCGTTGGTGGTGACGATGTTTTCGATTTCAGACGACAACTTAGCCTCTTGCAGCCCCAACGCCTGAATCAACACACCCTGGTTGGGCAACTGCCGCGCCGCGCCCTTCAAGTCGGCCAAAGCAGCGCGCGCGGCTATGGTCTGCTTCAATACCGCCTTGCTTTCCAGTTCAAGCAACGGAGGGAGCGAAGGCAAATCGTTATAAGGCAGGGCGCGGTCAAATGGCATAGGAGGTTCAAAGATGGGAGACGCTGTATTTGTGAAACAAATTGAATTTGTCTACAGAATAGCATGTCATGTACAAAAATAGCGATTTTCTTTACATGACAAGCTCGATATGCATCATATTTTCGATTTTCTATACAAATCGACTCAAAACACTCATTTCAAGGGGTTATATATGCCCATAGCCGGCGTGTTTATTGCCTAATGCGCTATTTTTTTTGTAGCAAATTTCAACTATACAGGCAAACAAAGCTGCCCAGAAATCAAACGCGGCAGCAGGGTGTCGCGCAGGGAGGCAGTATTTGAATGTTCGGACCTTGCCCCTGAGTATTCGGAGCTGCTCCCCATATTCGGATTGGCTCCACAGGTAACGCAGGTGGCGAATATAGCTCATGCTGACAGGTCTTGACACTAAATCAGCCAGCTATAAACCCGTAAGATTGATTATTTTAGATATCTGTGTAAAATGAAGGGAGCTCATCTACCACGTGTAGAAGGAGTATCAGGGGCCCTGACACAGCAATGTGTCGGGGCTTCAGTCTTTCTGGGCTGCCCAATACGCATCACGCTCTTTGGCAAATTTGCGGACGGTGTGACTTCTAAGGCAATACGCAGTTTTCAGCAGGTAGTAGCGTGGGCCCTCCAGCGTGTCACGTTTGGCCAAAACCACCGCGAAATCGTGCTGCTCGGCCCAGATCACCACATGTGCCTCGGTGCCACGCTTGTTCTCCCACCATGAAAAGCCTGCAGCCTCAACATTCTGAATACACCAGGCCACCCCGCGCACACGGGCGCAGCGCTCTAGGTTGGGAATGCGGTCACTCTGCTTTCATTGTCATAAATCGATGATCTTGATGATCCGTTCAACGGGTACAGATTTTCCATCGCCATAGAACGTGCAAGGAGAGTGATTAGGTAATCCCCCCATTATTAACAACGGCACAAAGTAGAGGGTTGATGATTGTTGTCTAGATAGGCTTGCAAGCATTGAATGGGCGTACGCCCATTCAATG
>JAYVJL010000193.1:0-2542 GCA_043769295.1 Polaromonas sp. | reverse complement strand
TGTCGGTGCCGATTGAATTCTGACCCACCCTGCCGATTCAATATTGACCCAGGACGGGTAGTTGCTTTTTGATTGTGCAACTGTGGA
The DNA here is from genome assembly GCA_043769295.1 of Polaromonas sp. Classification (GTDB taxonomy): domain Bacteria; phylum Pseudomonadota; class Gammaproteobacteria; order Burkholderiales; family Burkholderiaceae_C; genus Aalborgiella. The sequence goes on along the minus strand of JAYVJL010000193.1, from coordinate 2,455 downwards.
TAAGTGTACTTGGCAGCCGGGTTTTCATGTCTCCTTGAGGTTGGGTTTGACCAGGGCAATGCAGTGAAGGGCGTAGCCCGTAACGCAATTGCCCTGGCTGATCTCTCTCAGAATGGATCTTTGTCGGAGGCTGCTTTGGCCGCCTTGCGCGTTTGTTCCCGGTCCTTGATCCGTGACTTCGCTGCCATGCTGCTGTGCTGGAACCGGTAGGACTCGTTGCCCGTTTCTACGATGTGGCAATGGTGGGTAAGCCGGTCCAGTAACGCCGTTGTCATCTTGGCATCCACAAACACGCTGGACCATTCCGAGAAGCTCAGGTTGGTGGTGATGACCACGCTGGTGTGCTCGTACAGTTTGGACAGCAGGTGAAACAGTAGTGCCCCGCCCGCCTGGCTGAACGGCAGATACCCCAGTTCATCCAGAATGACCAGGTCTGTGCGTAAGAGTGACTGTGCAATGCGTCCGGCCTTGCCCTGTGCCTTCTCCTGCTCCAGGGCATTGACCAGATCCACCGTGGAATAGAAGCGCACCCGTTTGCTTTGCAAAGTGACACCTGCAACACCCAGCGCCGTAGCCAGGTGGGTCTTTCCGGTTCCAGGCCCGCCAATGAGCACTGCGTTCTGTGCCGTGTCCGTGAAGTCCATCTTCACCAATTGTTTGATCAAACTCTCGTCCACCTTGGAGAGAGTGAAGTCAAACCCGGCCAGGTCCCGGTGGATGGGGAAGCGCGCCGCCTTCATCTGGTGGCTGATGGAGCGCATGTGCCGGTCCGTGTGTTCGGCTTGCAGTAGGTGCTCAATCAACCATTTGGAGGTTGCCACTGTATTTTCACCCTGTGCAATCAGATCCGTCCAGGCGCTGGCCATGCCGTTCAGGCGCAAATCCTTGAGGTCCGTGGTGATATCAGGACGCATGGTGGGCCTCCACTTCTGTGCGCAGGCTGTCGTACCGGCTGGTGTTGGCCAGCGGTGCCTCCGTGAGCACCAACGTCGTCTCCACGCAATCGGGCTGCGGCGTTGCATTGAGTCGGGCCAACACGTTGAGAACGTGCTCGACGCTGAGTGCACCGGATTCCACCACCAACTCCACCGCCACCAGCACGGCTTCCAAACCGGCCGTGGGTACACAAGCCAGCACTTGCGCCATGACCCGGTCGCCACCGACTCGGCGTAGCAAGCCGTGTCTGAGTTTTTGCAGTGGTACCGGCATGTCGGCAAACGGTGCGCCGTTACGCAAGGCCCCGGGCTTGCGTTGCACCAGCTCAATGTAGTGCTGCCAGTCGTAATTGACACGCCCGGCATCGGAGAGGCGTTCGTGGCTGGCCACGATGGCATCGCCCGTAGCCACAGCCACCCGAGCCGGATACAGCCGGGTGCTCAGTTTCTGACCTACCAGTTCACAGGGAACGGAGTAACGGTTGCGCGCCACCGCCACCAGACAGGTGCTGCTCACTCGCGCCGGCTTCTCTACATACCCATCAAATGCAATCGGCATGGGCATCATCACGGTGCGTTCCTGCTCCAGCATCTCCAAGACGCTGAACTCCTTGAATTCGGGATGGCGCAGTTCTGCCCACAGTGACCGGCACCGCTCTCCAAGCCAAACGTTCAATTGCGCAAATGACCCCCACTGGATCTTTTGCGCGTCCAACCAGATGCGCCGACGGCTGTCCTGAACGTTCTTCTCGACAACGCCTTTCTCCCAACCGGAGGCCACATTGCAGAAGTCAGCATCGAACAGGTAGTGCGCGCACATGGCATTGAAGCGCGCATTGACCACGCGCCCCTTGCCCTTCTTCACCTTGTCCACGGCGGTCTTCATGTTGTCGTAGATGCCACGCCGGGGGATGCCACCCAAGGCGGTAAATGACCGGGTGTGGGCGTCAAAGAGCATTTCGTGCCCTTGGCTGGGATACGCCACCAGCCAAAAAGCTCGGCTGCAACACAACTTCAGGTGCGCCACTTGCAGCTTGTAATAGATGCCGCCAACCACCATTGCCTCGTCGCTCCAGTCGAACTGGAACGCCTCGCCCAGCTCGAACAGTAGCGGCACGAACGCCTTGAGCGCCTTGCCTTCCTTGCCACGCCATTCCCGCACAAACGCTGTGAGTTGGCTGTAGCCACCCGTATAGCCCTGCGCCCGGATTTGTGCCAACAGGGCTTTGGCGGTGCGGCGGTTTTGCTTGGTGCGGTGCGAATCCGCCTTGAGCGCCTGTTCAATCTCAGCGTGGTAGGCAGCGAGCTTGCTGGGCATATCTTGGCGGACATACTTCAAAGCATCTTCTGCTTGGGGCTCCCGCACCCACCTGCGGATGGTGTTACGCGAGAGGCCCGTCAACCGCGCTATGTCATGCAATGACTTCTTGTCGCGGAAATACAGCCGCTTGATTCTTCCCAAAATTTCCATGGTGATCACCTTTTTGCTCCTGCCTAAAAATCAGGCAGAGCCAGTAAAA
>JAYVJL010000192.1:0-5535 GCA_043769295.1 Polaromonas sp. | reverse complement strand
GCCCTGGTGCACTGGCAGCCGGGGTTCCCCTGTCTCTACCACCGGCTAGGGTAACAAGCTTGTGCGGTGCAGCATGCCCCCCTGGATGCGGGGCGGCGGTGCGGAACGTGCGGAGAATTTGACGCGGCGCAAAACCGATCAGCTGGCCCTTGGACAAGGGGGTGGTTGGGTAGCCCCAGCCGATACCATCGAAGCCAGTGAAAATTCTGCACATCATTTCGTCGGTAGACCCCAGGGGTGGCGGCCCCATCGAAGGCATACAGCAACGCGGGCTGGCCTTGTTGGCCATGGGGCACAGGGCCGAAGTGCTTAGCCTTGATGCGCCAGACGCGCCCTATCTGCCTGAATTCCCCCTGCCTGTGCATACCGTTGGCCCCGCCTGGGGATCGTATGCGTGGGCGCCAGCCATCAAACCGTGGTTACGCGCCCATGCACGCGGCTACGACGCCATCGTCATCAGCGGCCTGTGGCAGTACCACGGCTGGGCCGCCAGCCGCGTGCTGCGGCAGATGGGCGTGAAGTACTGGGTTTTCACCCACGGCATGCTGGACCCCTGGTTTCGCGACCATTACCCGCTGAAACACCTGAAGAAGTTGGTGTACTGGCACTTGGCCGAACGCCGTGTGCTGAGCCACGCCCAGGCCGTTCTGTTCACCAGCGAAGAAGAAAAACGGTGTGCGCGACTTTCTTTCGGGCGCTACGCCGTAACCGAACGCGTGGTGGACTACGGCACCAACCCACCCCCCAGCAACGGCCCGGCCTTCAGGCAAGCCTTCCAAAGCCTGCACCCCGAACTGGCGCAAAAGACGCTGCTGCTGTTCCTGGGCCGCATCCACGAAAAGAAGGGTTGTGATCTGCTGGTGCAGGCTTACGCCCAAGTGGCGCCGCAACACCCCGGCCTGCACTTGGTGCTGGCAGGGCCGGCCGTGCCTGCGGTGCAGGCCGCCTTGCAGGCGCAGGCCGATGCGGCAGGCGTGGGCACGCGCATCACCTGGCTGGGCATGGTGCAAGCCGAAGCGAAATGGCAAGCCCTGTACGGCTGTGACGCCTTCGTGCTGCCTTCGCACCAGGAAAACTTCGGCATAGCCGCTGCTGAAGCCCTGGGTTGCGGCCTGCCGGTGCTGGTTTCGGACAAGGTGAACACCTGGCGCGAAATGGTGGCCGACGGCGCTGCCTTCGTGGCGCCCGACACCGCGGCCGGCACGGTAGACCTGCTGCGCGCCTGGCTGGCCTTAGGCGCCGAAGAGCGCAGCGCCATGGCCATACGCGCCCGGGAAACTTTCCATGCGCGCTACACCGCAGTGGGTTCGGCCCGGAGCTTGCTCTCAGTCCTGCCAAAATCAGAAAAAATGGGTTTAGGGCAGGGAGTGCCTATGAAGATATTGCACGTGGTGACTTCGGTAGACCCCCGCATGGGCGGTATTGCGGAAAGCATACGCAGCAGGGGTGTGCGCCTGCTGGAGCTGGGGCACAGCGTTGAGGTGGTTTCCCTGGACGAGTCCAATGCCGCTTTTGTTCAAGACTATCCGCTGCGGCTGCACGCATTGGGCGCGGGCATCACCCGCTGGCAATACAGCCCGCGTTTGGTGAGTTGGCTAAGGGCAAATGTCAGGCGTTTCGACGCTGTTGTGGTTGACGGTATTTGGCAGTTTCACGGCATGGCTGTGCGCATGGCGGTGGCCGGTACCAGCGTTCCATATTTTGTTTTTCCACACGGCATGCTCGACCCCTGGTTCAAGCGCGCCTACCCGCTGAAGCACCTGAAAAAGTGGCTGGTCTGGCCTTGGGCCGACTACCGTGTGCTGCGCGACGCTGCTGCGGTGCTGTTCACTTGCGAAGAAGAAAAGCGGCTGGCGCCGCTGTCTTTCAAACTATTCAGCGCCAAAGCGCTAGTCGTGCCCTTCGGCACCGCCACCCCGCCGGCTGAAACCGAAAACATGAAGTCGCGATTCTTCCTGCGGTTTCCTGCGCTTTCTGGAAAAACCTATCTGCTGTTCCTGGGTCGCATAGACCCAAAAAAAGGCTGCGACATGTTGATCGAAGCATTGGCCAGCAGCCCAGAAACCGTGCTGGCGATTGCGGGCCCCGGCGAGCCCAGCTACATTGAACAACTGAGGCGCCGAGCGCGTGAACTGAAGGTAGACCACCAGATTCACTGGCTGGGCATGCTGACCAAGGGCGACAAATGGGCCGCGTTTTACGGCTGCAGCGCGTTTGTGTTGCCATCGCACCAAGAAAACTTTGGCGTGGCCGTTGTTGAGGCTTTGGCTTGCGGCCGACCGGTACTGATTTCCGACAAAGTCAACATTTGGCGTGAAATTCAGGCAGGTAATGCCGGGATTGTTTTTGACGATACCGCGCAAGCAACTGCGCAAGCGTTAACGCGTTGGGCGGCTACGCCGGCCAGCGGACAGGACCTGTTACGAGCGACGGCAATGCGTACTTTCCAGCAGCACTTCACGGTAGAAGCCATGGCGCAAGGTATGGTGGCCGCCATGGTGGAAGTAGCGGGCGCGCTGCCAAAAGATGCCCTGCGCTTAAGCTGATGCGATTGAATACATGGTTTTAAAAGATGTCGATGGTTTTACCCAGCCATCCTTCGGTGCACGCAATCGCATAGGCCGTGCAGTGTGGGGTGTGGTTTGGTTGCTGTTGTTCCGCCCATCCCCCAAGCCTATGCACGCCTGGCGCGCCATGTTGCTGCGCCTATTTGGGGCCCAGCTGGGGCGTGATGTGCACTGCTATCCAGCCGTGAAAATATGGGCGCCATGGCAATTGGTCGTCGGCAACCGAGTCGGCATTGCCAACGGTGTCACTCTCTACAATATGGCGCCGATGTCGATAGGCGACAACGTGGTTATCTCGCAAGGTGCTCACCTGTGCGGCGGCAGCCACGACATTAATTCCGGGAATTTTCAACTGATCGCACGGCCTATCAAGGTTGAGCGCTACTGCTGGATTTGTGCAGACGCGTTCATAGGCCACGGTGTGCAGATTGCTGAAGGTTGCGTCGTGGGCGCCCGTTCAGTGGTCCTGCGTTCGATCTCCGAACCATGGACAGTTTGGTCGGGCCACCCCGCTATCAACGTTCGAAGCAGGTCGCTGAATATCCTTCAAGGGTCGGCATCGTGAGCGCAATTTCAGTTCTGATTTTGACAAAAAACGAAGAGCAAGACCTGCCAGGCTGCCTGGAATCAGTCGCTTGGTGCGACGACATCCACGTTTATGACTCTGTCAGCACGGATCGCACGGTCGAAATAGCCAAAGCATTTGGTGCCTACGTAACTGAACGCCCATTCGACAACTGGGCGGCGCATCAAAATTGGGGCTTGCAGAATATAAAGTTCAAGCATGCCTGGGTGTTCTATATTGACGCCGATGAAAGAATGACCCCCGGGCTTGTATCGGCAGTGCAAGAAGCCGTTACCCGCCGGGGTACAGAGGTGGCATTCAAAGTCAGGCGCCGAGACTACTTTTTGGGTCGTTGGCTTAAGCACACTCAGGCTTCACCGTTCTATATGAGGCTTTTCCGACCGGAGAAAATTCGCTATGAACGGCTGGTGAACCCGGTGTCTATTGCGGACGGGCCAACCGCGCATATCCAGGGTTTTCTGGATCATTTCCCGTTCAGCAAAGGCCTAACCCACTGGGTGCAACGGCACAACTCATACAGCACGCTGGAAGCACAGCAGATAGAGAAGAATCGAGCAGGCAGAAAAGGCTTTAGTCTAATCAAGGCCTTCGCTGAGCGGGATTTTCACGAGAGACGATTCCATCAAAAGGAGCTGTTTTACCGAATTCCCGCAAGGCCGCTCGTGAAGTTTGCGTTGCTGTACTTTGTAAGGTTGGGGTTTCTTGATGGGACGGCTGGATTCAGATATTCTGTTCTGCAGTCGTTTTATGAGTATCTGATTGTCCTTAAGTCGGAAGAGTTGAGATCCTGATCGGTCATTTGACCATTCGATTGATGAATTGTCACTCGGCATCGCGGATGCGCCATGGGCGCCATATAGCTCTCAATTCGATAGCAATCGAATTTCGCCTCTAACCATAGGTAATCTATGACCAACTTAGTAGAAAAATACGGCTGGAATTCCGATGCAAGTCCGCAGTCTTGCGGCTATCTTGCCCCGGCAGTATTGAAACAGATCAAAGCACTTGGCGTGTCCTCAGTGCTTGATCTTGGAAGTGGTAACGGCGTACTCTGCGACTTCTTGGCAAAAGCTGGATTCAGCATGGTGGGCGTCGAATATGATCAAGAGGGCGTGAATGTTGCGAAAGAACGTTACCCCTCTATTCCGTTCTATTGCTTGGGCGTACAGGATGAGCCCGAGACAGTAGTCGCAGAGCAAGGGCATTTCGATGCCGTTGTGTCGACTGAAGTCATTGAACACCTGTTCTCGCCCCACCTATTACCAAAATTCGCAAAAAAAGTAATCCGGCCAGGCGGATATCTGATTGTCACAACGCCCTACCACGGATATCTAAAAAATCTAGCGCTGTCCATTTTTGATGGCTGGGACAAGCACCATACGGTACTTTGGCACGGCGGGCACATAAAATTCTGGAGCAGACGGACGCTAACAACCCTTCTGCAGTCGAATGGGTTCACAGTCGAAGAGTTTCAAGGCGTCGGACGATTTCCATTGCTCTGGAAAAGCATGATGTTGGTAGCTAGGCGCGTGGCCTAGCAGTGAATATGGCAGGGCTCGTCAATTGGACTCAGTCTGGAAGGCCCAGTAATATATTTCTCCTGCATCAGGCGTCTTAATCAGAACCGCTCAATTTCCAATTGAAGGAATAGACGACTTAGGCCAGTGTTGGTCGCTCATGCACCGGCGGTTGCTTGATTGGGCTCTTTGCGCGTTAGTTAGTGACAGATGAGCTACCTGCCTGTCAAAGTTGGTTCCACTGCCCCGCAATTTAGCCCTAACTATTTGGCCGTAGAACTATCAATCTTTATCCCAAGCAGCGCAACTGTCGCGGCCGATTTGTAAATGTTGGATCCGCCGGGGCTTGTATTCATTATGTAAATCTTGTCACATTTGAGTCGAATTTGCTTAAAGTTATTAAAAACAGAATATGAATAGCCCAAGCCATCGCCTTCCGATATGGTGTACCCGCGGCCTCTTGTTTTGATGAAGTTCGCAAAAGGCCACAGACACAATTTGTCAAGCGCCTGCTTCGAAAATCTAGAAAGTAAACTGCCCTGGCCAAAATTATTTGAATCTGAAATGAAGATCCCGATTCGGGCGACCCTGCACATTTCGCTGATAGCGCCATCGGGCTTGTGAATATGATGGAGCACCCCGAATTCGCACACAAGATCAAATTCGCCATCTGCGAAAGCCAGCTGACGAGCATCACCATCAACTAGCATTTCTCTCGATATTCCGGTGCTATAGCCAACTTCGCGGAGCGCTACCACAGGCTCCACTCCACGAATGAAAATATCCGGACGAGCCCTCGTTATGGCGGAAATAGCCCTTCCAGTCCCGGAGCCTACATCGAGGATGGATTTAATATTGTAAATAT
>JAYVJL010000191.1:0-3155 GCA_043769295.1 Polaromonas sp. | reverse complement strand
GCTTGCGCAGCAGCATCTTCGAAGTCGAACGCTCGCCATTTCTGCAGTGCGGCGGCAACGGCTTCGCGTTCGGTGTCGGTCCCCAGGGTCAAGCCGAGCAGCCGCAGCACACCGTCCCGGTGGTGCGCAAAATTCGTGTGCAGGCGAACCCAGCCGCCATCCTGGCAGGGGTACAGGCCGGCAATCTTGTCCCACACTTCCGGCGCGCGGCCATCGATGGTGAAGTAGCCGCAACATTCCAGCGCGGCGTCGCGCATGGCGACCTGCACTTGCTGGCGCAAACCGTTGCGGTGATGGCCGAGTTCGGTCGCGGCGAGGGCTGCCGCCGCGAGCGTGGTTTGTGCGGCGGTGCCGACCGCAAAAGAGGAAGGCAGGACCGGCTCGTGACCCGTCAGCGCGACCTGTTGCAGCGTTTGTGCGGGCAGGCCGGCCGCGTGCCAGATCGGAACAAGTGCGTCCATGGTGCCGGCCATCATAGGCCGGTAGGGAAGCAGTTCAGTGCGACGTGCCACCGCCCAGATAAGCCGCTTTCACGGCCGGATCGTCGCGCAGCTTTTCCGCCGGCCCGTGCACCGAGATGCGGCCGTTTTCCAGCACGTAGCCGTAGTCGGCCACGGCCAACGCCGCCGCGGCGAACTGCTCGACCAACAACATCGTCACGCCTTCGCTCTTGAGCCGTTCGATGATGCGAAACACTTCGGCGACGAGGATCGGCGCCAGCCCCATCGACGGTTCGTCCAGCAGCACGACTTCGGGGTTCAGCATGATCGCGCGCGCCATCGCGAGCATCTGCTGTTCACCGCCCGACAGCGTGCCGGCCAGTTGCTGGCGGCGTTCTTTCAGCCGCGGGAACAACTCCAGCGCCCGCTCCAGATCGGCCGCCACATCGCCCTTCGGCCGGCTGCCGGTCAGGCGCGGGAAAGCGCCGAGGATCAGGTTGTCGGCCACCGTCATGGTCGCGAACACGCGCCGGCCTTCGGGCGAGTGCGCGAGGCCGAGTTTGGCGATGTGGTACGACTCCATGCCCTCGATGCGCTTGCCGTTCAGCGAGATGTCACCGGCGGTCGGCGCGATCATTCCCGAAACGGCGCGCATCGTCGTCGTCTTTCCGGCGCCGTTCGAGCCGATCAGCGTGACGACTTTTCCCTTGGGCACGTCGATCGAGATGCCGTGCAGGACCTGCACCTTGCCGTAGCCGGCGAAAAGATTGTTGATGGTCAACATGTTGGTGGTCCTGGGTGTTTTCGATCAGGCCACGGTGCCGCCGAGATAGGCTTCAATCACCTTCTCGTCGGCCTGCACCTGCGCCGGCCCGCCTTCGGCGATCTTCTGCCCGAAGTCGAGCACCGAGACGGTGTCGCACATGCTCATCACCACGTCCATGTGGTGCTCGATCAGGATCACGGTGATGCCGTGGTCGCGGATCTTGCGGATGAAGCTGATCAGCTCCTTGATGTCGGGCGCCGTCAGGCCCGCCGCCGGCTCGTCGAGCAACAGCAGTTGCGGGTCGAGCGCCAGCGCGCGGGCGATCTCGAGCAGGCGCTGTTTGCCGTAGGGCAGGTTGCGCGCTTCTTCGAATGCCAGGTCGGCCAGGCCCACGAACTGCAGCAGGCCGAGCGCACGCTGCGTGGCCGACGTGCTCTCGCGCTTGTAGCGCGGCGTCTGCACCGCCACGTCGAAGAGGTTGCTCGCAAACGTGTGGTGCAAGCCGACCTGCACGTTCTGCAGCGCCGTCATCTCGCCGAACAGTTGCACGTTCTGGAAGGTGCGCGCGATGCCCGACAAGGCGATGTCGGACGAGGTGCGCCCCACCACCGACTTGCCGACGAACGACACTGAACCGGCGGTCGGCTGGTAGATGCCGGTCAGCACGTTCATCATCGTGCTCTTGCCGGAGCCGTTTGGCCCGATCAGGCCGTGGATCGTGCCGCGCTTGATGCTGAGGTCGACGTTGTTCAGCGCCTTCAGGCCGCCGAACTGCATCAGCACGCCGCTGGCGTTGAGGATCTCGCCGCCGGTGTCCGCCCTGGCCGCGGTCGAGACCGCATCACCGCCCTTGAGTTCGGCGCCGGCGATCTGCGCGTCGGCTTTCGGCCGCTGCAGGTTCAGCGCGTTGCGCACGAAGCCAACGATGCCGTCCTGCAGGTAGTACACGACGAACAGCATGATCACGCCGAAGATCGACAAACGCCAGTCGGTCATCGTCTTGAGCCAGAACGACAGGCCGGCGAGTGCCACGCTGCCCACCAGCGGGATCGCCATCTGCTTCCAGGTGGCGCGCCCTTTCTGGATGCCGACCACCGCCGTCACGGCGACGAGGATCGCCAGGCCCACCGAGACGTAGCGGAACATCTCGATGTCGTCGAGCAACTTGGGCAGCAAGACGATGATCGCCGCACCCACCAGCGAACCGATGCGGCTCTTGCGGCCGCCCATGATCACCGCCAGCAGGAACAGCACCGTCAGCTCGAAGTTGTACGAATTCGGCGAGATGTACTGCTCCGAGAACGCGTAAAGCGCGCCGGCCAAGCCGGCGAACCCGGCGCTGATCACGAACGCGTAGACCTTGTAGCGGTAGACCGAGACGCCCATGCAGTCGGACGCAACCGGGCTGCCACGCAGCGCCTCGAAAGCCCGCCCGAGGTGCGAGCGCAGGATGCGGTGCACGACGACCAGCGCCAGCACCATCAGCACCGCGACGAGCCAGAAGAACTCGCGTTCGTCGAGCTTCATCCCGAGCAGCGAGGGCTTGGTCAGCGTGATGCCGAGCGGGCCCTCGGTCAGGAAGGTCATTTCGTTGATCAGGATCTGGATGATGGTGCCGAACGCGAGCGTCACCATCGCCAGGTACGGGCCTGAAACCCGCAGCGCCGGCAGCGCCAGGATCGCCCCGAACAACGCGGTCACGCCGATCGAGGCGACCAGCGTCACGAGCACCGGTGTGCCGAGTTTCATCACCATCACGCCGGCGGTGTAGGAACCGATGCCGAACAGGCCGGCATGGCCGAGCGAGACCTGGCCGGTGTAGCCCACCACGATGTCGAGCCCGAACAGCAGGATCGCGTAGATCATGATGGTCTCGAGCAGGTGGATGTAGTACGGGTTCGTGACCCCGACCGGGAACAGCAGCAGTGCCGCGAGGCCGACGATGGCCA
>JAYVJL010000190.1:0-2618 GCA_043769295.1 Polaromonas sp. | reverse complement strand
TACGGAATACTGCGCACCAGTATCCACGCCGTTGAGCACTGAGATAATCACCCCGGAAACTTCTTTATTGGGCGAATGGGGGCTGTACGAGGGTACCGCTGTATCTGCCGTTGGTGTGAGGCGGTCGCCACGATTAATTTCCTGGGTCGATCGCAATATTTCAATAGTAGAGCTTTCACCAAAGCGCACCACTTTGGCGTCACCCAGATAATTTGCCTCGTAACCGAGTACTTCGCCCGCCCCATTTTTGAGGACTTTCCCGGGCCGGTAAATTTGCCATTTGGAGCCGGCGCTCTGCTGCAGGCCGAGCGCATAAGCAGTGTTGCCAGCACCGATGACAACACGATTATCCTCAGTTGCGATTATTCTCGGCGCATTTGCCAGCGCGCCTTCCTCAATGACCAGCGGCAATGACAAAAATGGCGCGATGACTTTGGAGGGAATTGACGGAACCGCCTGCGCGAGTACATCCGCCCTCGCGCGTGGCTGCAAGCGTGTGTAACCGTCGCTGAAGGTGCCGTCCGACACCAGCGAAAGAGACGGACTACCATTAATGTCAAAGGACAATTTGACCACGTCACCTGGATAAATCCAATGAGGATTTTTGATCTGCTCACGATTCATGTTCCAGATTTCGGGCCAGCGCCACGGCTCTTTCAGGAATCGTCCCGAAATATCCCATAGTGTGTCGCCCTTAACGACCACGTAGCTAGCAGGCGCGTCTGCCGCAAGCTGGATGGGCGCAGTGGCTTTCGCAATGCGTGTTTTTTTGGCTTTTTGGTCGTTATTAGTGACGCTTGCCTCGTCTTTTGCACCGGGATTGGCCTGACTCCAACTAATTTGGGGAACAAAGTTGGCCAAACAGAGCACAAAGAGGAATGTGAGCTTGCTTTTTTTCATGGCGGATCTCACTTTTGTAGGGACAAACCGGCTAACACGACAGGCACCACAGCCCATGTCTTAACAAGCAAATTTGCCATATGCGGCAACTTCTACTAGACTTGTAAGTCAATACAGCGCCGCAAACTTAAAGTTATTCCTCAAGATTCTGCACCTAATTTATTCAATTCGCAAGCAATTATGGCCATTTTGGACGTTGTAACCTACCCCGATCCGCAACTGACTCGCATCGCTGAGCCAGTCAAGATTATCGACAACAAAATCAAGAAGTTGGTCGATGATATGGCGGAAACCATGTACGACGCGCCCGGTGTTGGCTTGGCAGCGACGCAAGTCGGCGAATTGAAGCGCGTCATGGTGATTGATGTATCCGAGGAAAAGAATCAACTCCGGGTTTTCATCAACCCCGAAATCATCAAAAAAGAAGGCACTGCCGTAAACGAAGAGGGATGTTTGTCGGTGCCCGGCTTTTACGACAAGGTGGAGCGTGCGGAAACCGTCATGGTTACCGCGCTGGACCGCGACGGTCAACGATTCACGATTAACGCCTCCGGCTTGCTTGCCGTCTGCATTCAACATGAAATTGACCATCTGGACGGGCATGTATTCGTTGAGTACCTTTCGCCCCTGAAGGCAAATCGCATCAAAAACAAGCTGATCAAGCGCCAGCGTGAACTTGAACGAGATGCCGATATGGAGGCTCCGCGTCGGCGCATTTCGGTCTCTGCGCGCGCCTAAATTTAGGCATGTCAAACCAATAGAAACGCCGGCATGAGACCGGCGTTTCTATTTGGCGGATTGCAACACCATGAAAATTATTTTTGCAGGTACGCCCCCGTTTGCTGCCGCAGCGCTTGCCGCTCTGCACGCTGCAGGCCATCAAATCGTGCTCGTGCTAACGCAACCTGACCGCCCTGCCGGACGCGGGCTTAAAATTCGTCCAAGCGCAGTGGCGGAACAAGCGGCGCGCCTTGGGTTGACACTCGCCAAGCCAGCGACGCTTAGCGCCGAAGCTATTCAGACCACATTGCGCAAGCTCGCTCCCGATGCGATCATCGTCGCCGCATACGGCCTGATGCTACCGCAGTCGATACTGGACATTCCAAAATTTGGTTGCATCAATATTCATGGCTCGGTGCTACCTGCTTGGCGGGGGGCGGCACCCGTGCAGCGGGCAATTGAAGCCGGCAACACTGAAACCGGCATTACCATCATGCAAATGGATGCCGGACTCGACACTGGTCCGGTCCTGCTGATAAAAACATGCTCCATCGCATCTGACGAAACGAGCGGCACGTTGTTTGCAAAATTGACCGCTTTGGCGACCACCACTATCGTTGATGCCATCGAGAAACTGACCACTTTACAAGCGGCAGCACAACCGACTGCGGGCGTCACCTACGCCCGAAAAATCACTAAAGCAGAAGCGCATGTCGACTGGTATCAACCGGCTGTCGTCATTGAGAGACGGCTACGTGCATTTGATCCGGCGCCTGGTTGCGAGAGCATGTTTGCCGGCGAGTCGCTCAAAATCTGGCGTGGCGCGGTAAATTCTGAGACCGCCGATCCGGCAAAAACGCCGGGAACCATTATCGCGGTAACTGACGGCCGTCTTACCGTCCAGTGCGCGCAGGACGCACTAGACCTTGTCACTGTGCAAAAATCCGGCGGAAAACGCATGGCCATTGCAGATTTGCTTTGCGGCTTAACAATACAAC
>JAYVJL010000189.1:0-22139 GCA_043769295.1 Polaromonas sp. | reverse complement strand
GCGTCGGCTGCAACGGCTCAAACGGCAGAGACCCGTGGCTTTTGAGTGCCCCACATCCGTGCCATACTTGGTCTCATGCGATTGAATTTCCTATCCGTTTTGTTTGCCCGGCATGAATTCGAGTGCGCCATGCGTGCCAAAGTGCAGCACGGCATTGGCACCAAAATCTTCACGCAGCCAACGGTAAAACGCTGAGAAGGCATGCGTCGGTGCAAAGCCTTGTTCAAACAACAGGCGCATCGGATCGCCTTCATAGCCAAAGGCTGGCTGGATACCGACAAACACATTGCCAAAACGCTCGCCCAGCACAAAGATGCTGCTACCGTCACTTTGTTGCTTGCCAGGGGCAGAACCCCATTGGGCTTCAATTTCTTTCAGGTACTTTTCGCGCTTGACGTGATCGTCAGTGGCAATCCGCGCATGGACGTTGGCCATCGCACCGTGTTGAGCCGCATTGCCTGTGATGATGCGTTCGCGCAGCTCGTCAACGCTGACTGGCACCTCAATCGTGTAGCCTTCACGCTTCATGGCGGTCATGACGTTAAAGAGAGATTCAAACACCGACAAGAACGCCGCTGTTCCAGTCGCGCCTGCGTTGGGCGGGAAGTTAAACACAACGGCCGCCACTTTGCGCTCGGCTCTTTCTGAGCGGCGTAAATCCACCAGCTTGCCGACCCGTGCTGCCAGCATGTCGGCCCGCTCAATGCAGCTGTGCATGTCGTGCGCATCGACGGTATTTTTAAAGGTGCATCGATGGGCACAGCCAGTGCAGGTGATGTGCTCTGCACTACCGCGACCGCCAAACACCATCGAACCTGTTGCACCGTCCAGCTCTGGAATGGCGACCATCATGGTGGCCTCTACCGGCAGCAAGCCGCGTGTTGAGCCGCCCCACTGGTCCAGCGTTTGAAACTCGACAGGCGTGACGCCCAGGTAAGGCACGTCCAGTTTGGCCAAAATATCTTCGGCGGCTTTGGAGTCGTTGTAAGCCGGGCCGCCGACCAATGAAAAGCCTGTCAGTGACACCAGCGCATCAATCGTTGGACGACCGTCTTTGTAAAAGAAAGCGTCAATCGCTGGGCGTTGATCCAGCCCCGTGGCAAACGCGGGAATGACGCGCAAACCGCGAGCCTCAAGCGCGGTGATCACGCCGTTGTAGTGGTCAGCGTTGTTCGCCAGAACATACGAGCGCATCAGCAGCAAGCCGACCGTGCCGCGCTTGCCTGTGGTAGCGACCAGCGGTAACGCGTCTAGAGAATCGGACATGCGTCCGTTGGACGCGCTGTGTGTCATTTTCGGGTGATACACACCGACTTCTGGGTACTCAACGGGTTCTTGTGTTTTTGCCAAGCCGCGCATGGCCTGGCGTGGGCCGCTGGCATAACGGTCTACCAAGAAATGCACCAGGCTGGCCATATTTTCTTGTGAGCCCGCCAGCCAGTATTGCAAGGTTAAAAAATAGGCCCGAACATCTTGCGCGGTACCTGGGATGAAGCGCAGTATTTTGGGCAAGCGCCGCAGCATTTTCATTTGCTGCGCGCCGGCGGTGGCTTGTGTTCCCGTGGCTTGACTGCCGTCGGCTTTGGCTTGGGGCTTGGGGCGAAGGCGCTTTAAAAAAGCCAACGCGCCCGTCGCAGGAGCTGACATGTCGAACTTGCCCATGCGGGTGAGTTTGGTCACTTCAGCGGCTGACATGGCGCACACCATGGCGTCGCAATGATCTCTGCGCGCCATCAAAGCTGGCAGGATGGGCAGAAAATGGTCTTCCATGAACAGCATGGTGGCAATCACGATGTCACCCTGAGCGATGTCGGCCTGGCAGCGTGCCAGCGCCGCTGTGTCATCACCCCATTCGGCGGCGGCATGCACGCTGAATGTCAAACCCGGCATGGTTTTGCGCAGAGCCTGATTGGCGCGCTCTGCGGCGCTGGCCAGGTGGCTGTCCATGGTGACCAGCACCACCCGCATCGGCACGGAATTGGCTGCGTGATGGCCCAGGCGATCAGCGGCTGAAATGAGCTTTGGCATCGTAAAGTGTTTCTAGTGTGATGGTTTGCAGACTCATGTCTTTTGCATACTGTTCGGTGTTGCGCTTGGCTTTGCCGCGCACGAAGAACGGAATTTTTTTAAGTTCTTTTTCTGCGTCGGAACCCCAGACAGCAATGGTTGTTGCGGCATGCTCAACGGCTTCAGCCGACGTTTTGGCGGCACTGCTGATGGCCTGGGTGGCCTCTAGTTCAATAGCGGCTTTGTCGATGACTATGGATTTGGCCGCTGATTTGCCTAAGTGGGATGGGCTGGCGTCTTCATGAAATTCTGCATCACCCCGGAACATGCCGATCAGGTGCTCCTCCAGGCCCATCATCAACGGATGCACCCAGGTGTCAAACATCACGTTCGCGCCTTCAAACCCCATTTGCGGTGAATAGCGCGCCGGAAAGTCTTGCACGTGCACAGGTGCTGAAATGACGGCGCAGGGTATGCCCAGGCGCTTGGCAATGTGGCGTTCCATTTGCGAGCCCAGCACCAGCTCGGGCTGAAGTTCAGCGACTTTGGCTTCAACTTCCAGGTAGTCGTCGGTGATGAGTGGCTCAATGCCGTAAAGCTTGGCGGCTTCGCGCACTTCCCTTGCATGCTCACGGCTGTAGGTGCCCAAGCCAACGACAGTAAAGCCCAGCTCGCATTTAGCAATGCGCGCTGCGGCAACGGCATGTGTGGCATCACCGAACACAAACACGCGCTTGTTGGTCAGATAGGTTGAATCGACTGATTTGGCGTACCAAGGAGCACGGGCATCAGCACTGGACAGCACCTTGGCCGCATCAACGCCAGCAAGTTGCGCCACTTCGTTGATGAAGTCGCGGGTGGCACCAGAGCCAATCGGTACGATCTTTGTCGCAGGCTGGCCAAACGTGCGGGTCAGCCACTGGGCTGCAACCGAGGCAATCTCCGGGTACAGCACCACGTTGAAGTCCGCATCACCCAAGCGCGCCATGTCAGCCGGTGTTGCGCCCAGCGGGGCGACCACATTGATGTCAATGCCGAGCTGACCCAGCAGGCCTGTGATTTCGCGCAGGTCATCGCGGTGGCGAAAGCCCAGTGCGGTCGGGCCGAGGATATTGCAGCTTTTGCGGCCGTTAGCGGCACGCTCAGTTTTTGGTTTGGCCAGGGAGCGCACCAACTGGTAAAAAGTCTCTGACGCGCCCCAGTTTTCTTTGCGCTGGTAGCTTGGCAATTCAAGTGCAACAACCGGGATGGGCAAGTCCAGTGCCTTGGCCAAGCCACCCGGGTCGTCTTGAATCAACTCAGCAGTGCATGAAGCACCGACCAACATCGCTTTGGGCTTGAAGCGCTCGAAAGCTTCGCGTGCTGCGGTTTTAAACAGCTCTGCGGTGTCGCCACCCAAGTCGCGTGCCTGGAAGGTGGTGTAAGTCACCGGTGGGCGCTTTGGGAGGCGCTCAATCATGGTGAAAAGCAGGTCGGCGTAGGTGTCGCCCTGCGGTGCGTGCAGCACGTAGTGCACGTCTTCCATCGCGGTGGCAACGCGCATGGCGCCCACATGCGGTGGGCCTTCGTATGTCCAGAGGGTTAGCTGCATGTTGAGTCCTACGCCGCCAATTTCATGCGGCGCACCAGCGGGCGGCTGAACAACTCGGCCAAGTCTGCGGCTTGGTCGAAGCCTTGAATCGGCGTGAACACCAGCTCAATCGCCCACTTGGTCGTCAAGCCTTCGGATTCGAGCGGGTTCGCCAGCCCCAGGCCGCACACCACAATGTCGGGCTGAGCCGCGCGGCAGCGGTCGAGTTGGTTTTCAACATGCTGGCCTTCCGATAAGAAAGTGCCTTCGGGCAGCAAGGCCAGCTCTTCAGCCAGGTGCTGGCGATGCAGGTACGGCGTGCCAACTTCGACCAACTCCATACCCAATTCGCGCGACAAAAAACGGGCTAACGGAATTTCGAGCTGCGAGTCTGGAAAGAAAAAGATCCGCTTGCCGGCCAGCTGGGTGCGCTGACGCGCCACAGCCGCACTGGCGCGTTGGCGAGCGGGCTCAGTCACCTCATCGAAATGCTGCTTTGCTACATTAAACGGAGCTGCTGCCGCCCATATCCATTGGCTTGTACCCTCAACGCCTAGTGGGAATGGGGCCGCGATGCGCTGTGCACCGCGTGCTTCCAGAGCTTTTGCGGTATCGGCCAAAAAGGGTTGCGCCAACAAGAATCGGGTGTTTGGGCCGACCACGGGCAAGTCGTTGGCGCGGCGCGGCGGAAAGAAACTGACGGTGGCCATGCCCAGTTGCTTGAACAGACGGGCAAATTGGTCTTCCACCACATCGGCCAAACTGCCCACCACCAGCAAATCAGCAGGCGCATCGGCATCAGCCATCGGCAACACCGGCACCATGCTGGCCAAGCAGGCGTCTTCGCCTTGTGTGAATGTGGTTTCAATCCCACTACCCGAGTAATTCAGTACGCGAACCTTGGGTGAAAAAGTGGCTGACAAACGTGATGCTGCGCGCGACAAATCAAGCTTGATGACTTCTGATGGGCAAGAACCGACCAAGAACAGTAATTTGATCTCGGGGCGGCGCTCCAGCAGGCGGGTCACCACACGGTCAAGTTCAGTATTGGCGTCGGCCAAACCGGCCAAGTCGCGCTCGTCAATGATGGCGGTGGCAAAGCGCGGCTCGGCAAAAATCATCACGCCAGCGGCGGACTGAATAAGGTGTGCGCACGTACGCGAGCCCACAACTAAAAAGAACGCATCTTGAATTTTGCGGTGCAGCCAGATGATGCCAGTCAAGCCGCAAAATACTTCGCGCTGGCCGCGTTCTTTGAGCACCGGTGCGTCAGCACAACCGATAGCTGCGGCACTACGAATAGGAATCACGGCGTTCATGCTGCGACTCCCGTACCTGCCCTAGCCGCTTGCTGCCTGGCATAGTCCAGCCGGGCGATACGCAGTTTCCAGATGAATTGCCCCGCGTTGACCACATATGTAGCGTAAGCCGCCAATGCCAGATACATCAACTGCTGGTTGGTCAATGCATCAGTACCAAGGGCTACGAGGTAAGCGGTGTGCAACGCCAGCACCAGCATGCTGAAAACGTCTTCCCAGTAGAAAGCTGGGGCGAACAGGTAGCAGTCAAACACCACCTTTTCCCAGATGCAGCCGGTGATCATGATGGTGTACAGGGTGATGGTTTTGATGACGATGGACGCAATGGCGATGTTTTGGCCCTCGCTGGTGGCCAGATAGCGCAGCACCAGAACCAGGCTGATCAGGAAAACCAGGAATTGAATCGGCGCGAGCACGCCTTGCACCAGCGTCCAGGCAGACGCATCGCGCCTGAGGCGTTGGTCTGCTGTATACAGTGCATGTCTTGGCATGCGCCGTACGCTTGTCTGGTTTTGGATCTCCATACCCTCAATTTACCCCGCCTTTCAAAAAGTGTCAACTTGTATTGACGTAAATTTAAATTGACATATTTAAATCTGGGTTTAAAGTCAACTAATGGGACTTATCGATTGACGGAGTGACTTTGTGAATGTACAAACGGACGACTTAGAAAAGCGCGTAGATGCAACGATATCGTTCGTTGTAACAGCGCATAGCCTTCACAGGGACGGGCGTGAAGTGCGAGGAGACAAGATATGAATATCAATTCCATCCGAAGTCGCGTTGAAAGTCTGGTGCCAGAGCATGTGCCTGCCAGCAATGACGATGCGAGCAGTGCCTATACCCAGGGCAGCCAAGCCATTGCGCGACTGGCAACCGATGCCAACCGTGAAGCGGTCGAGCTGCGTTTGTCGCTGTTGACTCGCGCCATTGAGCACGAGATTATTCCCCGCCTGATGCTGGCTCACCCGATGGCTGGTGACTGCTTGCTGGCTGAGGGGTCTGATAACCCCCAAGTCAGTGTTGCTGACGTGCAAGCCTTTGCCAAGCTGGTGCTGGCACCTGATGAAAATGTGGCACATGCCTGCATTGAAACCATGCGCAGCAGCGGCATATCGGTCGAGACCATTTATACCGATTTGCTGGCACCCGTGGCACGCCACCTGGGTGCACTATGGGAAGAAGATTTGTGCGACTTCACTGAAGTGACCCTGGGCTTGGGCCGCCTGCATCAGGTGCTCCGCGAGCTCAGCCCGGCATTTAACCAGTCCAACACCAGCGCCAGCGGCTTGCGTGTTTTGTTGTTGCCTGCCCCTGGCGAGCAGCACACTTTTGGTCTGGTGATGGTGTCCGAATTTTTCAGGCGCGCGGGCTGGGACGTGGGTGGCGGGCCTTGGGAAGCTGGTGCTGACCCCGTGTTGATGGTCAAAAATGAATGGTTTGATGTTGTGGGCTTTTCGCTTGGCAACGTGACGCAACTTGACGCACTGGCCAGCAGTATCAAGATGGTTCGCAAATCAGCGTTGAACACGTCCATCTGCATCATTGTGGGTGGCCCCCTGTTTCTTGCGCATCCAGAATATGTGGCTTACGTTAATGCCGATGCCGCATCAACCGATGGCGCACAAGCACCTACACTAGCCAAACGCCTGATTGCTGCGCAATCCCGATCGCAACCCGCGCTTAAAACCGTACCTGATTAATCAAGTTAATGAACGCCACCGTCCAGATGACACAAGATAACCCCTTTGGGCGCTTTGAAACGCCTGAGTTGTTTCTGGCGGGTCTGGATGCTGAGACGGCCGCGTCGCTGATCTCTGCGTCTGCCGATCTGGCCCTGATTCTCGATGAGTCCGGCGTGATTCAGGACATGGCTTTTGCCAGCGAAGAATTAAAAGAGCATGCCAATTGGCTAGGCAAGCGCTGGGTGCAAACCGTCACGGTTGAAAGTCGGCCCAAGGTCGAAGAGATGCTCAAGGAAGTTGCTGCGGGTGGCAGCACCAAGTGGCGGCATATCAACCACCCCTCGGTCAACCAGGCCGACCTGGCGCTGTCCTACACCATCGTTCCTGTGTCTCGTGAAGAAGGCCGTCAGCACTCGGTAGCGTTTGGCCGTGACCTGCGCTCACAAGTGGCCTTGCAGCAGCGGCTGGTCAGTGCGCAGTTGTCGATGGAGCGCGACTACTGGCGTTTGCGGCATGTTGAGACCCGCTACCGCCTGCTTTTTCAGGTGGCCAGCGAGGCTGTGCTGATTCTTGATGCCGCGACTGAGAAACTCGAAGAAGCCAATCCGGCAGCTTACAAGTTGCTGGGCGACAAATCGCGCATCACAGGCTGGACTTTCAGCGAAAGCATGGACGCATTGAGCTTGCCCAGCGTCAAGCAATTGTTTGCCGCCCTCAAAAGCAATGGCCGCGCCGAGCCCATCACCGTGTGTTTGGCAGGCTCTCCAGAACCTTTGACGCTATCAGGCTCGCTTTTCAGGCAAGAAAACACGACCCATCTGCTGCTGCGCATGAATTCAGCGTCAACCGCTCCAGCATCGAGTGAAAGCAGCACCACACAAATGCTGTTGCGGGCTCTGGAGAATGCGCCCGATGCCTTCGCCATGACCGACATGAATGGCGTTGTGCTGTCGGTCAACCGTGCGTTCCTTGAACTGACACAACTGGCCACAGAAGCTTTGGTACGAGGCGAGTCCCTCGGCAAATGGCTGGGCCGCAGTGGTGTTGATTTGAATGTGCTGACGTCCAATCTGCGCCAACGTGGCTCGGTGCGCTTGTACGCCACCACCATGCAAGGTGAATATGGTGCCAAGTCAGATGTTGAAATTTCCGCGGTGTCCGTCAGCACGGGTGATCAGCCCTGCATGGGTTTCACGATTCGTGATGTCGGCAGAAGGCTTATCAACGAGCAGCAAGCCAAAGACATGCCGCGTTCACCGGGTCAGATGACCGAACTGGTGGGCCGTGTCCCGCTGCGCGACATTGTGCGTGAAACCACCGATTTAATCGAAGAGCTGTGCATTGAAGCCGCCCTGGAACTGACAGGCGATAACCGTGCGGCTGCAGCTGAAATGCTGGGCTTGTCCAGGCAAAGCCTGTACGTCAAGTTGCGCCGCTTTGGCGTCGGAGACCCGTTGACGGAAGACTCGGCTTAACTGGCTTCAGACTTTGCCGCCCTGGCTCAGCAACTCAAGCTGTTGGCGATTGATGCCCAGCAAACTGGCCGCCTTGTTCAAATCAGCACCTGCGCGTTCAATCGCCACCCGAATAAAGTTACGCTGCAACAACTCTGAAGCGCGCCGCATCAGTTCAGGCAAAGCGGCGCTGCCCACCTGGTCACACAGCACCTTCACAGCAGTTTGAATCGGCTCAACCGTTAGCTCCACCTCACCTTTGCCATCAGCCACCAAACGCACGCTAAAGCCAATGCAGGGCGGGTCAATTTCACCCAGCAAGGTGGCCGCCACTTCAACAGGTTTGATCAGCGCGCTGCCTGTCAACAGTTGCGAGGTCGCATAGTCAGTCATGCCCTCACGCTGAACATCACTGAGCAAGCGCGCAAACGGCGCGTTGGGCAAGCTGAGCCAGTCTGACAGGGGCTTGCCGCGTACCGAGGCCTCGGTACTGGCCTCCACCAACTTCAAAAAGGCCGGGTTGGCCACCAGCACGCAGCCGTCTACATCTGTCACGGCGACGCCCTCGGTGGCGCTGTCTACCAGGCGCGCCAGTGTGGCGCCCAAATCGTTTGACGAGGCCAGTTGCTCGGTGGTGCGAATCCGCACCAGCAGTTGCTGCGTGTCCATGACTTTGAAGGGCGTTGCTGTCACGCTGGTGGCGCGCACTTTGCCCAGCAACTGGGCTCGCGTTTCGGTTGATTGCCCACTGTCAATGGCTGCTTGAAACCCCACGTTGACAATGTCGCGCGAATGCTTCTCGAAACCAAAAGCCGCATGCTGACCCACCACCTGATTGGCTGCAATATCAAACAAGTCACTGGCGCTCTGGTTAGCCTCGACGATGTTGAATGTTGTGCCGTCTACCACCAGCACCGCATCAGTTGCGACCTGAAACAGCAAACGGTAGCGCGCCTCTGACTGGCGGGCCTTGGTGTAGTTGCGTTCCATTTCTTGTTGTGCGCCTAAAAACTTTTGTTGCAAGGCAGCGCTGATGCCCAGGTCACGGCCTACCGCCAATATCGGCCCGCGTGAACCCAGGCGCATGGCGGTGTAGGCCACTGCAACGGTTGTGCCGCCACCAGTCCGGTGGTTTACTTCGCGCTTTCTGGTGGCACATTCGTGCGAAGCCTCGGCCATCAGGCGTTCCAGTTTGGGTTTGCTTTCAATCGTCACGGTTTCAGTCCAGCGCTGGCCTATCCATTCATGCGCGTCACTGGCCAGCGGGGTGGATGCGCGTTGGTCCACGCGCCTGACAAAGCCCTCGTCGTCCAGTACCAGCGCAATGTCGCCGCCCAGCGACACCATGGTTTGCGCCAGCTCAGGCGCCCACGACGAAAGCGATTGTGAAAAAGTTGTGCTGCTGTCAGCCCTGTTGGTATTTGATGTTGTCATCACATCCCCTTCATCCGGTATTGGCCAGCTCATCAACATAGACTATGGCTCGCAACGTGACACGGATGCTTCAACACGCTGTGGTTTTTTGATACTACGGGTTTACATCAGTTTTTGATTAATTGTGTAAATATTAATTGACACTATACACTGTCAATTAAATAATACAAGCATGATTTTTGTTGCCGCCCGTCCCAGCCTGTCAACCGTTGCCGAATTGTTCAAGCCCATCACCTGGTTTCCGCCAATGTGGGCGTTTGCCTGCGGGGTGGTGGCGTCAGGCATGGCCATGGACGGTAAGTGGCTGCTTGCTATTGTGGGCATTGCATTGGCCGGCCCGTTTGTTTGTGCCACCAGCCAGGCCGTCAATGACTGGTTTGACAGACATGTCGATGCCATCAATGAACCGCAGCGCCCGATCCCGTCAGGCCGCATGCCGGGGCAATGGGGGCTCTACCTGGCGCTACTTTGGACGCTGATTTCATTGCTGGTGGCGACCGCGCTGGGCCCTTGGGGCTTTGGTGCCGCCATCGTTGGTTTGCTGCTGGCCTGGGCCTACAGTGCACCGCCTGTGCGCCTGAAAGAAAACGGCTGGTGGGGCAACGCTGCCTGCGGTTTGAGCTATGAAGGCATTGCCTGGGTAACGGGTGCGGCGGTGATGGCAGGCGGCATCTTGCCCGACAGCCGGTCGTTGCTGCTGGCGCTGCTGTACAGCGCGGGCACGCACGGCATCATGACGCTGAACGACTTCAAGGCCATTGAAGGTGACCGCCAAATGGGTGTGCGTTCCTTGCCGGTGCAATTGGGTGTTGATAAAGCAGCGCAGGTGGCTTGCTGGGTCATGGTTGTGCCACAACTGGCAGTCATTGCGCTGCTGCTGGTGTGGGGTGCGCCAGTTCACGCCATGGGTGTGGCTGTTTTGCTGTTCATTCAGCTCGGTCTGATGCGTCACTTTTTAGCCCGTGCCAGCCAACGCGCGCTTTGGTACAGCGGCTTTGGCGTGCCATTTTTTGTCGCCGGCATGATGATCAGCGCCTTTGCCCTGCGTGGTTTGATACAGGCCGCGTCATGACAGCAACCCACACGGCGCAAGCGGTGGTTTTTTCTTTAGCAAGCAATGCATAGTTATCAAAGGTGAATAACATGAGTCAAACCGAAACATTCGATGTGGTGGTGGTAGGCGGTGGCCCGGCGGGTGCTACGGCGGCGCACGACCTGGCACGTCGGGGGCGGTCTGTGTTGTTGCTGGACCGCGCAGGCCGCGTCAAGCCTTGCGGCGGCGCGATCCCGCCCCGGCTGATCAAAGACTTCGCCATTCCCGACAAACTGCTGGTGGCTAGAGCCACCGCTGCACGCATGATCTCGCCCAAAAACAACCAGGTCGACATTCCCATCGACAACGGCTTTGTTGGCATGGTCAAGCGTGAAGATTTTGATGAGTGGCTGCGCGAGCGCGCTGCGAGTAGCGGTGCGGTGCGCCGCATCGGCACGTTTGACCGCATTGAGCGCGACGCTGACGGCGTGGCCGTGGTGCATTTTCAAGCGCGTGATCATGCACAAAAATCAGGCGCTAAATCAGGTGTTTATGCCGCCAAAGTCCGCGCCCGCAGCATCATTGGTGCAGACGGCGCACGGTCAGAAGTGGCCAAACAAACCGTACCCGGTGCTGACCACCCCAAGTGCGTGTTTGCTTACCACGAGATCGTGCGCGCCCCGGCTGTCAAACCCGCGGGCTACAACGGTGCGCGTTGCGACGTGTACTACCAGGGCAAACTGTCACCTGACTTTTACGGTTGGGTCTTCCCCCACGGCGACACGCTCAGCATTGGCACCGGCAGCGCCGACAAAGGCTTTTCACTGCGCGGCGCTGTTGGCCAGTTGCGCCAAATCGCAGGATTGGAAAACGCCGAAGTGCTGCGTCGTGAAGGTGCGCCCCTGCCCATGAAGCCGCTCAAACGCTGGGACAACGGCCGTGACGTGGTGCTGGCAGGCGACGCAGCCGGCGTGGTCGCCCCCGCATCAGGCGAAGGCATTTACTACGCCATGTACGGCGGCCAGTTGGCGGCGCAGTCGGTACACGAGCTGCTGCAAACCGGCGACGTCAGCGCCTTGAAAATGGCGCGCAAACGCTTCATGAAAGCCCACGGCCTGGTGTTTGGCGTGCTCGGCATCATGCAGTGGTTTTGGTACGGCAGCGAAAAGCGCCGTGAACGCTTTGTCAAAATGTGTGAAGACCGCGACGTGCAGCAACTGACGTTTGAGTCTTACATGAACAAGCAACTGGTGCGCAAAAAGCCGATGGCCCATGTGCGAATTTTCTTCAAAGACATGGCGCACTTGTTGGGCCTGGCCAAGGTGTGACGATCTGGTTACAACAATGGGTGTTGAGTGGCGGGCTGGTTGACACCATCATCGGCATCACGCTGCTTGAAACCGCAGCCTTGCTGGCCTACCACCATCAAACAAAACGCGGCTTGGCGCCGCGTGATTATTTGCTCAATGTTGCGTCAGGCCTGTGCCTGATGCTGGCATTGCGCTGTGCCCTGTCGGGCGCAGCCTGGTACTTTGTCTCGGTGTGGCTGATGGCCGCAGGTTTGGCACACGTTGCCGACATCGCCTTGCGGCTACAGCAAAGCGCACAAACTCAACAAGGCATTAAGCCGCTTTTTTAACCCAGGCGCTGCACCAGCCCTTGGCGGCAACTTGCTTGCCAGCAAACAGCGGGCAGGGGCCAGCAGCTTCTTTGGCCTTGCCAGCGTACAACTGGCAGTTGCTGCACATTTGCTCGTTGGCATGCTTGGGGTATTTTTTGGCATCCACTTTGGTGGTGTCAGCGGCATAGCCCAGGCCAGCGGCAGCAGGGTCTTTTTCATTGACCATAGGTGCTGCGGCTTGTGCCATGGCATTGCCAGCAACCAATGCAGATGCGCCTGCTGCGGTGTGAATCATGAATACGCGGCGGTTGGTGTTGTTCATCGTGGTCTCGTTGATTTGGTAAGGGGGTTTCAAAATTTAGAACCTGAATATTGCCACACAAATACCGCTTCGTCTCTTTTCCAACCCAGTGGTAACCTGATTTGGTTGGTTTTAGGCAGCGCGGGGCAGATTTTGGTGAGATTTTTTTGGTTCCCTGATGTTTTTAAGCCATTTTTACCCATCAAATATGCCGGTAGACCAATGAATATGTGCGCGAGCAGCTCCTAAAAACAGAGCGCTCATTGCACCTCATCGCGCTCACTATGGGGTCGTCGGTACATCCTTCAGCAGCGGCCTGAGGTCATCCAGCTTGTCGAACAGATGCCAGATGTAGCCGCTGGTGCCATTGATTCGGTGCGGATGAAGATCTGCCAGCGCCGGGTCATTGCGGTAGCTGTCAAAGGCATCTTTGCTGGCCCATTCCACCAGTATCAACACCGTGCGAGGCGCTATGTCCCCTACCGTCACCTCACGAAATTTGCCCAGCGCCACCACACGACCCCCATGCGCCTGAACCTCCTTGGTAGATCGGCGCGAGTACGCCATGTACTCGTCCCGGTTTGAGATGTTGAACAGGTTCAATGCGTAGACTGGGCTGGTCATAGTTGCTCCATTAAGGAAATAATTTACAAGCGGTTGCAGATTTAAAGTTACCTTGGCCTGACATCGTTTTCATCAATAATCAGGAATGGGCAATGCAAAAATAAATGATGTTGTTCAAGCCGTTTTCATAAAATCACTTTCTTATGCAATCCGTCAACAGCAGTATTAGATGCGCGGTACAAGACAAACATCACATCACCTTGAAAGAAAATATGACTACGACCGTACTTGTTCTAATTTTTGCTGTCATAGCCATTCTTTTGGGAATCTTTTTTTATCTCAGGGGACAAAAAAAACTTGCTGAGGTCGCGCCACCAGCCAGCATGTCGCCCTCCTCATGCGCCATGGTGGAAGTACCCGCTTTCTCCGCCTCAGAACCAGAGCAGTTGCCCAGTCGGCTTGTCATCGGCGAGCACCAAAATCATCCTGTAGTGACTATAGAGTCGAGCGAATCATTGACGTTGGCAACTTATAAAAAAGCCAGGCCAATAGATTTGAGCAGCGGCCCGATTGCAAGACTCTCAGCATTACTTCAGGCTGCGCCGGCCTTGCTAGTTGCGGCAGAATCATCAGGTAAGCGCTTGATGGAAGTCACTATCAATGGAGACTTAGCCCGCGCAGCGGATGGCAATGGCTTTCGCGCATTTGCGTTGGGATCCAAAGGTATCACTGAACAAGCAAGACTTTTTGATGTTAAAAATCTACAAAATCTTGTCAACGCTAGCGCTGTTTGGCAAATTGCTTCGGTCGTTGTCGCTCAGAAACATTTGGCAGACATAAGCCAAAAACTGGACGAAATCCAAAACTCCGTCAAAGGAATCTCACAATTCCTGGATAGCCAGCGCAAAGCTCGAATCCAATCTACATATGACTATCTCTTACAGGTTTATAGAGCCGTTCAAGCAGGTGAGCTTTCTACCAGCGTGCGCATCCAGCTAGAAGGCTGCGAGCGCGACCTGCTCGAAATACACCGTCATCTGATTGACGAGCTACAGCAATTGCTTGATCAAAAGATCAAGCACTCAGAGACTTTTGGGTCAGAGGATCTATCAAGCGGCATTTATAACAAGATTGAGAAAATACAAAAGCTAGCAAGCGATCTGCAAATGTGTTTACGTACTCGAATAGGCGCGTGGCACATTCTTTCAGTATTTCCAGGTGAGGCGAATCTGAGCAAATCGCGCCGAGGAAGCATTGAGGCATCCGTTCAAGAGATCGCAAAACTGGGGGCATTATTGCCAGGAGCGTTGGATTCAGAAATCGGCAATATAAAAGCATTTTGGAATAAGCAATCGACCTTAGATAGTCGAAAGTCAATACTTAGAAGGAGTTGCGCGAGGGCAACAGAAGAAGTAGCCAATAACGTCAGCCAAGTGTTATCCGCTTTAAATAACACTGAGCAGCAGTTTCTAACCCATGATCGCCCCACACGCATTTTTATTGAGATTAAAAATGGCGTTCTTGTGGCTGCACGACAGGCGGCATAGCCAATTGCAAGTCATACTGAAATCGCGGGTCGGTGACGAGGTCTTGCTAAGTAACAATCAACTTCAGCGTGGGCTAAAGGCGCTGTTTCGACGTTAAAGATGCGGCTAACCATTGCATAGTGAATATTGTGAATATTGAAAGTGTTGGCATCTCTTTTTAAATCCAGCAGGTCTTTGGCGGAAGGGTAGATTTCCCCTCATTGGCATCAGCAAACAATTTAAGCGCCATGGTGTGGTCCTCCAGCTCGGGGCCATCTTTGATATGCAGCTACTTAAGCGAGGGCTCAATATTCAGTGTCATCCGAAAACCGACGCTGCTTTTCTTCAAGAGTAGGCATACCAGCCTTCTCCAGACTGATGCACAAACCCATTGCACGCAGGAGGTCGAACAAAGATCCCACCGTCACGTCCTACCCACGCTCCAGGTTGTGCAGTACAGTCCGGCTGCACCCGGACTTGCGCACTATGGCGACGGCTGAAAGCTTGTTGTCTGCGCGGTACTGGGCGATAGCTTTGCCAAGGTCGATTGGAAGTCTTAATTTGTCCATCATGATGAACATTACAGCTTATTAATGCCATTTTGTTCATTTCAATGAACAAAACTTGGCAACAATCCAAAAAAATGAGAACTCTGGGCATTTGGTGGTGGAGAACGCTCAAAACCTCACTTTTCACCCATCAAATAAGCCTCCAGAGCAATAGATATATGCGCAAGCAGCTATTAAAAATATAGCGCTAACAACCTCACCGCGCCAGCACCTCTTTCGGCAAATTCACAATAAAGTCTGTCAAGCCCTTGGCATCGCTGGCGGGGCGCATGTGGGCCAGCATGGCTTGGGCTGCGGCATCGCCGTCGCTTTTATTGAAGGCGTCGACGATCTGGCTGTGCTGCTCAA
Organism: Polaromonas sp.; assembly: GCA_043769295.1. Classification (GTDB taxonomy): domain Bacteria; phylum Pseudomonadota; class Gammaproteobacteria; order Burkholderiales; family Burkholderiaceae_C; genus Aalborgiella. The sequence goes on along the minus strand of JAYVJL010000189.1, from coordinate 6,708 downwards.
ACGATGCCTTGACCTGGCCCAGTGCGCCGAAGGCATGGCGGCGGTAATAGCCGGTGCAGGCGCGCATGCGCAGCACTTCCTGGCGCAGGTAGGGGTTGCGGCTGGCGCGGTAAATCAGTTCATGAAATTGCAGGTTGCTTTGCTGCCAGCCTGCCATGTCGTCGGCCTCAGCCACCTTGCGGCTTTTGGCGTGGTGCAGGGCGATGGCCTCGCGTTCTTCTGGTGTCATGCGCTGGCAGGCCAGGCGAACCGCCACGCCTTCCAGCTCGGCCAGCAGTTCCCACAGTTGCAGCAGTTGCTGTAAGTCCATTTTGGCCACCACCATGCCGCCGCGCGGCAGGCTGGTCAGCATGCCCTGCGCTTGCAACTGGATCAGCGCCTCGCGTATCGGTGTGCGCGACACCTGGTACTGGCTGGCCAGTTGGGCCTCGTCAATCGGGTCGCCTGGCAGCAGCGCGCCGTTTTTGATGGCGGTTTCTATGTCCAGGCGTATCTTGTCGCTGGCCTTGGTGAACTTGGTGTTTGCGGCCAAGGGCTTGATCGGTTTGGCTGATTTGGCACGCTGCGCTGGTTTCTTGGCGGGATTCATGAATGCGAGTTTCTCATGTTGCTCCGTATCTTTTATTGATGTATATTTATATTTATAATATTTTAATTAATACGCAATATTAAGCAAGACTGTGTAATACATGCCCAAAATTCAGGCCTCCAGCGCACTGGCCAGGTTTCGCGTTCTTGATTTGTCCCGCGTACGCGCAGGCCCCAACTGCGTGCGCATGCTGACGGACTTCGGTGCCGATGTGATTCGCATTGAGCCGCCGCCCGGCATTGACCCGAACGAAGCCATGTTTGCCGCCAACCGCGAAGGTGGGGACTTTCAAAACATCAACCGCAACAAGCGGTCGATGACGCTGAACCTGAAAAAGCCCGGCGCGCGCGATGTGCTGATGCGCCTGGTAAAAGATGCCGATGTGCTGGTTGAAAACTGGCGGCCCGACGTGAAGACCAAGCTGGGCGTTGACTACGAATCTTTGGCGGCAGTCAACCCACGCATTATTTTGGCCAGCATTTCAGGCTTTGGCCAGGATGGCCCGTTGGCGGGTCGCCCGGGTTTTGACCAGATTGTGCAGGGTATGGGCGGGCTGATGTCGGTCACGGGCTTGCCCGGCTCTGGCCCGGTGCGCGCCGGGTTGGCGGTGGCCGACATGAGCGCGGGTCTGTACGCCGCGCTGGGTATTTTGACGGCGCTGCTCGAGCGTGAAGTGTCCGGCAAAGGCCAGTGGGTGCATGCCTCGCTGCTGCATTCGCAAATCGCCATGATGGACTTTCAAATGGCGCGCTATCTGAACGACAACGACTTGCCAGTGCAGGTCGGCAATGACCACCCCACCAGCAGCCCGATGGGTTTGTTTAAAGCAGCCGATGGTGTGTTTAACCTGGGCGCATCAGGTGAGGGCAACTGGCTGCGGCTGTGCAAGCTGCTGTATCGGCCCGAGTGGCTGCATGACGAAGAATTCAAGACCGAGCCGCTGCGTGTCAAGCACCGCGAGCGCCTTACGCCCTTGCTGGCCGATATTTTTAAAACCCAAAGCGTGCAGCATTGGGTGAAGTTGCTGAACGATGCAGGCGTGCCCGCCGGCCCGGTGTACAGCGTGCCGCAGGTGTTTGAAGACGAGCAGGTGCAGCACCTGGGCGTAACGACATCACTGGTGACGGACTTCGGCAAGGAAATGCACTACATCAACCAGCCCGTGGTGCTGGAGCGCACGCCTGCACAAGTGGTGGCGCAGGCGCCGGGCTGGGGCCAGCACACCGACGAGGTGCTGACTGAAGCAGGTTATTCTGCAAGAGATATTGAGCAGTTTCACCAAGACGGAGTGGTTTGAACAGCATGGCTGATGTAACGCATTCGATTGAAAACCACGTGACCACCATCACGCTGTCTAACCCTGGCCGCTACAACGCCATGTCGCTGGCGATGTGGGCCAAGCTGGCCGACACGCTGGAGATATTGCGCAATGATGCGTCGGTTCGCGCCGTTATTTTGCGGGGCGATGGCGACAAAGCTTTTGTGTCGGGCGCCGACATCAGCGAGTTTGATACCCAGCGCAACGACCCAGCCAATGTTGCCAAATACGACGCAGCAGTTGACCGCGCGCAAACGGCGCTGGCGCAGTTCCCGCGCCCTGTCATTGCCGCCATCAGCGGCATTTGCTACGGTGGTGGTTTGGGCCTGGCGATGGCTTGCGACATACGCTACGCCGCACCCAATGCACGCTTTCGCATGCCCGCCGCGCGACTGGGTTTGGGTTATGCGCTCAGGGGCATGAAGCGGCTGGTCGATGTGCTGGGCGTGGCACGCGCCAGTGAGGTGTTTTACACCGCCCGCGTGCTGGACGCTACGGCGGCAGAGCGGATGGGCGTGGTCAATTCAGTGCATGACGATGTGTTTGCCTACGCAGCGCAAACGGGTGCAGAAATTGCAAGCAATGCACCCATGACGATAGCCACTGCCAAGCGCGCTTTCAGCACCCTGCTGGCAGGTAGCCTTAAAGTCGATGTGCAGGCAGTCGATGCGCAGGTCAAAGCCTGCTTTGCCAGCAGCGACTATGCCGAAGGCCGCAAAGCGTTTGCTGAAAAGCGTGTGCCGAATTTCACTGGGTATTGATAGGAATGGGCTAATTTTTTGTGTTTGTTTTAACCTTAACGGAGTTTGAATCATGAAACTTTTTGCAGCTTTAACAGCCGTCTTCATGACGGCCATCACCACTGCAGTACAGGCCATCGGGCCTGCACCTGCGCCACTGGCACAGCGGGAAACGCTGACGGTTGGCTTTGTCAAAGTGGGGCACTTGTCGCCCATGCTCAACATTGAAGAAGAACTGAAAAAGTTCAACATCGATGTCAAGCGCGCCGAGTTTGTGCGTTACGCCGATGCACGCACCGCCCTGCTGTCCAACTCGGTCGATGTGTCTGCCGTAGGCCCAGGTGATTTGGCCATTGCCGCATCGCAAGGCAGCAAGAACCTGATCGGCCTGACGGGCGTTGGCGGTTCGCTGAAAAATCTGGTGGTGCGCAAAGGCGTGGTCATCAGCGACTGGAAAGACCTGGCCGGTAAAAAGATTGGCATTGCACCTGGCTCTGCGGTGTGGTTTCAATGGGCCATGACGATGGTTGAAAAAGGTGTGCCTTACAGCACCTTCACGCCAGTCAACATTCAGGGCGGCGGCACGGCTTTCTTGCAAGCGCTCAAGCGCGGCGACATTGACGCGATGGTGCTGTGGGAGCCGTTTGAATCACAAGCCGTGGCTGAAGGCGATGCCTACTTTGCCAAGGGTCTGGAATACAGCCAGGCCAAATCAGTCGGTGCAGAACTGGGCATGCTGGCCGCATCGCGTGAGGCCATGACCAACAAGAAAGAAGCCATTCGCCGCTTTTTGTGGGCGTACCTGAATGCTGAAGAGCAGATGGCTAAAAACAACGACGTATTTGCCGATGCGTATGCCAAGTACACCGGCCTGCCATTGGCTGTGACCAAAGAGTCATCAAAAATCATCAAGCTGGGCGGCGTGCTGACCAAAGAGCAGGTGCGCCTGCAGGCCGATGCAGCCTTCAAGCAAGGCATCGTGCAAAAAGATGTGGGTGCCGATGCGGCTGCGCTGTATGACGACAGCATGGCGCGCGAGATCAAGCGATAAGCTGAAAAATAAGTGTCAACCATGTCACGCATGAAGCAACTCATTCTTGGCGCGGTGGTGCCTGTGGCCGTGCTGGTGTTCTGGCAAGTCGCTGGCAGCCAGCCCAACATGGCCGGCATTGTGCCCACGCCACTCGCCGTGCTGGAGGGCTTCAATCAATGGGTGTTTGGCAAGCCCGGCATGGGGCTGAACCCTTACCTGGGCACCTGGCTGGCGAACGTGCAGTACTCGGCCATGCGCGTGGCGCAGGGTTTTGCACTGGCCACGTTGCTGGGTGTGCCGCTGGGCCTGATGATCGGCTGGAGCAAGCTGGCATCGCAAATGTTTGACCCTTTCATTCAAGGCTTGCGACCCATCCCGATCACGGCCTGGTTGCCGTTTTCAATTGCGCTGTTTGGCATTCGCGACATGGGCTCGATTTTTTTGATTTTCCTTGGCGGCTTTTACGCCATCGTCGTCAACACCACGCAGGGTGCGCGTGATGTAGAACGCAACCTGATGCGCGCCGCCATGATGATGGGCGCGACCCGCATGCAACTGCTCCGCAGGGTGGTTTTTCCATCAGCCATGCCATCCATTTTTACCGGTCTGCGCATTGGCTTGGGCATTTCATGGACAGCCGTCATCGTGTCTGAAATGGTGGCCGTTAAATCAGGCCTGGGCTATGTGCTGTGGGACGCATACTACGTGGGCCGCATGGACATCGTGCTGGCCGACATGGTGTCGATTGGCGTGATGGGCTACCTCAGTGACCGCTTGATTGTGTTTGCAGAGCAGCGCGTGCTGCGCTGGCGCATGCTTCAAAACCATTAAAACTTTCGAGTCCGCATGTCCGCTATCAAAATAGAAAAACTCGACAAGACCTATCCGGCAGAGCCACCCGTCCACGCGCTCGACAAGATTGACCTGGAGGTCGGTGACGGTGAATTTGTGGCGCTGCTTGGGCCATCAGGCTGCGGCAAATCAACCCTGCTCAATCTGGTAGCAGGCTTTGAACAAGCCAGCGGCGGCACGCTGCGGGTACATGGCGAGCCGATTGACAAACCCGGGCCAGACCGTGGCGTGGTGTTTCAGGAGGCCGCGCTTTTCCCCTGGCTCAGTGTGTGGGAAAACGTGATTTTTGGCCCCAAAACCCAAGGCCAGTCGCCCAAAGACTATGCAGACCGCGCCAACGACATGCTGCGCATTGTGGGCCTGTCTGATTTTAAAACCCACCTGCCTGTGCAACTGTCTGGCGGCATGCGCCAGCGTGTGGGCATTGCACGCATCCTGACACTCGGTTCACGCGTGCTGCTGATGGACGAGCCCTTTGGCGCGCTGGACGCGCAAACCCGATTGACCATGCAGGAGCTGCTGCTGTCGGTGTGGCAGCAGCTCAAACCGACCATTGTGTTTGTCACGCACGACATTGATGAAGCGCTGTTTCTGGCCGACACCATTTACGTGATGTCAGCCCGCCCTGGCCGCATCCAGGCGCGCATGACGGTACCGCTGGTCAGGCCGCGCACGATTGAAGACACCACGTCTGAAGCGTTCAACACGATGAAGCGCGAAATCTTGCAGCAAATCAGGCATTGAATTTTTACTTAAAAGCTTATGGCCAACCCCCGAATCCCCTACCGTTTCTCCAACGAAGGCCCACCGCTCACACCGCCCGCAGGCGGTAATATTCTGGTGCACCTGGTGGTGAATGTCGAGCACTGGTCGTTCGACGCGCCCATGCCGCGCACCATCATCACACCGCCGCACGGCAAGGAAACCGTGCCCGATGTGCCCAACTTCAGCTGGGTCGATTACGGCATGCGTTGCGGCCTGCCGCGCATCATTGACGCCATCACCTCGCGCGGCTTGAGAGCCTCGACCAGCTTCAACGCCAGCGTGATTGACGCTTACCCGCGCGCGGCGGAAGCCATGCACACCGCGGGCTGGGAGTTCATTGGCCATGGCGTGCATCAAAAGGCGCTGAATCATGCTGGGGCTGAGCAAGAAGTCATCAAAACCAGCCTGGACATGATTGAATCTTTTACAGGCATACGCCCACGCGGCTGGCTGGGCCCCGGCCTGCGTGAAAGCCACGACACACCTGAGAACCTCAAGGCCGCAGGCATTGACTACGTGTTTGACTGGGTGGTCGATGACCTGCCCAACTGGATGACGACGACGCGTGGTCCTCTGCTCAGTTTGCCGTACAACCTGGAGATCAACGACTCCATCATTTACGCGGTTGAAAAACATTCGTCCGATGACATGCTGGAGCGTCTCAAACGCACGGTGGCTCTGTTCGAGCGTGAAGCCAAAACCCGACCTAGAGTCCTGACGCTGGGCCTGCACCCGCACCTGATCGGTGTACCGCACCGCTTTGGCTCGTTTGAGCAGATGCTGGACTTGCTGATGAAGACACCCGGCGTTTGCTTTATGCAAGGCCATGACATTGCCGACTGGTACACCGCGCAGGTGGCGGCCCCTCAAAACTGATCAAGGAATAAAAAATGGATTTGAAACTCAAGGGCCACCGCGTGCTGGTAACTGGCGGCTCCAAGGGCATTGGCTTGGCCATTGCCACCACCTTTGCGCGTGAAGGCGCAGTGCCCATCATCGTGTCGCGCTCAACCGAATCATTGGCCAAAGCCGTGGCCAACATTCAACAAGCCACCGGCGTGACTGCGCAAGCTGTAGCCGCTGACCTGGGCACGCAGAGCGGCATAGACGCGTTGATGGCAAGCGCAGGCACGATTGATATTCTGGTCAATAACGCAGGCGCGATTCCCGGCGGTGCGCTGGCCGCTGTAGACGACGTCAAATGGCGCGCCGCCTGGGAACTCAAGCTCTTTGGCTATATCAATTTGATACGCGCCGTGCTGCCGCAGATGGAGCAGCGCGGCAGCGGCGTGATTGCCAACATCATTGGCATTATGGAGGTCAACACTCATGAGAGGCCTATCACGCAGAGTGGATGGACGGGTAGTGGATATACCTTCACCGACCCGCAGACCGGCGCTGGTGGATATAT
>JAYVJL010000188.1:0-18424 GCA_043769295.1 Polaromonas sp. | reverse complement strand
GTCCGGCATGGGGCTGCGGGTGGCTTTGTAGGCGGGGTACCACGCGTCGCGAAAGGTCGGGCCTTTGGCGTCGAACACGCAGACGGCGTAGTCGGCGGGTTGCTCTTTGCGCAGCGCCTGCATCATGTTGACGATACCGCGAATCGCCCCTGTGGCCGGGCTGGTGGGGTCGCCCGCCACGGCGCGCAGGTCGGGCATGGCGTGAAACGCGCGGTAGAGGTAGCTGGAGCCGTCTACCAGGAGCAGGGTTTTATGGAATTTTTCAGTCATTTAATGTCGCGATGGTGTCTAAATACAGCTTAAATCAAGACCAGATTGTGCATTGCCTACAATCAGGGGGCAAACATATCCCGTTTTGCAGCATACATCGCCCCTTTTTTGATCGTCCCTCTTTGTCTTCCTGACCTTTTTGCATGGCTGTCTATACCGAAATCTCTTTCAATGAAGCGCAGGACCTGCTGCACCGCCTCGACTTGGGTGAACTGCAAACGCTGGAAGGCTGCTCCGGCGGCATTGAAAACACCAATTATTTCGCCACGTCCGACAAAAGTGCCTACGTTCTCACGGTTTTTGAGCGCCTGACCTTCGAGCAACTGCCCTTCTACCTGCATTTGATGAAGCATCTGGCAGCCCAAGGCATCCCCGTGCCCGACCCGGCACCGGACGCGACGGGTGCGATTTTGCACGCCCTGAAAGGCAAACCGGCCTGCGTGGTGAACCGCCTGCGCGGCAAAAGTGAGCTGGCCCCGACCCCCGCTCATTGCGCCCAGGTGGGCGACATGCTGGCGCGCATGCACCTGGCGGGACGTGGTTTTGACCGCGAACAGCCCAATCTGCGCACCTTGCCGTGGTGGAACGATACCGTGCCTGTGGTGCTGCCCTTTTTGACGGATGACCAGCGCAGCCTGATTGTGGGCGAACTGGCGTATCAAAACCACATTGCCGAAAGTTCCGCCTTTGCAGCCCTGCCGCGCGGACCGATCCACGCCGATTTGTTCCGCGACAACGTGATGTTTGAGAACGGACAACTGACAGGCTTTTTTGACTTCTACTTTGCCGGCAACGACGCCTGGTTGTTCGACCTGGCCGTGTCGCTGAACGACTGGTGTATCGTGCACGGAAAATCGGCCTCAGATTCAAGCCCAGCCGGCGCCAGTGTTGCCTCACATGCTGCGCAATTTATAGCATCTTACGAACGCATCCGCCCGCTGACAGCGGCAGAACGCCAGTTGCTGCCAGCCATGATGCGCGGGGCGGCGCTGCGGTTCTGGATCTCCCGGCTGTGGGATTTTTACCTGCCGCGCGAGGCCAGCATGCTCAAAGCGCATGACCCCGCCCATTTTGAGCGGGTGCTGCGTCAATGCCTCTTGCATCCGTACCCATTGGCCTGATCTACGCCTCATCGCGCCGCCGCCCCTCATTGCACTTTCATCGCCTTTAAAGCACCCCACCCATGTCCTCCCCCACTTCGTCAGCGATTTCCCTCAACATCGTCCCCGCGCGCACCGGCTTGGCATGGGTCAAACTGGGGATTCAGACCTTCATCAAACAGCCTTTGGCGCTGGGCGGCCTGTTTTTCATGTTCATGGCCCTGGTGTCGGTGGTGTCACTGGTGCCCATTCTGGGTGGAGTGTTGGTCCTGGTGCTGTTGCCAGCGGCAACGGTGGGTCTGATGACCGCCACCCGACTGGCCCATGAAGGCCAGTTTCCCATGCCGGTGACCCTGTTCAGCGCGTTTCGTGCCGGAGCGAAGAAAACGCAGGCCATATTGATCTTGGGTGCGCTCTACGCCGTGGGCTTTTTGGTGGTGATGGGTGTATCGGCCTTGTTTGACGGCGGCCAGTTTGCCAGCATGTACCTGAGCGGCGGCACCTTGAACAAAGAAGTCATCGGTTCATCAGATTTTCAAATGGCAACCTGGGCGGCTATGGCCCTGTACTTGCCTTTGTCGCTGATGTTCTGGCATGCGCCCGCACTGGTGCATTGGCACAACGTCTCGCCCATCAAGGCCCTGTTTTTCAGCCTGGTGGCGTGTATCCGCAATTTTGGCGCGATGACGGTCTATTTTTTCAGCTGGCTGGGCGTCTTCATTCTCGGTGGTCTGGTACTGACGCTGGTGGCTGGCTTGACGGGCTCCGAATCGGCCGTGGCCTTCATCATGCTGCCCGCCGCCCTTTTGATGGCGACGATGTTCTTTAGCTCAATCTACTTCACGTTCAAAGACAGTTTTTTGCAGCCTGCTGCACCTGAAAGCGCCTCAAACCTTGAAATCCGTTGAAATCAGCGGTTCATCCGCTTAAATCGACTGAAATCGACTTAAATCGGCGTCAGTTTCGCTACACTCAACGCCAGCCACTTGACGCCGTGGCGCGGGAAATTGACCTGCGCTTTGGCATCGTCACCCACGCCTTCCAGCGTCAAGAGCCTGCCTTCGCCAAATTTGTTGTGGAACACCTGCATCCCCGCGCGTAGCCCATGCGCAGGTGCCGCCTTCTGCACCGGCACGGCTGGACTGGTAAATCGCTCCAAACTGCCAGAATAAGTGCCAAATTGACCTCTAGCCGGCGTATTATTTGCCTGATAAGCTCCTGAATTAATAGCAGACTGCCCACTGAAGTTATAGCCCGAGCCAAACCCCGAATGTTTGGGGGTGATCCACTTCAAGGCGTCTTCGGGCAGCTCGTCAAAAAACCGGCTTTTCAGGTTGTAACGGGTTTGGCCATGCAGCATCCGGGTTTGCGAGTGACTGAGGTACAGGCGCTTGCGGGCACGGGTGATGGCGACGTACATCAGGCGGCGTTCTTCCTCCAGCCCGCCGGCGTCGTTCAGGGAGTTTTCGTGCGGGAACAGCCCCTCTTCCATGCCGCCTATGAATACGCAGTCAAATTCCAGCCCTTTTGAGGCGTGGACGGTTATCAACTGGATGGCGTCCTGCCCGGCCTGCGCCTGGTTGTCGCCGGATTCCAGCGCCGCGTGGGTCAAAAAGGCGTTCAGCGGAGACATGGTTTCACCGGTGGCGAATTCGGCGTCCAAGGCGGCATCGGTTGCGGCAGAGGCGGCGAAGTTGGCTTCAGTTTCAGTCAAACTCTGGCTGGCGGGGCTTTGCGTCAATGCATTTGAAGCTGTGTTCGGTGAGGCAGAAGGTGCCTTGTCATCCACCGGCAAAGCCACCGCGCTGCGGCCAAAACCTTCGATCGTCACAAAACTCTCCGCCGCGTTGACCAGCTCCTCCAAGTTTTCGATGCGGTCCGCGCCTTCACGGTCGGCCTTGTAGTGCTCGATCAAACCACTGTGGTCCAGCAGCAATTCGATGATCTCGCGCAGCGTCGCACCTTGGGTTTGCTCACGCAGCACGTCGATTTTGGCGACAAAAGCACCGATATTGGCACCGGCTTTGCCCGACACCAGGCTGACCGCATCGCACAGCGAGCAGCCCGCAGCCCGTGCCGCGTCTTGCAATTGCTCGATGCTGCGCGCCCCAATGCCGCGCGGCGGGAAGTTGAGGACACGCAGAAAGCTGGTGTCGTCACGCGGGTTCTCGAGCAGCCGCAGGTAGGCCAGCGCATGTTTGATCTCGGCCCGCTCGAAAAAGCGCAGCCCGCCGTAAACGCGGTAGGGCATGGCGGCGTTGAAAAGCGCGGTCTCGATCACCCGGCTTTGGGCGTTGCTGCGGTAGAGCACCGCCACTTCTTTTTTCAGAAAGCTGTTGTCTGCGTTGTCGCCTTTGGTGAGCTGCTTCATCTCGTCGACCATCCAGGCCGCTTCGGCGTAGTCGCTGGTCGATTCCACCACCCGTACCGGCTCGCCCGGGCCCTGGCTGGTGCGCAGGTTTTTGCCCAGGCGTTTGCTGTTGTGGCTGATCAGTTCATTGGCCGAGTCCAGAATATTGCTGCCGCTGCGGTAGTTTTCTTCCAGCTTGATCTGGTGTTCCACCTTGAATTCGCGCACAAAATCGGCCATGTTGCCAACCCGTGCGCCACGAAAGGCGTAGATGCTCTGGTCATCATCACCCACGGCCATGACGCTGCCGGTGGGCTTGAACTCGTCGTCCGACCGCGCACTGGACGTGTTTTTTAAGGTGTTTTTGCCGCCCGCCAGCATCTTGATCCAGGCGTATTGCAGGCGGTTGGTGTCCTGGAACTCGTCGATCAAAATGTGCTGAAAGCGGCGCTGGTAGTGCGCCCGGATCGGCTCGTTGTCGCGTAGCAGCTCGTAGCTGCGCAGCATCAGTTCGCCGAAATCAACCACGCCTTCGCGCTGGCATTGTTCTTCATACAGGGCGTAAAGTTCGATTTTCTTGCGGGTGTCAGGGTCTTTGCCGTCCACATCTTGCGGGCGCTGGCCATCCTCTTTGCTGCCGGCGATGAACCACATCAGCTGCTTGGGCGGGTAGCGTTCGTCGTCCACATTGAACTGCTTGCATAGGCGCTTGATGGCGCTCAATTGGTCCTGGGTGTCCAGAATCTGGAAGCTTTGTGGCAGATTCGCTGCTTGGTAATGGGTGCGCAGCAGACGATTGCACAAACCATGAAAGGTGCCTATCCACATACCACGCACGTTCACGGGCAACATGGCGGAGAGCCGGGTCATCATCTCTTTGGCGGCTTTGTTGGTGAAGGTCACCGCCATCACACCGCCGGGGGTGATTTGGCCGGTCTGCAGTAACCAGGCGATGCGTGTGGTCAATACCCGTGTTTTGCCCGAACCCGCACCCGCCAGAATAAGCGCATGCCCGTTGGGCAACGTGACGGCGGCGTATTGTTCTGGATTGAGGTTTTTCAGCAGTCCCTGCGCCCCATGTGCATGTTGGTTTGTAAGATGTGAGGGTGCCTGTGCGACAACTGGAGTTAATTCTGAGAACATGCTCCCATTGTAGAAAGTCTGCGCCAGCTTCGCCCAAACCGCCTCCACAACCATGAAATATTCTTGCTCCACCCTATCCTCCCTACTTACCTTGTTATTTGCCCTGCAATCAGGCTTTGCCATTGCGCAATCGTCGTGTTCCAGCGATGGTGTAGAGCCTTTGCACCATTTGACAGAGCGGTTTATCAGCGCCGATTGCGCGATTTGCTGGACGGCACCTCTGGCTGCGCCCAAAGCTGAGCTGGTTTTGGACTGGATTGTGCCCAGCGCAGCGGGCGAGGAAGCGGCTTTGTCTGCTGCTGCCCATCGGGATGCTTTGACACGACTGGATACACTGGCTGTGGTTTTAAACCAAAACCAGCACCTGCATCGCACGACGACAACAGCCCCGACCGCCTACACCTTGCGCGTTGCACATGGTTTAGCCGTCAACAGCTATATGGGTACGTCGATTGAGCTGATCAAACGCCCTCAACATGTCAAAAAACTCGACAGTGTTCTTCTTTTGGTGGAACACATCCCCCGGGGAACGACCGATAGCCCGGTAGATCGCTTGCTGGTTAGAAACATGTTGCAGGAATCATGGAATCTGAAAACACAGCCCAGCTTGCTGTCACGGCGACCCATGAGCATTCCAGCGGGCGTGAACCCCGACAATTTAAGGCTTGTGGGCTGGGTGCAAGACGCCCAGGGACGCATTTTGGGTATGGCGCAATCACGCTGCAGCAGTCGCCCCTAAAATACGATCATCATGAAGGATGCACGCCATGGAAATTTTTGATTACGACAATGTTTTGTTGCTGCCCCGCAAATGCCGGGTAGAGAGCCGCTCTGAATGCGATGCGGGCATCGAACTGGGGGGGCGCAAGTTCCGTATCCCCGTGGTTCCCGCCAACATGAAAACCGTGGTGAATGTGCCGATTTGCGTCTGGCTGGCGAAAAATGGCTACTTTTACGTGATGCACCGGTTTGACCTGGACAACATCCAGTTTGTCAAAGACATGCGCGCCGCCGGCGTTTTTGCATCGATTTCATTGGGTGTGAAGCAGGCCGATTACGACACGGCGGACCAGCTCAAAGCGCTGGGGCTGGTGCCCGACTACATCACCATCGACGTGGCCCATGGCCATGCCGACAGCGTGAAAAACATGATCACCCACCTGAAAGAACACCTGCCAAGCGCCTTCGTCATCGCCGGCAATGTGGGGACGCCAGAGGCCATCATCGACCTGGAAAATTGGGGTGCAGATGCGACCAAAGTCGGCATTGGACCGGGCAAGGTCTGCATCACGCGGCTGAAAACCGGTTTTGGCACCGGTGGCTGGCAGCTCAGCGCGCTCAAGTGGTGTGCCCGTGTGGCGACCAAGCCGATCATTGCCGATGGCGGCATCCGTGAGCACGGTGACATTGCCAAATCCATCCGCTTTGGCGCAACCATGATCATGATCGGCTCCATGCTGGCAGGCCATGAAGAAAGCCCGGGTCAGACGGTGGAAGTGGATGGCAAGCTGTTCAAAGAATACTACGGCTCTGCCTCCGACTTCAACAAGGGCGAATACAAACACGTTGAAGGCAAACGCATTCTGGAACCCATCAAAGGTCAATTAGCCAACACACTGATCGAGATGGAACAGGACGTGCAAAGCTCGATCAGCTACTCGGGTGGCAAAAAGCTGTTGGACATCCGCAAGGTGAACTATGTGCTTTTGGGTGGCGACAATGCGGGTGAACACCTGCTGATGTAATCAGCCCTGCAAAGAGGGAAAACTACTTCAGCAGCATGTCCAAAGCAAGTTGGTGCAAACGCTGGCCCGGCAGCGCCAGTGACGCCAGCACACTGAAATGGTTTAATCCCGGCAGGCTTTCGCAGACAGGCACGGCCTGTTCACCCCAGGCTTGTTGAATCAACTGATGGTGCCTGTGAAACGCGGGGGTTTCATCACCACCGACAACGCTGACGAGCCAGCCCGTCACAGGCGCTGGCATCCAGGCTGGGCTGACAAGCGCCACCTGGGCGCTTGTCAACTGCAGCGTCTCTTGCAGGTAAGGCGAATGCATGACTGAATCCAGCTCGTACAAGCCAGAAATAGCCAGCGCATTTTTGACCACATCGACAGGTAGATCGGGATCGAACGTGGGCCACAGGCAGCTCATCATCATCGCCGCCAGATGACCGCCAGCCGAATGGCCCGCCACCGTGATGCGGTTGCGGTCACCCCCGTACAGATGAATATTGTGGTAGACCCAGGCCACGGACTGCACCAATTGCAAAACAATCTCGGGCAGCGTTGCGGCAGGGCACAAAGTGTAATTGGGGACCACCACACACACCCCTTGCTGCGTGAACGCGGGCGCGATGAAAGAATGGTCGGCCTTGTCCAGAGAGCGCCAATAGCCGCCATGGATAAAAATCAACACCGGCGCCTGATTGGACTCACACGGGAAAACGTCCAGAGTTTCGTTGACACCCGGACCGTAACTGATATCTAAAAAACAGTCCTGCTGCTCACGTTCATTCTCCGAATTTTTCGCCCAACGTTGTAGTATGTTGGCGCATTCAGGCACCAAGGCGCGCACGTTGTACTGCTGGTCAAGCGCGGAAGCATCCCATATTGTCATAACTGATGTCCATCTCAATATAAACGCAGCTAAGCAGACAACCTGGACGTTTTGGGCACGTGCGCCATCAAAAACTCCATCTGGTCTGCCAAGATACGGCGGTTGCGCAAAATAAAGTCTTCCCACAAACTGGGTACATAGGGCGCATAGAGCAGCGGCATATTGGCTTGTTCGGGCGTGCGGCTGCTTTTGCGGTGGTTGCAGGCACGGCAGGCGGTGACCACGTTCATCCAGTTGTCGATGCCGTTTTGGGCGAAGGGGATGATGTGCTCACGCGTGAGCTCTTGCTCATGAAAATGATCGCCACAATACGCGCACACATTGCGGTCGCGGGTAAAGAGTTTGCCATTGGTCAGCCCCGGTTTCATCTGGAACGGGTTGATCTTTGGTACACCGCGCGTGCCGATGATGCTGTTCACCGTGATGATGGACTGCTCGCCCGTGATGGCGTTGTGCCCGCCATGAAACACAGCCACCTGCGCGCCGGACTCCCAGCGCACGTCGCGGCAGGCATAGTGGATCACCGCTTCTTCCAGCGAAATCCACGACTGGGGCAACCCTTGGGCAGACAACTTCAAAACTTTCAAAATTTCCTCCGAACATCTGCAAGCAGCAAGAACTCAGAAACCAACAGTAAACATTATGAACTATCTCGATGGCATGCCCCATGACACGCTTGTGCAAACCCGCTTTTTTTCAGGCCTGATGCAATACGTGATAAATCACGGCACAATGCTGCCATGAGATTTCTACACACCATGCTGCGCGTTGGCAACCTTCAACGCTCGATTGATTTTTACACCCACGTACTGGGTATGAAACTGCTGCGCACTTCGGAAAACCGGGAGTACAAATACAGCCTCGCCTTTCTCGGCTACGGCAGCAACCCCGAACATGCCGAGATTGAACTGACCTACAACCACGGGGTGGACAGCTACGAGATGGGGACAGCCTTTGGCCATTTGGCGTTGGGCGTGCCGGATGTCGCGGCAACCTGTGATGCCATGCGTGCCCAAGCAGCTCAATACGGCGGTGCCATCACCCGCGAGGCTGGCCCCGTCAAAGGCGGCACGACAGTGATTGCCTTTGTGACCGACCCGGATGGGTACAAGATTGAGCTGATACAACGTCCTTTATCCGAACGTTTTGATGCCAACGATTCTTTGCGTTCGGTTTAGCTCAGCTTTTTAGCAAACTGGCTTGTTTGGCCAAGCTGGTGATCAGCGCCCAATCGCCCGCAGCCATCGCATCTGCAGGCGTGAGCCACGAGCCACCCACACATTGCACGTTCGGCAAACTCAGAAATTCGGGCGCATTGCTTAAGGTCAAACCACCCGTTGGGCAGAACTTGATGTCAAAAAATGGCCCACTCCATGCTTTCAGCAAGGCCGATCCACCCGCTTGCATCGCGGGGAAGAACTTCAATTCAGTAAAGCCATCTTCCTGCGCCATCATGATTTCGCCGCCAGTTGCCACACCAGGCAGCAGTGGCAAATCCAGATCGCGGCACGCTTTGCCGACTGCACTGGTATAGCCGGGACTGACTGCGAACAACGCGCCGGCCTTGGCGGCAGCTTGTGCATCTGCTGCGCTGCGAACGGTGCCTGCACCGATGATCGCTTCAGGCACTTCTTTGGCAATCGCCTCAATACACGCCAAAGCTTGTGGCGTGCGCAAGGTCACTTCCAGCATACGGATGCCGCCGGCTACCAAGGCCCGAGCCAAAGCTACGGCGTGGGCCACATCGTTCAACACAATCACGGGAATGACGGGTGCGTCTTGCATCACCTGCAAGGCGGTCAGTGATTTCAAATCAATTGCTTTCAAAGCCACGTTCATAACCACGTTCATAACCACGATATAGCTCCTTCTTCCGCCATGGCAGCGTTGCGCCGCATCGCGGCAAATAAATCCCGCCCCATACCCACATCATTCGCCTCGCGCAAGGCCTGCGGCATCACGTCCACCGTGCGTGCCGCCCAGTCGCCCTCACTGACCAGTACCTGCAGCGTACCCGCAACCGCGTCCAGACGGATCACATCACCGGTGCGCACTTTGGCCAACGGCCCGCCGGCCGCCGCTTCGGGCGACACATGAATGGCTGCCGGAATCTTGCCGGACGCACCGCTCATGCGGCCATCGGTCACCAGCGCCACCTTGAAGCCTTTTCCCTGCAAAACGGCCAGCAGTGGTGTCAATTTGTGCAGCTCGGGCATGCCATTGGCTTGTGGCCCTTGCCAGCGCACGACGCAGATCATGTCGCGCTCCATTTCTTTGGCATTGAAGGCGGCCAGCATGGCCTCCTGCGATTCAAACACCCGCGCTGGCGCTTCAACCACATGACGGTCATCGGGCACAGCGGATATTTTGATGACGCTGCGCCCCAAATTACCGGTCAACAGCATCAAGCCGCCATGCGCACTGAACGGGTTGGAAACGGGTCGCACCACGCTGTCGTCCTGAGACGCACCAATCGGGTTCCAGCGCAACGCCGTGCCGACCAAATGCGGCTCGCCGGTATATTCGCGCAGCCCTGCGGGACGCACGGTCAACACATCGGCGTGCATCAAACCCGCGTCCAGCAACTCACGAATGACATAGCCCGGACCACCTGCCGCCTGAAACTGGTTCACATCGGCACTGCCATTCGGGTAGACGCGGCTGAGCAGCGGAATCACGCCCGACAGGGCCGAGAAATCATCCCAGTCAATGGTGATACCCGCCGCACGTGCCACAGCCACCCAGTGAATCAGGTGGTTGGTCGAACCGCCGGTGGCCAGCAAAGCGATCATGGCGTTGACGATGCAGCGCTCGTCCACCAACTTGCCAATCGGTGTGCGGCAAGCCAACACAGTTCGCGTGGCTTCGCGGGAGAGTTCGTCGCGCAAGTCGTTGTCAGGGTTCACAAAAGCACTGCCTGGCACGTGCAAACCCATGGCTTCCAAGAGCATCTGGTTGCTGTTCGCTGTGCCGTAAAACGTGCAGGTGCCGCGCCCGTGGTAGGCCTTGGATTCGGCTTCCAGCAACTCTGCGCGGCCGACCAAGCCCAGTGCCGCTAGCTCACGCACCTTGGATTTGGCGTTGTTCGACAAGCCGCTGGTTATCGGCCCCGCCGGTACAAACACCGTAGGCAAATGGCCGAACTGCAGCGCACCGATCAGCAAACCCGGCACGATTTTGTCGCAGATGCCCAGCATCAGCGCGCAGTCAAACACATCGTGGCTCAGCGACACGGCGGTGGACATGGCGATCACATCGCGGCTGAACAAACTCAACTCCATGCCCGCCGTGCCTTGCGTCACGCCGTCGCACATGGCGGGCACGCCACCGGCCACTTGCGCCGTCGCGCCGTGTTTGCGGGCTTCGGTTTTGATGAGATCGGGATAGTTTTGGTAGGGCGCGTGGGCCGACAGCATGTCGTTGTAGGCGTTGACAATGCCGATATTGGGCGCTTTTTCAGCCACCACCTTGAATTTGTCATTGCTCGGCAACGCCGCAAACGCATGGGCGACGTTGGCACAACCCAGCCGGTCCGCGCCACGCGGGCGGTTGGCGGCGATGTTCAGGCGCTCCAGATAGGCTTGGCGTGCGACGGCGCTGCGCGCACGTATGCGTTGGGTGACTTTGTCTACAGTGGCGTTGAGTTTCATGATTTTAGGTAACTTTGTTACGAGCGTTGATGTTAGCGCTAAATCAACCACTGTGCGCCTGTTTGGGTTACGGATGGGTTACCAAAACGCGCGTCCGCTGTCAGCCATTGCCCTGTGTTGAAAACCTGCGCTGTTTGTAATTCAGCGTTGTTTCAAGAACGCTTCAGCCCGCGTCAAATCGTCCACAGTGTCAATATCCGTCACCACGCCCACATCATTGACTATAATTTTGATAGCATTATAGGCAATAATTACGCAGGCTGCACCCTTATTTCCGCTTAAATTGAGCAAATCCTGCCTGCAAGCAGTGCTGAACCCGACCGGGTGCCCGCGCTGCGGCTCAGCTGTGCCGTCATCACCTGCGTAGCAAGGCAGCACGACAGGATGGGTTTGCAAAGCTTCAGTCACCTGTAACAGTGTCGCCGGCTGGATCAGCGGCAAATCGGCGGGCAAGACCAGCCAACCAGTGGCATCGGGCGTTTTGCGGACGGCGGCGGCTATTGAATCGCCCATGCCGGGATGGCCTTCGTCTTCCAGATGCCATGGCAAACCGCTGGCTTTGACGGCGTCCAAGGTGTGTTGCAGCACGGTTTTACCAGTTGAATTAACCTTCAACAGCGCTTGCAACTTGTGCGTTGTGCCGCCCGACGCCAAAAACCGCTCCCCCCGACCCGAGGCCAGAATCAGCACGGTCGGGGCATTTTTCGGCAGGTTTTTAGTCGGGTTCTTGACTTGCATCGGGTTGCGGAGGTGACAAGTTTCTATACTGCCAGTATGACCGAACTTTCCAAACTCAGTGACCTCCAGAATTTACGCAAAAGCTACGAACGCGCCGAACTCAGCGAGTCGGACTCGCACGCCGACCCGCTCAAGCAGTTTGAGCTCTGGCTGGGTCAAGCCATCAGCGGCCAGGTACCCGAACCCAACGCCATGACGGTCGCCACCGTGGCCAGCAACCTGCGCCCCAGCACCCGCGTGGTGCTGATTAAAGGCTATGACGAGCAGGGCATCGTCTGGTACACCAATTACGATAGCCGCAAAGGGCACGAGCTCGCCGGTAACCCCTATGCCGCCCTGCAGTTTCACTGGGTCGAGCTGGAGCGGGTGGTGCGGATTGAAGGCGTGGTCGAGAAAATTTCAGCTGAGGAAAGCGATGCTTACTACCGCAGTCGCCCGCTGGACTCACGCATAGGCGCCTGGGCGTCGCCGCAGTCGCAGGTCATCCCCAACCGAGGCGTGCTGGTCGCCAACGCCGCCAAATACGGCGCACAGTTTTTGCCGACGATGTTCAAAGACGGCCCACCGCGCCCCCCCCATTGGGGTGGTTATCGGTTAAAGCCAGACAACTGGCAATTTTGGCAGGGGCGGAAGAGCCGGCTGCATGATCGGCTGCGGTACTCGCTTGACCCGCAAGGGGGGTGGGTGAGGGAGCGGTTGGCTCCGTGATGCCGTTTTGAGTGCTATTTTGGCATCTAGCTGGGGTATTTATTGCCTGAGTAGCTATGTTATTTATAACAATCTACAAATCAAAGGTTTGTAGACGGTTTATTTTTGCTTTTAATTTCCTTCGACGACTCAGCTCCGCTTAGTATCAAAACAGGTTTACCAATCTCAACACCATGCCTCGATAACGACAATGTCTTTTCGCCATCTCGCCAAATTGCTTCTACTTGATCGAATTTTGCTCCCATCCGATTTTGTATAGCTGTGTTTAGAATCTCCGGCTTACCAAACTTGGCCTCCAACGAAGTCAAGGCGAAGTTGAAGTCAAAACTAGACACTAAAACCGACTGAATAACACCTTCTGATGTTTGTGTGAAAAAAATATCGGATTGACCGTTCAAAAAGGATATTCGACTCATCCAATTTTTCCGTTTAGCGCTGCACGAATCGACGAAAGTGCCTTGCCTAACCTCCAAACTGGATATGTACTGGCAATTTGCCGGCTTATCGACCTCAATACCTTTTATATCAAGATCAGCCTTAGCTAGTGTGCTTGCCGTAATTGCAATCAGTATTAAGGTTAATTTTTTCATTTCTTCACAATTCCAATCGGTTTTTTCTAATGTAACACTCTAGTTAGTGCTAACATTGTGCTTATTTAATTTCAAAACACACAACAATATGCAAGTCGCCATCCGCACCATGGGCAACTCCAAAGGGGTGTTGATTCCCAAACCTATTCTTGAACAAACAGGGCTGCTGGACGCGGCGGATTTGCAGGTGGTTGATGGGGTTATTGAGATTCGTCCCCTCAAGCGCGGGCTGCGTGAGGGCTGGGCGGCTGACAGCGCACGGGTGGCGGAGCAGGAAAATGAGGCACTGGCTTGGCCTGAATTTGCCAATGCTGACGATGCTTCGCTGCAATGGTGAGCCGACCCACCCCTCTTGCTACAGGTGAAATTTGGCTGGTGCAATTGGACCCGACAGTGGGCAGCGAGATTCAAAAAACACGGCCTTGCGTGCTGATTTCACCGCCTGAAATGCTGAACCACCTGCACACCGTGATTGTTGCGCCCATGACGACAGGTTCGCACCCAGCGGCGTTTCGGATTCCGTTGACGTTCAAAGGCAAAACGGGTCTGATTTTGTTGGACCAGCTTCGCACCATCGACAAAACACGTCTGGTGCGGCGCGAAGGCGCGGTTCAAAGCGCGACCTTAAAACGCACTTTGTTGACGCTGCAAACCATGTTTGCACCTGCAAATTAGGCTGCAGACTGAAAATATAGGTCAAATTGGCACCCAGCCGGCGTATTTATTGCCTAAGATGCTATTAAATTCATAGTATTTATCAGATCATCACAGCACAGCCAGCGCGGCTTTTGCCATGTTTCTGCCCGTTGCTGCCGTGGGGTGCAGGCGACCAGGTTGACGACGCAGGGGTCGGCAATAAAACAGGTGCCGCCACAGCCGACGAGCGTCAACGTGGCAAAAAAAGCAGGATGGACACAACTTTGTTGGGCATTTTGCTGGATGGTTTGAACATGGATGGATCACCCGACAGATCGGCGACCCGTCCAAGCACACGACCATCGTATGGCTTTTTAGATTATTTAGCTGAGTGCGGTTGTAACTTTTGTTTCGCCAGGCAGCAAATCACCCAGCTGGTAAGGCCCGATTTGCACCCGGATCAGCCGCAGCGTGGGCAGACCGACGGTGGCGGTCATGCGGCGGACTTGGCGGTTGCGGCCTTCGCAGATCTGGATTTCCAGCCACGCGGTGGGCAGCTTGGCGCGGTAGCGCACGGGCGGGTTACGGGGCCAAAGGGTGGGCTCGGCGATGGTTTTGGCTTGCGCTGGCAGGGTCATGCCGTCTTTGAGCAGCACGCCGTTTTGCAGGGTGGCGAGCTGCTCGGCGGTTGGGAGGCCATCAACCTGCACCCAGTAGGTTTTGAACTGTTTTTGCCTGGGTTCGGTGATGCGGGCGTTCAGCGCGCCGTCGTCGGTGAGCAGCAGCAGGCCTTCAGAATCCATGTCCAACCGCCCCGCCACGCGCAGGCTGGGGTCGGCGATGTACTGGGCCAGCGTGGGCCGGACACCATCGGTGCGGAACTGGGTGAGGACGTTGAAGGGTTTGTTGAAGAGAACGACTTTGGGCATGCAAAACGGTGAAAACACCGCAAAATAACTTGATCAGTTATTTTAGGTTGCAAACTTACGCCTAGCTGGCGTATTTGTTGCTTAAATTGCTACTAAATTTATAGCAATTCACCGGCTTGATGTGTTCAAAACCTCAGGATTTCACCCTGTCTGCAAAGGTTTTGCGCAATTTGGCCACTTTGGGGCCCGCCACGGCGACGCAATAACCTTGGTTGGGGTTTTTGGCAAAAAAGTCCTGATGGTAGTCTTCGGCCTTGGAATAGTTGTTTAAGGGCAACACTTCGGTGACGATGGGGCGGCTGAAAAGCTGGTCTGCCGTCATCTGGCGGATCATGTCTTTGGCGACGCGCTCTTGCTCGGGCGTGGTGAAGTAGATGCCGCTGCGGTATTGGGTGCCGACGTCGTTGCCTTGGGCGTTCAGGGTGGTGGCGTCGTGGACGAGGAAGAAAATCTCCAAAATCTCGGTCAGGCTGATGTTGGCCGGGTCGTACTGCAACTGCACCACTTCGTTATGACCGGTGTCGCCACCGCAGACTTGCTGGTACGTCGGGTTCAAGACATGACCGTTGGAGTAACCACTGTCGACGCTGACCACGCCGCGCACCCGCGCATAGACGGCGTCCAGGCACCAGAAACAGCCTCCGCCGAGGGTGATGGTGTCTAAGGTGCTGGTGGGTATAGGGGCGGTGTGTTGCATAAGTGAGACTTTACACAACAATTACCCCGGGGGCGTACCTGCGGCAAAATAGGGCGGTAAAGTTCGAGGGAAAGGTTGTGGCAAAGAAGTTGTCACTTGTCCCTTTATTTGACAACGGGCTTGGTTCAGCTTACATTAATAACCAGCGAGTCATTAACAATTTTGTCTTTTTCATTGCCTTTGCATTTTCTGTCCATTTTGTTCTTTTTTAACATCCACCTGCCATGTCACTGAGCGATCTAATCTGCCCTACTGGCGCTGTTCGTGCTAAGCACGCGCGGCGCAAAGAGGCGCGTCCGGGTGAGCTGCTGGACGCGGCGCTGGATTTGTTTGTGGCCAAGGGCTTTGCGGCCACCCGCGCAGAAGAGGTTGCGGCCAAGGCCGGCGTGTCCAAGGGCACGCTGTTTTTGTACTTCAAGAGCAAAGAAGAGCTGTTTGAAGCGGTGGTGCGTGAAAACATCGCCGACCGCATCACGCAAGGCATGGCCGAGCTGGAGACTTTTGAGGGCACCACCGCCGAGTTGCTGCGCTTTGCCATGTTTGAGTGGTGGAACCGCGTGGGCAATACCAAGGCATCGGGCATCACCAAACTGGTGATGTCAGAGGCCAGCAATTTTCCCACGATAGCCGCGTTTTACCAGGACAATGTGGTCAAACCGGGACACCAGCTCATACGCGGCATTTTGCAGCGCGGCGTTGACCGGGGGGAATTTCGCACGCTGGACATGAATTACGCAGTCTACAGCGTGATTGCCCCTTTGATTTTCTTGACCATGTGGAAGCACTCCATCGGCACCTGCTGCCAGGACATGCCGCTGGACCCCGAAAGCTTCATCAAAAGCCAGGCGGACATTGTTGTCAACGGCATTTTGGCCGAGCCTGAAACGCTGTCGGCAACCGATGGCAAGTCTTGATTCCTGATTTTTAACCCAACCTCCCACCTAAGGATCTTTATTCATATGAAACGCTGGCTTAAATGGGTGATTGCAGCTGTGATTTTGGTGGTGCTGGGTTTGAGTGTGATGAAAGCGCTGTCGGCGCGCAAAGCGCAGCAGGAAGCCGTGGTGGCAGCGACGGCGGCCAATGCCAGGGCACAGACGGTGGTAGAGCTGGCGGCGTCGGACGTCATCAAGGTGCAAATCAATGAACTGGCGCAGGGTTTGCCGATTTCTGGGACCTTGAAAGCCGCCAACTCCGCTTTCATCAAAGCGCGCGTGGCGGGTGAGCTGCAGGGCTTGACAGTGCGTGAAGGCGATGCCGTCAAAGCGGGTCAGATCATCGCCCGGGTGGATGCCACGGAATACGCCGCACGCCTGCAGCAAGCCCAAGACCAGGCCGATGCGGCTAAAGCCCAGATCGTCATCACACAGCGCCAGTTTGACAACAACAAGGCACTGGTCGACCAGGGCTTTATCTCCAAAACCGCGCTGGACACCTCCTTGGCGACCTTGAACTCGGCGCAGGCGTCGCACCGCGCCGCGCTGGCCAATGTGGAACTGGCCAAAAAAACAGTGAATGACACCATCTTGCGCTCACCACTGACAGGTGTCGTCTCGCAGCGCCTGGCACAACCGGGCGAGCGCGTGGGCATTGACGCCAAAGTGGTCGAGGTGATCGACCTGAACCGCATTGAACTGGAAGCCAGCATGAGCGCGGCAGACTCGCTGAGCATCAAGGTCGGCCAGACCGCCCTGCTGCAGATTGAAGGCAGCAGCACCCCGGTGCGTAGCCAGGTGGTGCGCATCAACCCCAATGCACAGGCGGGCAGCCGCAACGTGCTGGTCTACCTGAGTCTGGCCACGGCCAATGGGCTGCGCCAGGGCTTGTTTGCCCAGGGCGTTTTGGGGACGACCAAAGCATCGGCCCTGACCGTGCCGCTCAGTGCGGTGCGCACCGACAAACCGACCCCTTATGTGCAGGTGGTTGACAACAAGGCCGTGAAACACGTGTCTGTTGAACTGCTGCAGCGCGGCGATGTGCGCAAAAACGGCAACACAGAAACCATGGTCGCGGTAAAAGGGGTTGCTGAAAACACAATCGTGATTGCCGGCACACTGGGCACGCTGCGCGAAGGTACGGTCGTCAAGTTCACCCAGGCAGCGGGTGCGTCACAAGCGTCCACTGCAAGTGTGCCAGCGGCGGGCGATGCAGTAAGCCCAGCGCCGACTTCAGCCAAATAAGCCCGAGGCCAAAACAGCATGTGGTTTACCCAAGTCAGCCTGAAGAACCCCGTTTTTGCCACCATGGTGATGCTCGCCATCGTGGTTCTGGGCCTGTTTTCGTACCAGCGCATGCAGGTCGATCTGTTTCCCAACGTCGATCTGCCGGTGGTGGTCATCACGGCCGAGTATCCCGGTGCTTCGCCCGAGATCGTCGAGTCGGAGGTCACCAAAAAAATCGAAGAAGGTGTGAACGCCATTGCCGGCATCAGCGCCCTCACCTCACGCAGCTACGAAGGCCAGGCTGTGGTCATCATGGAGTTCCAGCTCTATGTGGATGGTCGCAAAGCCGCTGAAGACGTGCGCGAAAAAATCGCGGCCATCCGCCCCACGTTCCGTGCCGAGGTGAAAGAACCTCGCGTGCTGCGTTTTGACCCGTCCAGCCGCTCGGTCTGGTCACTGGCGGTCCTGCCTGGCAGCGCGGCAGATGCCAAACCCGGCGTCAAGCCACTCAGCCCCGTCGAGCTGACCAACTGGACCGACCAGATCCTGAAAAAGCGCCTTGAAAATGTGCGCGGTGTCGGCTCTGTCACCCTGGTGGGTGGCACCAAGCGCGAGATCAACATCTACCTCAACCCGCAGGCCATGGATGCGCTGGGCATCACCGCCGACCAGGTCACCGCCGCTGTGCGCACTGAAAACCAGGATCTGCCAGCGGGCGCGATCCGCTCCCTCACGCAAGAGCGCGTGGTGCAGATTGAAGCGCGTATGCAGCGCCCTGAAGATTTTGCAAAAATCATCGTCGCCCGCAAAAACGGCAGCGCCATTCGGGTCG
>JAYVJL010000187.1:0-23394 GCA_043769295.1 Polaromonas sp. | reverse complement strand
TGATCTTGTTGCAGACCTCCGCAACGTCGTCGCCGGCGATGCCTCGCCAGACGGCAAAGGCGTCTTGGCCATCGAGCGCGGCATCGAAATCGGCCACGTTTTCTACCTCGGCACCAAGTACAGCAAAGCCATGAACGCCACGTTTCTGGACCACAACGGCAAACCCCAATTCATGGAAATGGGTTGCTACGGCATCGGCATCACCCGCCTGCCAGCCGCCGCCATTGAGCAAAACCACGACGCCAAAGGCATCATCTGGCCCGATGCGATTGCGCCTTTCACCGTCGTCATTTGTATGGTCGGCCCAGACCGCAGCCCAGGCGTCAAGGCTGCTGGTGAAAATCTCTATGCTGAGCTGATAGCCGCTGGCGTCGACGTGATGTTGGACGACCGTGGCGAGCGCCCAGGCATCATGTTTGCCGAGTGGGAGCTCATCGGCGTGCCACACCGCGTCACCATTGGCGACAAGAGCCTCAAAGACGGCCTGGTCGAATACCAGCACCGCCGCGATGCGGAGGCCACCAAGGTGGTTGTGGGCGAGGTGTTTAGCCTGATCACCTCCAAACTGAAAGCATGCGTTTGAGCGAAAAAAGTCGTATTTCTCTCGATTTAAGCCAAATAAGCAGGAGAAAAGCACTCCTGCCGGCGTGTTTATTGCCTAGTCTGCTCCTATTTTCAGAGCAATCTCAGGCGGGCGCGCAGATTGAAGAGCCGATGATGGACTCGGTTCGTATCGCTCTGCGCGCTGCCGTTCATAATTCAGCGCCGCCGATTCCTGAATTCAAAGACACGGAGTCTTATCTCAAATACCTGCGTTGGTTGGTTGAGATGAGTGACCGTTTGAAACCTAAAAAACGCGACTTTCAAACCCGCCAAGAGTTTCTGCAAACCGTCTGGTACGAAAGCAAGCGTGCGGGGCTGGACACCGCATTGGTACTGGGTTTGATTCAAGTAGAAAGCAATTTCCGCAAATACGCCATCAGCTGGGTGGGCGCGCGCGGCTATATGCAAATCATGCCATTTTGGCTTCGTGTGCTGGCTGAAGATGATGGTAAGCACAACACAAGCCATCTTTTTAATATGCAAACCAATATCCGTTTCGGCTGCGTCATCCTACGCCACTATCTAGACCGCGAACGCGGTGACTTGTTCATGGGTCTAGGCCGCTACAACGGCAGCCGCGGCAAAGCGGCGTACCCGGATGCGGTTCTGGGGGCTAAGAAGAAGTGGGAATTTGCGGCTTAAACGCTGAATCTTTCAATATAGCATCCATCAGTGCGCGTACTTTCCCCAACAGCAGCGGTTCTGTACGCGAGGCTATCGTAACCAAGCCAAAGCGCGCTTTGGCATTCAAGGGTGGCGAGAGGGGCAGTTCCACCAAATCAGGGGCGGAAGCTCGAATGGCCAACACCACGGCATCGCTCCTGCGTGCCACATCCAGCAGGCTGGAAATTTCTTCAGAACGCAGGTTCACTAGCTGATCGGGATGTGCTTGCGGGCCAAATCGTTCCATCAAAATTCGTGCTACTTCATCGCTTAAAGGTGTGGAAGCGATGGGATAGTCCCGCAACATTGCAAATGTCACGCTGTTTTTTTTGACCAGCGGGTGGCCAGGACGACACATGAATGCACCAGCCATCTCATGGATGGCTTCAACCTTTAGGTCAGCCGAAGGTTGGAGTGAGCGAATGTCCAAAATCAGCGCATCCAAAATGCGTTCCCGCAGGGCTTGAATCAGCAGCGTTGTGCTGCCGCGAGAAATATCAATGTGGGCTTTAGGATATTCGGTCGCCATCAGCATCAGCATCGGTGACATCAGCATGACACCCGGCCCTGAGCCCATACCGATGCGAAACTGCCCAATTTCGCCTTTTTGTAGCTGTAAGCTGGTCTGGCGCAGCTCATTGGCTTCGTCCACCAGCACACGCGCACGCTGGACGATGTGCGCGCCAAAAGCGGTGAGTTCGTTTTTCCGACCAATACGGTCAAACAAAGCTTGCCCTAATTCGTCTTCCAGCGCTTTGATGCTGCGGCTCAAAGCGGGCTGCGTGAGGTGGAGTTTGATGGCCGATTGACTAAAAGAGCCGTTGCTGGCCAATTCAATCAAATGCCTGAGTTGAACCAAGGTCATGGCAGCTCCATGTATTCATAAAAATTATGCATTATGCGATAAAAATGCATTGGACATTATAAGTACCGCGTTCATAGAATGCAGCCACCATAACTATTTAGGAGCGAGACATGTCAATAAAATTCAACCGATGGGCCGCTTTTGTGAGCGGATTGTTCTTGGCTGGCGCGGCTTGCGCTCAGACATACCCAAACAAGCCCATTACTTTGATGGTGCCGTATCCGGCCGGTGGTTTGTCTGACGTGATTGCCCGCACCGTCAACAACACCCTGTCCAAAAACTTTGGACAGCCCGTGATCATTGAAAACTTGGGTGGTGCCAGTGGCTCGATCGGCGCACAAAAAGTGCTGCAGGCACCGTCTGATGGACAGATGATTTTTCAAGGTTCACCCAATGAATTGATCCTTGCTCCCTTGGCCATTTCAGCAGTCAAATATAAAAGCGAAGACTTTCGCTTGGTGCAAATGATCGCGACCGCGCAAATTGGATTCCTGGCACGCAAAGACCTACCCGTCAACAACGTCGATGAATTCCTGGAATATGCGCGCAAAGAGGCCAAAGAAGGGCGACCTATCTCCTATGCCAGCGTGGGTCCTGGTTCGTTTTATCACCTGTTGGGCGAGCACTTGTCAAAAGTCACCAACATCCCGATGACGCACGTACCGTACAAAGGCATCGCACCAGCGATTCAGGATTTGCTCGGCGGCCAAATCGACATTTTCCTGGCACCTATGGGTAAAGCGAATGTAGAGCTGCAAAAGCAAGGCAAGCTCAAAGTGCTGGCCATGCTCAACAGCGAGCGTTTGGAGCCGATGAAAGAGTATCCCGCCATCAGCGAAAGCAAATCGTTGAAGAACTTTACCTTCAATATCTGGACGGGCTATTTTGTCAAGAAAGACACACCTGAACCCATCGTTCAAACCATCCACAAAGCCATCACCGACGCTTTGGCCGACCCCACCGTGCGCGGAGGCTTAGAGGCCAACAGCCAGCTGGTGGCCAAGCCCCTGCCACTCCAAACGGTAGGCAAAGCCTATGTAGACGGCACGGCGCAGTTTCGCGCCATTGCCAAGGCGATCGATTTGCAGCCGCAATAACATGACGTACTTGCAGCATGACATACCTTCGTGAGGCGCTCATCGAACGCGTGGGTGAGTTCATCCAGTTGAGGCGCGACATCCACCGCCACCCCGAGTTGGCGTTCGAAGAGCACCGAACCGCTGACCTGGTGGCCACCAAGTTGGAGAGCTGGGGCTATGCCGTGCATCGCGGCTTGGGTGGCACAGGCGTGGTGGGGACTTTGAGGCGCGGAAACACCACCAAAATCGGCAGCCGCAGCCTCGGCATTCGTGCCGACATGGACGCTTTGCCGATCCAAGAAGCCACAGGCCTTGCCTGGGCCAGCAGCAAGCCGGGCCTCATGCACGCCTGCGGCCATGATGGGCACACCGCCATGCTGCTGGCCGCTGCCAAAGCCATCGCACAAGATGACTCGAAAGACGCCTTGTTTGACGGAACATTGAACCTGATTTTTCAGCCCGCCGAAGAAGGCGGCGGTGGCGCGGTTCGCATGATGGACGATGGTCTGTTTGACCATCACCCCTGTGACGCCGTGTTCGCCATGCACAACATGCCGGGCACGCCCGTTGGCCACTTTGTGTTCCGTGATGGCGCCGCCATGGCGTCTAGCGATTACGCCACGATTCGTATCCACGGTACCGGGGGCCACGGTGCCATGCCGCACCGTGCGGCTGATCCCTTGGTGACAGCTGCTGCTATCGTGATGGCCTTGCAAACCATCGTCTCGCGCAACGTGGACCCATTGCACACCGCAGTGGTGACCGTAGGCGCCATGCACGCCGGTCAGGCCAACAATGTCATTCCAGGGCTGGCAACTTTGGAACTCAGCGTGCGTGCGCTCGATCCGACGGTGCGTCTATTGTTGGAGCAACGCATCAAGGCTTTGGTGCTTGCACAGGCCGAGAGCTTTGGCGTGAGGGCGGAGATCGACTGGAGAAAAGGTTATTGCGTATTGGTGAATGCAGTCGCTGAAACCGACTTTGCGCGTCAAGTGGCGCTCAAGCTGGTAGGGCCTGAGCGCGTCACTTTGCAGGGCCCCGCGTTGACCGGCAGTGAGGACTTTGCCTTCATGCTTGAAAAGATACCCGGCAGTTATCTGCTTATTGGTAACGGTGATGGCGACTCTGCAGGGGCGTGCATGGTGCATAACTCCGGCTACGATTTCAACGACGACAACATCGCCACAGGCGCTTCGTATTGGAAGGCGCTTGTGCAGGCGTATTTTGCCGCTTAAAATATGACACAACCAATTCGACCTTGTGTCGACATGTGATCGGGAGAGACTGCCGGTGCAATTCCAAGTGAAACAAGTGAATTGCATGCAGACAGCGCCGAAGGAGCAACCGCCCCGGAAACTCTCAGGCAAAAGGACCGGTCACATGCAACTACTCTGAAGAGCTGCTGGCGTCTATCGTCTGCCAGAGCACCGAAGGAGCAAGCGACGCGCGCAACGCGTGTCGTGAATCTCTCAGGTCCAGAACAGAGGGGGCGCTTTCGACATGTGATTTGCATGGCGGAGCTCAAACCCTCGACGTTTTGAAAGCTTATTTACCCATGAAAACAATTGCAGTCATTGGTGGCGGCATCACCGGCGTGACCACCGCTTACGCCCTGGCCAAACGCGGCTTTGCCGTGACCCTGTTCGAGCGCCATCGCTACGCGGCGATGGAGACCTCGTTCGCCAACGGCGGGCAGCTCTCGGCCTCCAACGCCGAGGTTTGGACCCATTGGTCCACCATATTCAAGGGGTTGAAGTGGATGCTCAAAAGCAATGCGCCGCTGTTGGTCAACCCTGCACCGACCTGGCACAAGGTGTCGTGGTTTGCCGAATTCATCGCCGCCATGCCCCATTACGAGCGCAACACCATAGCGACTGCGCGCATGGCGGTGGCCGCACGCCAGCATCTGTTTGCGTGGGCGCAGGAGGAGGGCATAGACTTTGACCTTAAAAAGCAGGGCATCTTGCACATCTACCGCGACAAAGGTGGTTTTGACCACGCCGGCCGTGTGTCGCAGCTGTTGGCCAAAGGCGGCTTGCCGCGCCAGGCCGTGACGCCGCAAGAAATGAAAGCCATTGAACCCACCCTGGCGGGCAGCTACTACGGCGGCTACTTCACCGAGAGCGACTCGACCGGCGATATCCACAAGTTTAGCATCGGCCTGGCAGCAGCGGCCGAGCGCTTGGGCGTGCGCACCTTGTATGGGCAAGACGTCACATCGGTGCAAAGCAACGGCCAACAAGCCGTGGTCACCGTGGCGCAGCAAGAGGGCGCTGCCAACAGCGTGCATACCTTCGATGGCCTGGTCGTTTGCGCCGGTGTGGCCAGCCGCGACTTTGCCGCGCAGCTAGACGATCGCGTCAACATCTACCCCGTCAAGGGCTACTCCATCACCGTCAACCTGAACGACGAGCAAAGCCAGGCGGGTGCGCCCAACGTGAGTCTGCTGGACGACGAAACCAAGCTGGTCACCAGCCGTCTGGGACTCAACCGCTTCCGCGTGGCCGGAACAGCCGAGTTCAATGGCGTGGATCATGATATCCGTGCTGATCGCATCCAGCCTTTGATTGCCTGGGTTGAGCAGT
Source organism: Polaromonas sp. (assembly GCA_043769295.1). Lineage (GTDB taxonomy): Bacteria > Pseudomonadota > Gammaproteobacteria > Burkholderiales > Burkholderiaceae_C > Aalborgiella. The sequence continues at coordinate 17,599 of JAYVJL010000187.1, read as the reverse complement.
GCTTTCCCAACATCGACACGCGCTCTGTGGTGCCCTGGGCGGGTTTGCGTCCCATGATGCCCAACATGATGCCGCGCGTGGGTCGTGGTCGTGCAGCCAATGTGTTCTACAACACAGGCCACGGCCACCTGGGCTGGACGCTGGCCGCGATCACCGCTGACATGGTGGGCAATGTGGTGTCAGAGGCGGCTCAATCGATCCAGGTGGTTGGCGGTTTGCAGCCCGTTTAATGCACTGCGTCAATGATGCCGCCGCTGATAAACTCGGTGGCGTCATTGCAGTTTGAATAATGTCGCAGTCCTGTGACGTGGTAGCTTTTCATGAACCCAGATATAGCCACCTACAACAACACCCGAGTCTTCTCAGACAAAGCCATTTGCGACCTGTTGGCGCTGGAAATTGATAAACATCTGCCCGAAGCAGATAACAAAATCTGGCACGCACACCCGGTATGGTTTTTGGATGGCAACCCGGTGGCTGGCTACAGCAAGCTCAAAGACGGCATTCGCCTGCTGTTCTGGAGCGGGCAGTCTTTTGAAGAGCCGGACTTAAAAAACGAAGGCAGCTTCAAAGCGGCGCACCCGGATGCGGCGCTGGGGGCCAAGAGGAAGTGGGAGTTTGCGGGGTAGACCGTCGATGAGCGAGTTTTCTACAGTATCGCGTCCAAAGCAGTGGTCAAATTTGCAACAGTCCTGTCGATGTTGTGCAGCTTATCCAGGCCAAAAAGACCGATACGGAATGTTTTGAAGTCCGCCCGCTCATCGCATTGCAATGGCACGCCCGCCGCAGTCTGTAAACCTGCTGCTGCAAATTTCTTGGTGGACTGTATGCCATCATCGCTGGTGTAGCTCACCACCACACCTGGGGCTTGAAAACCTTCGGCCGCGACACTTTTAAATCCTTTTGAGATCAGCAGCGCCCGCACTTTGTCACCCAGCGCTTGTTGCTCGGCACGGACCTTGTCGAAGCCGTAGGCAGCGGTCTCGTCCATCACCCCTCGCAATGCGGTAAGTGCATCAGTAGGCATGGTGGTGTGATAGGCAACAGCACCCTGTTCATACGATTCCATGATCTGCAACCACTTGCGCAAATCGCAAGCGAAGCTGGTGCTATGGGTGGTTTCTATCTTTTCCCGTGCCAGCGGGCTCAACATCACGAAGGCACAGCCCGCTGAAGAACTCCAGCCTTTTTGCGGCGCACTGATCAACACATCGACGCCGGTGGCCTGCATGTCTACCCAGATGGTTCCCGAAGCGATGCAATCAAGCACAAACAAGCCACCAACTGCATGCACGGCATCAGAAACTTTTCGCAAATAGGCATCAGGAAGAAGGATGCCTGAAGCAGTTTCCACATGCGGTGCAAAAACGACGGATGGTTTGGTCGCCATGATCGTGTCGACCACTTCGTCGATAGGCGGTGGCGCAAAAGCTGAATCTTTGGCATCTTCCAAAGGACGAGCTTTCAGTACAGTGGTCGTAGATGGAATGCCGCCCATGTCCAAAATCTGACTCCAACGATAGCTAAACCATCCATTGCGGATAACCAGACACTGCTGATGGGTCGCGAATTGCCTCGCCACTGCTTCCATACCAAAAGTACCGCTACCCGGCATGACAATGGCCGACTGTGCCTTGTACACATACTTTAAGGTTTTGGAAATGTCTTTCATGACGCCTTGAAAGCGTTGTGACATGTGGTTGACTGCGCGATCGGTATAGACGACAGAGTATTCGAGGAGACCGTCGGGATCGACGTTGGATAGTAGACCTGGCACGTTGGCTCCAATATGAATGAGTAGATGAGACCTTGCCAAGGCGTACCAGGCGAGAGGCATTAAATGTTATTAAGTATGAATCTTACCAAAGTGCAGCTTTCCGTGTTTGAAGTGGGCTTATGAAGTGGCGTGTTGAGCAAAACTCCATTCAAATCAAGACTTCCTGCAGTGGCTTTTCACCCAGGGCAACGTCGACAATCATCTTATGAGCCAGGGCGCCGAGTTCTTCGCGCAAGTCATCAATCGATAATTTGGCAGGAACCAGTAAATGCGCGCCGATTTTAAAAGTCTGCTTTCCGGACACGCCGTTGCGGATGATCTCGGTGTGCATGTTTTCGATGCTGATATTGTGTTCTGCCAAGATCTTGGTCAGACTGCTGACGATCCCCACCTGATCATCGCCGACCAGTTCGAGCTCAACACTTCTGATCGAATCGGATATCTTCGCGCCATCGCTCTTGGCAATGGCCACTTGCAAGCCACTGGATTCCAGTCCGCGCAGCGCATTGGCTAGAGCTTCCGCATTTTCACGCGGCACCTCTAAGTGAACCATTCCGGCAAATTCTCCGGCAATCCTGGTCAAACGGCTCGCTGCCCAGTTGGCACCATAACGCTGTGCACGTTCGGCCAGTGAGCTGACAATGCCGTGGCGGTCGGCTCCAACGATAGACACCACCAACGATGTGGTGGTCGACGTCACTTCCTCTGTCAGCACCACTGACTTGCGGATCATGAGCGCTTTGGTGGCGAAACGTGCGTCCTGCGCGGAAGCAGGAAGCGAGCCGTGCAAGCTGGCATGGTGAATAACCTTGCTTAAGAGGCTCAAGCCCATAGGTGCCAATGCCCGCTCCCATAATTCGCGCGCGGTTTCACCTTTTTGGACAAAGCACCAGTCCTGGGCGGCGATGGCCCCCGCATCCCAGCCGTCTGCCAAGTGGTAAATCGAACCCCCAGCGATCGGATCGCCCTCCAAAATAGTCCATTCGACAGCGGCAATGCCGCGATGTCTGGGCAGCAATGAAGGGTGATAACCGATGCCACCCAAGCGCGAGCGTGCGAGTGCTTCGTCGCTCACGCGCGCATGCGTATGCGCAGCGAGGATGAGATCGGTACCCTCTGCAATCGCCTCTCCCGGTACAAGTCGTGGGTTTGCCAGTACATGCAGCGGGACGCCAGCTTCGCGAGCGGCCTGCGCCAGTCGATCATCTTCAGCGGGGGCAACGACGCATGTAAATTCGATGCCTTCTTCTTTGCGTAGCGTCTCGAAGACCGAAGCACCGAAAAAGCGAGACCCTACCAATGCACATTTCATTTTTGTCACTTCCTTCATCTATTTACTAAAAGCAGCGTGCGGACCACCTGGCTGACACTCTACATTCACCCAGCAGAAAGCGCGGCGAATTACGAGGCTACCAAGATCGGCTGAAGGATAGCAGAAAGGATTCAGAGAAATCATTTGTATGATAGATTGGCAATACAACGGAGACCACTACATGAGCGATACAACGGGCTACATCCCACCCACCGTCTGGACTTGGGACAAAGCCAGCGGCGGCAAGTTTGCCAATATCAACAGGCCCATTGCCGGGGCGACGCATGACAAAGACCTGCCCATAGGCAAGCACCCGTTTCAGCTTTACTCACTGGCGACACCGAATGGCGTGAAAGTCACCGTCATGCTGGAGGAGCTGCTGGAAGCGGGCTATACAGGGGCGGAATACGACGCGTGGTTGATTCGCATCAACGAGGGCGAGCAGTTCAGCAGCGGCTTTGTGGCGGTGAACCCCAACTCAAAAATCCCCGCACTGCTTGACCGCAGTGGACCCACGCCTATTCGGGTGTTTGAATCAGGCGCCATCTTGCTGCATTTGGCGCATAAGTTTGGGGCTTTTTTGCCCACCGACGCGGCACAGCGGGCTGAATGCCTGTCGTGGTTGTTTTGGCAAATGGGCAGCGCGCCGTATTTGGGCGGCGGTTTTGGCCATTTTTACGCCTATGCGCCTACCAAAATGCAATACCCGATTGACCGCTTTGCCATGGAAGTCAAACGTCAAATGGACGTGCTGGACCGTCGCTTGGCAGACAACCGCTATTTGGCGGGAGATGATTATTCCATTGCCGACATGGCGGTGTGGTCTTGGTATGGCACGCTCGCCAAGGGGCAGCTTTACGAAGCGGGCGAGTTTTTGCAAGTGCAGGAATACACCCACGTGCTGCGCTGGACCAATGAAATCGCCAAACGCCCCGCTGTGCAGCGCGGCCGCATGGTCAACCGCACGTGGGGTGCGCCAGAGAGCCAATTGCCAGAGCGGCACGATGCCAGCGATTTCCAAACCAACGTGAAAAAGACTGAACAGATAAAGGGTGAACCGACATGATGACTTTGTACGACTGCGCCACCGCACCCAGCCCTCGCCGCGCCCGTATTTTGCTGGCTGAAAAAGGAATTGCCCACGAAACGGTGCAAGTCGATTTGCGCACCAAAGAACAGCTCAGCGACGCCTTTCGCGGCATCAACCCACAGTGCACGGTGCCCGCGCTGCGCACGGAGGAAGGGTTGCTTTTGACTGATAACGCCGCCATCACCGCCTACCTGGAAGCCCGCTACCCAGATTTCCCGCAACCGCCGCTCTTGGGTAGCACGCCTGTGCAAAAGGCCGAGATTGCCAGCTGGCATTGGCGGGTTGAGTTTGAAGGCTTGCTCGCCATTGCCGAAGCCCTGCGCAACAGCGCGCCCGCCATGGAAAACCGCGCTTTGCCTGGTCCCGTGGACTACGCCCAAATCCCCGCGCTGGCGCAACGCGGGCTGGCTCGGGTGCAGCAGTTCATGGACATGTTGGACGAACACTTGGCTGGCCGTGCGTTCATAGCGGCAGAGCAATTCAGCATTGTTGATATCACAGCCGTCGTCGCCGTCGACTTTGCACGTGTGGTGCGCGTGAAGCCGGGTGAGCAGCACGTCAATTTACGCCGCTGGCGCGATGCCATGGCGCTGAGGCCGTCTTTTAGCCTTTAATTTACGTTTAGCCGGCGTATTTGTTGCCTGAGTAGCTATAAATTACATAGTAAAAAGGGCCAAATTGGCCCTTTTTTAATGAGTCAGAGGAATTACGCCGCCGACAAGTTCGGCGGTGTCGTTCCCAGTGCCTGCACCAGCTCACCGTTTTCATACATTTCCATCATGATGTCTGAGCCGCCAATGAATTCGCCTTTGACGTACAGCTGCGGAATCGTCGGCCAGTTGCTGTATTCTTTGATGCCTTGGCGCACTTCGTCATCTTCCAGCACGTTGACGGTCTGGATGCCCTTGGTGTCCACACCGCAGGCTTTCAAGATTTGAATGGCGCGGCCAGAAAAACCGCATTGCGGGAAGCTGGCGTTGCCCTTCATGAACAACACAACGTCGTTGGATTTGACCAGTTGGTCGATGCGGGTTTGAGCGTCTGACATGGGGGAATCTCCATTAATTACACATATAAATAAGGCTGAAGCGTCGGTTTTTCAACGCCCTGACGTCATTATCTCTTGATTTTCTCTTGAATTGCACCGATCAGTACAGTGAACTCATGCCATTTCAACCCAACCTCAACCCAACCACGCCCCACCCGAACAGCGCTCAATCTGTCCCAAATCCAGTCGGCTTTGCACCTGCGTGAAGCTGCGCTGGCGAAGTAGTTCACGCACGGCAGCGGCCTGGTCGTAACCGTGCTCCAGCAGCAGCCAGCCGCCGGGACGCAGAAAATCAGGCGCTTGCTGGATGATCTGGCGGATATCGTCCAGCCCATCTGCCCCCGAAGTGAGCGCCTGCTTGGGCTCATGGCCCAGCGCGGCCATGTGCGGGTCGCCTTCGGCGATGTAGGGTGGGTTGCTGATGATCAGGTCAAATTTAGTGTTGAATTTTTCACTGTTCTCGTCGACCAGCGCTGTGAACCACAAACTCTGCACAAAATTAACGTTTAAATTCAAGCGCTTGGCGTTGTTTTGCGCCACGGTCAGCGCGTCCAGACTGGCGTCTAAAGCGCTGACTTCCCAACGTGGCAAGCTGTGTTTAAGCGCCAAGGCAATCGCGCCGCTGCCGGTGCCCATGTCCAAAACACGGCGGACGATGTGCAGACTGTTGACAGGGGAAGGGGACAGATGGAAAGTGGGCCATAAAGTCAAAGTTAACTCCAAAGCCCACTCGACCAGCGTTTCCGTGTCGGGTCGTGGCACCAGCACCCGTGGGTCGACCTGCAATTCCAGCCCGAAAAACGCCTTGCTGCCCACGATGTAGGCCAGCGGTTCGCCAGCGGCGCGGCGTCGGCAGAGCGCAGTAAAGACGAGGGCGGTTTCGGCGTCCAGCAGTTCATAGTCATGGGTGATGAGCCAGGCGCGGTCAGTCTGCGGGCGCGCCAGCGCGTGCAGCATGAGCAGCTGCGCGTCCAGACGGTCAATGCCCGATTTGGCGGCGGTTTGCAGTGCCTGCTGGATGGATGGGGTTGTCAAAGCAGTATCAACTTACTATCAATTTAATAGCTATAAAGTCAATAAATATGCCGGCTATAGGCATTTTTGAGGGGTAAATTGTTTGGATTTGCCAAAAGGGGCTGATTTCAGAGCTTCTCAGACCACTGCACGCCGCCGGTCGCCCAGTTTTGACGCGGAATGTCAAACAGCACCACGTCGACGGACTCGGCGTTGGAGCCCAGGCTCTCAACGGTGGCCTGGGTCAGGGCTTTGACCAAAGCTGTTTTTTGTTCAGGCGTGCGGCCTTCTAGCAGTTCTACGCGGATGGTGGGCATGGTGGGTTCCAATTGAAGAGTGAATTAAAGCCCTGATTTTAGCCAACCGCCCCGCCCAAGCCCTTGCGGGCCAATTTGAACCCCTGTTTGAGCGTGATCAACGCCGCTGCGGGACTGGGACGCTATGTCAGGGGATTCGTTGAGGAGATTTGTGAGGGGATGTGCTGGTATGGTAAATTTGATTCCAATATCCAAAAGGAATACCTGTCCGATGTTTGAAGCCGCTGCGAATGACATGATGGATGCGTCTACACGCCATGTGTTTGTCTATGGCACGCTGCGCCAGGGGGATGACAACGACATCACCAAGCTCACCCCCGCGCCCTATTTTGTCGGCACTGGCAGCGTTGCCGGCGTGATGTACGACCTGGGTGACTATCCGGGTGTGGTGCTGACCGATGCGCCGCAGGACAATATCGTGGGCGAGGTCTACGCCATTGCCTCCGAGCTGGAGAGGGTGCTGGATGACATTGAGATGATCTACCCCCAGCAACTCGACGAATACTGCAAACGCATGGTGATTGTGCGGGTGGGAGTACGCCAGCTCTCCTGCCTGTTTTATGAGATCAACCCCCAATACACCACGGGCAAACCGGTGATTGCCAGTGGTGATTGGGTTGGGAGACGCTGGAGACCTTAACGGACGTTGAAGGTTCTGCTAGTCGCGAGGGCCAGCGCCATCTCAGCGTTGCCCATCGGTCGACAGCGCATAGGGCACATGTTGCGGCATGACCAAGACGCCGGCTGCGTTGGGGATGGCTTCGATGTGAATCACGGGTGCTGCGCCCACAACGCCGCCAAAAATCGTGGCAAAAGCGGCGTCTGCTGCGTCGCGCCCCGTGCCAAACCGCACAAAACCCATCGGCACCGCCACCCCCGAGGCGTCGAAAATGAACCAGCGGTTCCCTAAAAACACCTCAACGTAGGCATGAAAGTCGGTTGGCCCCAGTTTGGGGTCGGCCCCATAGTCAATGCCTGTGGTGAAGCGGGCCGGAATGTTGAGGGCGCGGCACAGGGCGATCATCAAATGTGCAAAGTCGCGGCACACACCCACTTCTTCCACCAGCGTGTCCACGGCGGAGGTGTTGCCGGTGGAGGAGTTGGATGAAAAGGTAACGCGGTTCATGACCCAGTCGCGGATCGCCTGCACCCGCGCGTAACCGTGCGGCAGGTGGCCAAACTCCTTCACCGCCAGCCGGTGCAGGCGGTCAGATTGGCAATAGCGGCTGGGGTAGATGTAGGGCAGCACCTCGCCCGGCAAGTCGGCGATGGGCACCTCGCCCAGCTCGGCCGGCTGCGCGCTGAAATGGTCCAAATCAACCACGGCGTCATAACGCACTGTGAGCGGTCCCGCGAATGCCTTGAGCCGCAGATACCGCGTATGCGTCACGGGGTCCATGTACTCGTTTTGCGGCAGGTTTTGGCTCAGACTGAGCGATTCGTTGACGACGATCTGATGCGCGGTTTTTGCTGCATGGATGCTGAAGATGAAATCGCAACCGTAGTTGTCGATGTTGTAATTCAGTTCAATTGAAAATTTAAGTCTGACCATGGGACGCTTTCGGTGTTCGGTAGGGGAATCGCCTGCTCATAACGCAGGTGACGTAGCAGGCAGTGGCGCTGTACATAATTATTAGCAATATCCGTACCAAGAGCTTTGTTGAATATCAATGGAGCAGTTTGTTGCCGGGCATGTGTCCAGCTTTTCTCGGTATCTATGTGAGTTAGCGCACAGAGGCATATTGGATGAGTCGCTAAATTGACGGTTGGACCACCCTTCACTTCACCCTTTCATAAAGGTACACCATGAGCAAGTCTGAAAAAACACCCCCGAAAACATCCCAAAAAACGCCAGCAGCGCGTCAAGCGGCACAACTCATCACGCCGACTGATTTGAAAGTGGTCGCCACGACCGATATTTCAGCCGCCATGAACGGCATCCTGGCCGATATTTTTGCGCTCTACCTGAAAACCAAAAACTTCCATTGGCACATGAGCGGCCCGCATTTTCGCGACTACCACGTCATGCTGGACGAGCAGGCCGATCAAATCTACGCCATGGCCGATCCCATCGCCGAACGCATTCGCAAAGTTGGCGGCACCACGCTGCGTTCAATCGGTCACATCGCCCGCACCCAGCGGATTTTGGACAACGATGCCCTCTACGTCGAGCCGTCCGACATGCTGGCTGAACTGTGCGAAGACAACAAAACCATGGTCGCCCGCCTGCGCGAGGCGCACAACGTCTGCGAAGACCACAAAGACATCGCCACCACCAGCATGATCGAGGTCTGGATCGACGAAACCGAGCGACGCACCTGGTTCTTGTTTGAAGCCGGCCGGCCGGTGGACGCGACAGGGCGTTAAAAATTACCGGGCCAAATCAACGAGCCAAGTAACCACCGTCCACAGGGTAGTAGGCGGCGGTGACGAAAGAGGCACGCTCTGAGGCCAACCAAGCCACCAGTTCAGCCACCTCTTCCGCACGACCCAGCCGTCCAATCGGGTGGGCCGCCACCAGCATGTCGTTGGCCTCGGTGTTTTTCTCCAGCTCGCTGATCATGGGTGTGTGGATAAATCCGGGCCCAACGGCGTTGATGCGGATGTTTTGTGTGCCGTATTCCAGCGCCGCTGCCTGGGTCAAGCCCACCACACCATGTTTGGCGGCGGTATAGGCGGGCGATTTGGCAAAAGCCACCGCGCCCAGCACCGATGCGATATTGACAATCGAGCCGCCACCGGTTTTGAGCATGGCGGTGATCTGCTGCTGCATGCCATAAAACACGCCCGAAAGGTTGATGTTGATCACCTGTGCCCAGCCGTCAATCGGGTAGTCGGCCGTGGCCGCGCTGGGGCCGCCAATGCCCGCATTGTTGCAGGCCACATCCAAACGGCCAAAAAGGGCCACCGTTTTGTCCACCAGGGCTTTGTGGTCTTCCGGCTTACCCACATCGGCAGCGACAAAAAAGGCGTCCGTGCCCAAGGCGCGCACCATGGCCGCGGTTTCTTCACCTGCGCTTGCATTCACGTCTGACACCACCAGTTTTGCGCCCTCGCGCGCGCAGACAAGTGCCACCGCCCGCCCAATACCCGACGATGCGCCTGTGACCAAAACGATTTTATTTTTCAACATGGCTATCCTTTGTGTGATGCTGCAGCAAAGGGCTGCAACTGCGCAAAAGATAGATTGAAAAGACAGTCGCGTCTGTACGCTCGCGCACATGTCGATCTTGTTCGACTTCGTCAGCGCCTAAGCCGCCGCACCCACTTCCAGCTCCTCCAGCTGCTCCGCCTTGCGTGCCAGCAGCAGCGCCTCAATCACTTCGTCAATCTCGCCCATCATCACAAACTGCAATTTGTACAGCGTCAGGTTGATGCGGTGTTCGGTCAGGCGGCCTTGGGGGAAGTTGTAGGTGCGGATACGGTCGCTGCGGTCGCCGCTGCCGACCAGGCCTTTACGGGTCGCGGCTTCCTTGGCGTGGCGCTCGGTACGGTCTTTTTCGTTGATGCGGGCGGCCAGCACCTTCAAGGCAGAGGCTTTGTTGCTGTGCTGGCTGCGGCCGTCCTGGCATTCGGCCACGATGCCGGTGGGCAGGTGGGTGACACGCACGGCGGAGTCGGTTTTGTTGATGTGCTGGCCACCTGCGCCGCTGGCACGGTAGGTGTCGATGCGCAAATCTGCCGGATTCAGGGTGATGGTGACCGCCTCGTCTGGCTCCGGCATCACCGCCACGGTGCAGGCGCTGGTGTGGATGCGGCCTTGCGTCTCGGTCGCGGGCACGCGCTGCACGCGGTGACCGCCAGATTCGAACTTGAGTTTGCCGTAGACATTGTCGCCCGATATTTTGAGCACCACTTCCTTGTAGCCGCCCACCTCGCCAAAGGACTCACTCATCACATCGACCTTGAAACCCGTGCGCTCAGCATACTTGGTGTACATGCGCATCAAGTCGCCGGCAAACAAGGCGGATTCATCACCGCCTGTGCCCGCCCGTATCTCCACAAACGCGTTGCGTTCATCGTCCGGGTCTTTGGGCAGCAGAAGGCGCTGTAACTCGTCTTCCAGCCGCGCAATGTCAACCTCGGCGTCTTTGATTTCTTCTTTCGCCATGTCGGCCATATCCGCCATGTCGGGGTGATTTAGCATGGCTTGAGCGTCGGCCAAGTCCTTCTCGCGCTTCAAAAACTGCGTAAACTCTGCGGCCACGGTGCTGACTTCGGCATGCTCTTTGTTCAGCGCCAGATACTTCTTCATGTCGTCGGTGATGCCTTCTTGCTGCAGGAAGAAGTTGAGTTCACCGAGGCGGATGGGGTAGCGTTCTAGCTGTTGTCTAAGGAATGGTTTCATGAGAAATTGGCAATTTTCAAGTTAAAGCTTCGACAGGCTCAGCCCGAACGGACTAAATACTTACTGACTTTAAAAAGTAGAAGCGAGAGAGGAAATAACCGTTCACCCTGAGCTTGTCGAAGGGTTCGCGGTACGCTAGAAGCGTCGCTAACGCTCGTCGCCTGGCTCTGCGCGGCGCTCTTTTCGTAAAAACAGCTTCTGCACCACCTGCGCCGTGTGCTCACGGGCGGTGGCGTCGCCCGCATGCAGCTCGGCATAGGCACCGTGCAGCAGCTTTTGCGTCAAGCCCTTGGCCAGCGCCTCCAGCACCTCATCCACCGGTGCGCCTTTGGCCAGCAACCGGCGGGCGCGGGTCAACTCTGCTGCGCGCCAGTTGTCGGTTTGGGCATTGAGTTGCTGGATCAAGGAGACGCTGCCGGTGACCGGATTGCGCTGATCCAGCCAGTGCATGAAGCTTTGCACCCCGGCGTCGATGATGGTTTCAGCCTCCGCCACCGCCGCCTGCCGGTTGGCCTGGCCGGTTTGCACCACACCTGCCAAATCATCCACAGTGTACAAATACACGTCTTGCAGGGCTTTCACTTCCAGCTCAATGTCGCGCGGCACGGCCAGGTCGACCATGAACATGGGGCGGTGCTTACGCAGTTTCAAAGCGCGTTCGACCGCACCCAGCCCGATGATCGGCAGCGTGCTGGCGGTGCAGCTGATAACCGCGTCAAACTCGTGCAAACGGCCGGGCAGGTCGGCCAGACGCATGGATTCCGCACCAAAACGGCTGGCCAGTTTTTCACCCCGCTCCAGCGTGCGGTTGGCGATGGCAATGGATTTGGGCTGCCTTGCTGCGAAATGTGTAGCGCACAGCTCAATCATTTCGCCGGCCCCGACGAATAAAATCTTGATTTTGCCAAGATCTTCAAATAATTGACCGGCCAAACGCACCGCTGCAGCCGCCATACTGATGGAATGCGCCCCAATCTCGGTGGAGCTGCGCACCTCTTTGGCGACGGAAAAGCTGCGCTGAAAGAGCTGGTTCAGCGTCGCACCCAGCGCGCCTGCGTCACCGGCCACACGCACCGCGTCTTTCATCTGCCCCAAAATCTGCGGCTCGCCCAACACCATGCTGTCCAGCCCGCTGGCGACACGAAAAGCGTGGCGGGCGGCCAGGCTGTCGTGCAGGGTGTAGGCGTGGGCGCGCAGCGCAGCTGGCGACACGCCGCCAATATGCGCCATCCATTCCAGCGTGGGGGTCAGCGTCAATTCGGGCGACGCGTGGGTGCTCAAACCCGTCTGGGCGTTCGTACCGCCACCATGGGCAAGGTAGATTTCGGTGCGGTTGCAGGTGGAAATCAGAGCCGCTTCCAGCGGTGCCTGGCTTGACGGCAGCGCCAAAACGTCGCTCAAATCCGAGCGCATGCGGTGCAAGGTCGGCTCGATCTGATCGATAGCAAAGGCAAACCGCCCGCGTAAATCGAGCGGCGCGGTGGTGTGATTAATGCCTAATGCCCAAACTGCCATGCCCTGATTATAAAATTTTCTCATGGGCTGTTTTATCTTAGGGTCGGCAGCATCCCTTAAACTACAGACATGCGCTTTTTTGACCTCGCCAACCACCTGTTCAACTTCGTCCTGCCCGCGATCGCCATGGGAGTGATGATGCCCTTTTTTAGCCGTATGCTGTGGCGCAAAACGCCGGTCAAACGCTCGTTGAAATCGCAAATGCTGATCACCAGTCTGGCCTGTCTGGCCGTTTTATTTGTCGGTTTGGTCGTTTTCAACACCGACGGCAAGATGGCGACCTACGCTGGCGTGGTCCTGGCCGCCGCTGGCTGCCAGTGGTGGTTTCAAAGCGGCTGGCGGGCTAAATAATTCAAAAACCATCAAAATGGTGCTTAAATGTGGCTATAGCCGGCGTATTTATTGCCTGGGGCGCTATTGAATTAGTAGTGAAAACTCAATTATTCATTCACGTCCTGGGTGGAAACACATCCACCCAGTCCGTAATGATCCCGTCCGTCCCCAAATCCAGCAACCGGTGGGCCACACTTTCGTCATTCACGGTGTAGCTCAGGCACTTGAAGCCCGCGCTTTTGGCCTGGGTAACGCTGGAGATGTCCCAGAGTTGGTAATTGCAGATGATGGCGGTGCAGTCCAGTACCAAAGCGGTCTCCAGCCAGCCTTTCCACAGCGTATCCAGCAGCAAACCGCGTGGCAGGTGGGGGGCGGCTGCTTGGGCGGTTTCCAGGGATTCGGGGCGAAAGGAGCTTAACAAGGGCGGGATGTCGGCGTCTTTCCACAAACGGGCGGCGTGCTCGGCCACGACTTTGCCTGTTTCGGCTTCCTGGCCCGGTGTGGGTTTGATTTCAATATTCAGGAAATACCCGTTTTTCAAGCACCATTGCGTGATGTTGGCCAGCGTTGGCAGCGGTTCGCCCGCATAGGCACCTGAGTGCCAGTGGCCAGCGTCCAGCTGGGAGAGTTCACTCCAAGGCCATTTGGCGGCGATGCCGTGGCCGTTGGTCGTGCGGTCCAGGGTGTCGTCGTGCAGCAAAAACGGGATGCCGTCCATGCTCAACTTCACATCGCACTCAAACATGCGGTAGCCAAACGTGGCGCCAAACTGGAAGGCGGCGAGGGTGTTTTCAGGGGCGAGTTTGCCGGCACCGCGGTGGGCGATCCACCTTGGGTAGGGCCAGTTTTCAGAGTTGACAGTTTGCATCCCGCAAGCTTACCTGTGTTTCGCTGATGTACCGAGCGATGTACTGAGTGATGTATTAAGCGATGCGCTTGCCGGTCGCCACATCGAAGTGGTGCACTTTGTCTGCACGTGGAGTGGCGTAGATGGTGCTGCCAATCGCTGGCGAGGGCTGGTTTTCTTCGACGCGGATGATGACGCGTTCGTCGTTCAGGTGGGTGTAGACCAAGCGCTCAGCGCCCAACAGCTCAATGGCTTCGACTTGGAGGGGCCAACCCGAGGGTGTGATATCCAAATGTTCGGGACGGATGCCTAAAATCTGTCCCGCATTCACACCCGGCGCGGTTTTGAGTAAATTCATAGGCGGCGAGCCCATGAAGCTGGCGACAAAGGTGCTGGCGGGGCGGTTGTACACCTCTTCGGGTGTGCCGAACTGCTCCATCACACCGGCGTTCATGACGATCATGCGCTGCGCCAGCGTCATGGCTTCCACCTGGTCATGGGTCACAAAGAGTGAGGTGATGCCCAGCTCGCGGTGCAGCTTCTGGATCTCCAAGCGGGTCTGAGCGCGCAGCTTGGCGTCCAGATTTGACAAAGGCTCATCAAACAAAAACACCTGCGGCTGCCGCACGATGGCGCGGCCCATCGCTACGCGCTGGCGCTGACCGCCGGACATGTCGCGCGGTTTGCGGTCCAGCAAACCACCCAATTCGAGGATTTTGGCGGCTTTGTCGACTCGGGTTTTGATCTCGTCCTTCGGGACTTTGGCGATTTTCAGGCCATAGGCCATGTTGTCAAAGACGCTCATGTGCGGGTACAACGCGTAGTTCTGGAAGACCATGGCGATGTCGCGCTCGGCGGGTTCCAGGTCGTTGACCACGCGGTTGGCTATGCAGACCTCGCCGCCCGAGACTTCTTCCAGCCCGGCGACCATGCGCAAGAGGGTTGATTTACCGCAGCCGGAAGGCCCGACGATGACGATGAACTCGCCATCGGCGATCTCGGCACTGACGCCGTGGATGACCTGCGTCGCCGATTTGCCCGTACCGTAGCGTTTGATGACGTTTTTGAGGGATATTGAGGCCATGAAGTGAATGTTTTAATGCTATAAATTTAATAGCTGCTTAGGCAATAAATACGCCGGCTAGAGTCATATTTTGAGGGTAAAAAATGGGTTTGCGCAGTGTTTGGACTACTTTTCAGTGTCCACCAAGCCTTTGACAAACCATTTTTGCATCAGCATGACCACAGCCGCCGGCGGCAACATGGCCAAAATAGCGGTGGCCATGACGACGTTCCACTCGTTTTGTGAATCACCGCCCGCCACCATCATCTTGATGCCGACCACCACGGGGTACATGCTTTCGGTCGTCGAGGCCAACAGCGGCCACAGGTACTGGTTCCAGCCGTAGATGAACTGGATCACAAACAACGCGGCGATGGAGGTTTTGGACAGCGGCAGCAAAATGTCAAAGAAGAACCGCATCGGGCTGGCCCCGTCCATGCGTGCCGCTTCGGTCAGCTCATCTGGCACGGACATGAAAAACTGGCGGAACAGGAAGGTAGCCGTGGCCGAGGCGATGAGCGGAACCGTCAAACCCGCATAGGTATTGAGCATGCCCAGATCGGCGACGACTTTGTAGGTCGGGCCAATGCGCACTTCAACCGGCAGCATCAAGGTGATAAAAATCATCCAAAAGAAGAAGCCCTTGAACGGAAAACGAAAATAAACCAGGGCGAAGGCGGAGAGCAGTGAAATCGCGATCTTGCCAATGGCAATGGTCATGGCGGTCACAAAGCTTACCCACATCATGTGGGCGACGGGCGCGGTTGAACCGGCACCTGCGCCGCCACCGATCAGCGCTTTGCTGTAGGTCTCCCACAAATTGCTGCCAGGCAACAATGGCATGGGCAATTGCACGATTTCTTGCGCCGTATGGGTGGAGGCGATGAAGGCCAGATAGAGGGGAAAGGCGACTATCAGCATGCCGATCCACATGATGGCATGCGCCAGAAAATTGAGAAAAGGACTGCGCTCAACCATGGAAATTTACCACTAGTAATTTACTTTCTTTTCAACGAAGCGGAATTGAACCACGGTCAGCGCAATCACAATCGTCATCAGCACGACCGATTGCGCAGCCGAGCCGCCCAGGTCCATCGCCTTGAAGCCATCGTGGTAAACCTTGTAGACCAAAATGGAGGTGTCTTGCCCAGGGCCGCCGTGCGTGGTCGCTTCGATGATGGCGAAGGTGTCAAAAAACGCATAGACCATGTTGATGACGAGCAAAAAGAACGCCGTGGGCGTCAACAGCGGGAACTGAATCGTCCAAAAACGTCGCCACGGTTTGGCACCATCAATGGCGGCGGCTTCGATCAGGGATTTGGGAATGGACTGCAAACCTGCCAAAAAGAACAGGAAGTTGTAGGAAATCTGCTTCCACACGGCGGCCATGACAATCAGCGTCATGGCATGTGTGCCGTTGAGCAGGTGGTTCCAATTGATGCCAATTTTGCCCAGAGCATAGGCAACCACGCCCAAAGAGGGCGAAAACATGAAAATCCACAACACGCCAGCGACAGAGGGGGCAACGGCGTAGGGGATGATCAACATGGTTTTGTACAGCATCGCCCCTTTGATGATGCGGTCGGCAAAAATAGCCAATATCAGGGACAGGCTAATGCCTAAAACGGCAACCAGGATCGAGAAAATAGCCGTGGTTTTGAAGGACGCCAGGTAGCTTTCATCGTTCCACAACTGCAGAAAGTTTTGAAAACCCACCCATTCTTTGGACAAACCAAACGCATCTTGGACCTGAAATGACTGCAACACCGCTTGAGAAGCTGGCCAGAAGAAAAACACAACAATCACCACCAGCTGGGGCGCAATCAACAGCCAGGGCAGCCATGAGGATCGAAATTGAACGCGTTTTTCCATAAGGAACTGAAACTATCCTGAAAGTAGATTAAAAATGGCTATAGCCGGCGGTTTTGTTGCCTATATTGCTATTTAATTAATAGCAATATAGGATTTTACAAATACTTATTTGCCTTTGTTCGCCGCTTCAAAGCGTGCCAGGTGTTCATTGCCGCGTTTCACAATGTCGTCCAGTGCTTCTTTGGCTGTTTTTTTGCCATTCCATACTTGTTCCAGTTCTTCATCTTCCACGGCGCGGATCTGTACATAGTTACCCAGGCGGATGCCACGGCTCTTGTCGGTGACTTTGCGGATCATCTGCGTGACCGCCACATCAGTACCGGGGTTTTGTTTGTAAAAGCCGGAGGCCTCGGTCAACTTGTAGGCTGCTGTTGTGATGGGCAGGTAGCCGGTGCGCTTGTGGCTGGCGGACTGCACTTCAGGGCTGGAGATGTAATTGAAGAAAGCCGCTACGCCTTTGTATTCCGCCGGTTTTTTACCCGACATGACCCACAAACTCGCGCCCCCAATGACGGTGTTTTGCGGTGCGCCGGGCACATCAGGGTAATAGGGCAGCGGGGCCAGGCCGTAACCAAATTTGGCATTTTTAGCCACATTGCCGTAAAAGCCCGAAGAGGTGTTGATCATCGCGCATTCGCCCGAGATAAAGCTGGCTTCAGGCACGTTGCCACGGCCTTTGTAGACAAACAGGCCTTGTTTGGCCATGTTGGCCAGGTTTTCAATATGGCGTTGGTGCAGGGGTGAATCGACCTTCATGCGCGCGTCCATACCAGCCAGGCCGTTGGATTTGGTAGCAAATTCGACGTTATGCCAAGCCGAGAAGCTCTCCAGTTGTGTCCAGCCCTGCCAGGCGGTGGTGAACGGGCACTTGTGGCCGCTGGCTTTGAGCTTGGCGGCGGCCAGGGTCACTTCAGGCCAGGTGGAGGGTGCTTTGTCGGTGGGTAAACCAGCCGCTTTGAAAGCATCTTTGTTGAAGTAGAAGACGGTGGTGGAGCTGTTGAACGGAAAGCTCAGCATTTGGCCGTTGGGTGCGGTGTAGTAACCGGCCACGGCAGCGATGTAG